>DATDGI010000001.1:0-13196 GCA_036522155.1 Streptosporangiaceae bacterium
GGCAGATGTTCGGGCTGGATGCGCCGCGGCCGAATCTGCATATGTGTTTCACCGGGGCGCCGGGCACGGGCAAGACGACGGTGGCGCTGCGGATGGCGGATCTGCTGCACCGGCTGGGGTATCTGGAGCAGGGGCAGCTGGGGCATGCGATGCGCGATGACCTGGTGGGCCAGTACATCGGGGCATACCGCGCCGAAGACCCGCAAGCTGCTGGAGCGGGCGATGGGCGGGGTGCTGTTCATCGATGAGGCCTATTACCTGTACCGGGCGGCCGATCCGCAGGACTTCGGGCAGGAGGCGATCGAGATCCTGCTGCAGGTGATGGAGAACGAGCGGGACAAGCTGGTGGTCATCCTGGCGGGGACGCCGAGGTGGCCTTCCGCGACTACCTCACCCGCCGGATGCAGCAGCCCCGCTTCGCCAACGCCCGCAGCGTCCGCAACGCGATGGAACGCGCCCGGCTGCGCCACGCGCACCGGCTGGCCACCGATCTGGAGCGCGGCTGGACCCGCGATGATCTCATGCGCCTAGAGCCCGCGGACATCCTCGCCGACAGCGCCGACCTGCTACTAGTGTGCCGCGCCTGAAATTCTGATGGTTATGTTTGCTTAGCCGCTAGTCTGCGGTCATGCCGCATTCGGGTCCTTCTGCCGTGCCGATCGTGGTGTCTGAGGATGAGCGGGCTGAGCTGGTGCGCCGGGGCGGCGGGGCCGGGGCGGTGGCGGGCTGACCGGGCCCGGATCGTCTTGGCGTGTGCCGAGGGGATGTCGAACGCCGGGGCGGCGCAGGCGCTGGGGGTGGCAGTCCGGTCGGTGTCGAAGTGGCGGCGCCAGTTCGCAGCGCAGCGGCTGGCCAGGCTGGAGGACGCTGCGCCGGTCGGCCAGTGAATTTCGGACGCAGGACACTAGGACGAACGCGGGTAGCCGGGCGGGATCGGCACCCGCAGCAGCGCCATGTTGGCCTTCGTGGGCTTGAGGTAGTACCAGTTATCCACTGCGGGGGACCTGCCCGCGCCCTGGATCATCCGCAGCGGCAGGTGGGTGCGCGCGTTCACCCACAGCAGGGTTGGCAGCGGCTGGTAGTGGCCAGCGGGGGTCTCGGTCAGCGCGATGGCCCGCTGCCCGTCCACCCAGGTGCGGCCGGTGACCCGCCACAGCCCCTTGACGACCTGATGGGCGAGCGCGGCGGGGCTGAGGTCACCCAGGCCTGGATTGGGGTTCGAGAACCGGCCTGTGTGCAGGGACCAGGTCCCCGGCGGGGTCTCGGTGTTCGCGTACCCGCAGCCGGACCAGCCGGTTCCGGCGTAGCAGACCACCGTCAGGCGGCCATGTACGTAGTTCACCGTGGCTGGCGCGGCGATAGAGACGAACCCATCGTCTTCGGCCAGCTTCAGTGGCGCGGCCCGGGAGGTTCTTTGGCTAAAGAGAAGTCGCGTGATTACCCGCTGGCCGGTGACCGGCTGGGCCGGCCAGGACCAGTTCCGGTAGATGTCCACGGTGACGCCTCTGTTGATGCCGGTCTCCGTCCAGTACAGGACGTCACCGTTGACGCCGCCGGCGGCGGTCAGCATGGCCCGGCCCACCGACGCCGCCGACGGAAGCCCGCCGCCCGCCGCGGCCGGCAGCCGGCCGCCGGCACCCGAGGGAGCGCCGGCCGGGAGTAGGACGATCGTGAGCGCGGCCGCCGCGCCGGCGGTGGCGACGCCCAGGACCAGCACCAGCCAGCGCGGTGATCGTGGCGACCGCAGCGCCCGGGCCAGGCCTGGGCCGCGCCGCCCGGCGGCCTCGTGCACCGCGCGCAGCACCGCATCCGCGCTGGGGGCGCAGCCCTCCAGCGAGACCAGCGCCGCGCGCAGGTGGTCTTCAGTACGTATCGGCGTCCCGGCTGACATCAGCGTCCCTCCTCGATCACAGCGGGCACAGGCAGCGGAGCGGTCAGCTCGACCCGAAGCACGGCCAGCGCACGGCTGGCGTAGCCGCGGACGGTGCCGGGCCGGCAGCCCATGACTTCGGCGATCTCCGGGTCGGACAGCCCCTCGTAGTAGCGCAGCACCAGCACCGCGCGCTGCCGCAGCGGCAGCTTCGCCAGCTCGGCCACCATCGCATCGCGTTCGGCGTAACCGGCGGCCGGGTCGGGCGTGGACCGGCCGGGCAGGTCGGCGCCCGCCCCGGACGGCACCAGGCGCCATGACCGGCGCCGCCAGGACAGGTACTCGTTGACGATCATCTTGCGGACGTAGGCCTCGGGCCGGTCCACGCGCGCGATGGCCTGCCACCGGCCCTCCGCGCGGATCAGCACCTCCTGCACAACGTCCTCGGCGAGGCCGCGGTCGCCGGTCAGCACGGCGGCGAACTTCAGCACGGCGGGGAGCCGGGCGGCCACGAACTCCTCGAACGTCATCGCGCCTCCACCGGAAGAGCCTCCACTTAGTAGACGCGCCGCAGGCCCCGATCTGCTGTGCCGCGAGACCGCACCCCGACCGGCTCGTCGTGGATGAACCAGGTCGAGCGGTGGTTCGGCCTGCTCACCGACAAGCTGATCCGCGGCGTCCACACCTCCGTGCAGGCCCTGGAGAACGACATCAGGGACTGGATCGCCACCTGGAACACCAACCCCCGGCCATTCACCTGGACCAAGACGCCGACGAGATCTTGAGCTCTCTCGCGGACTACCTCGCAAGCTCAGAACAGAGGCCACCCCCTAGCGGGCAAGGATAACCAGTGAAATTTCGGACGCAGGACACTAGTGCCGTAGCAGGTCACGTTTGCCCCTCGGACGCGCTCGTGTGGGGACTTCTTCTGCCGTGTGCTGATCGCCGAGACTGGGCCGGTGAGCGAACGGCTGCGGGTGCGTGAGATCGATGACGACGAGGGCCGGCGGCTGGTGCGGATCGTCCGCCGGGGCAGCGGGTCGGTGGTGACCTGGCGGCGGGCGCAGATGGTGCTGCTGTCGGCCCAGGGCATGGACGCGGCCGCGATCGCCAAGGTCGCGTTCACCAGCGAGGACCGGGTCCGCGATGTGATCCGCAACTTCAATGCCGACGGGTTCGATTCCCTCTACCCCAGATACCGCGGGGGGCGGGCGCCGAAGTTCACGCTGGGTCAGCGGCGGGAGATCAAGAAGATAGCCAAGTCCCGGCCCACGGATTATGACCTGCCGTTCTCGACCTGGAGCCTGGCCAAGCTGGCCGACTTCCTGGTCGCCGAGGGGGTGGTCGACGACATCAGCCACGAGGGCCTGCGCGCCCTGCTGCGCGAGGAGGGCGTCACCTTCCAGCGGTTAAAGACCTGGAAGGCTTCCAAGGACCCGCACTACCAGGCGAAGAAGGCCCGGGTCGAGCACCTGTACGCCATCGCCGACCGCGACGTGGCCCCAGAGCCTGGCGACCCGCAGGTGGTGATCTGCGTGGACGAGTTCGGGCCGCTGAGCCTCCAGCCCTGGCCCGGCCGGCAGTGGGCGCCGATCAGCGGCAAGAGCAAAGAGCATGGCCGCGCCCCACGGCGCCGGCTGCGCGCCACCTACACCCGCACCGCCGGGGTGCGGCACCTGTTTGCCGCCTACGACCTGGGCGAAGACAAGCTCTACGGGCACATCAAGCCGCGCAAGACCCGGGCCCGGTTCCTGGAGTTCTGCCGCTACCTGCGCAGCCTCTACCCGCCCGATATCCGCATCGCGATCATCTGCGACAACTTCTCCCCTCACCTGACCACCCGCAAAGACAAGCGCGTCGGACGGTGGGCGGCGGCGAACAACGTCGAGATGGCCTACACCCCGACGAATGCGTCCTGGCTGAATCGGATAGAAGCGCAGTTCACTGCGCTGCGGTACTTCGCCCTCGACGGCACCGACCATGCCAGCCACCGCGAGCAGGCCAGCATGATCCGCCGCTACATCATCTGGCGCAACAACCACGCCTACGACGAACGGCTACGACGCATCGTCGACCAGGCAAACGTAGCTTGATGCGGCACTAGTGTCCTCCGCCGGAAATCCGGGCGATATATTTTGCCAGTGAGTCCAGGATCTCTTCTGCGGTCTTGGCCCACACGAACGGCCGTGGGTCGGCGTTCCAGTGCTCGATCCAGGCGCGGATGTCGGCTTCCAGGGCCTGCACGCTCTTGTGCACGCCGCGGCGGATCATCTGGTCGGTCAGGTAGCCGAACCAGCGTTCCACCTGGTTGATCCACGAGGAGCCGGTCGGGGTGAAGTGCAGGTGGAAGCGGGGGTGGCGGCCCAGCCAGTCCTGGATAGTGGCGGTCTTGTGGGTGGCCAGGTTATCGCAGACCAGGTGCACCTCCAGGCCCGTGGGCACGGCCTTGTCGATCCGGGCCAGGAACTTCTTGAACTCGGCGGCGCGGTGGCGGCGGTGCAGCGAGTGGATCACGGTGCCGTCGGCGATGTTGAAGGCGGCGAACAGGCTGGTGGTGCCGTGCCGGACGTAATCGTGGCTGCGCCGCTCGGGCATGCCGGGCATCATCGGCAGCACCGGCTGGGACCGGTCCAGCGCCTGGGTACCGGACTTTTCATCCACGCACAGCACTACCGCCTTGTCCGGCGGGTTGTGATACAGCCCCACCACATCGACGACCTTGTCCACGAACAGCGGGTCGGTGGACAGCTTGAACCCATCCACCAGGTGCGGCTTGAGGTCGAACTTCCGCCAGATCCGCCCAATCGTGGACGGCGACAGGCCACTGCGGGCCGCCATGGACGACCGCGACCAATGCGTGGCGTTGCGCGGGGTTTCTTCCAAGGTGGCGGTAATGACCTGCTCCACCTTGTCCAGCAGGATCGACGGCGGCCGGCCCGGCCGGGGCTCATCAGTGAGCCCGTCCAGCCGCCGGGCAGCGAACCGGGTGCGCCATTTGCTCACCGTCGCCGGATCCACCCGCAGCTCCGCCGCGGCCTGCTTGTTCGCCGCCCCGTCCGCACACGCCAGCACGATCTTGGCGCGCAGCGCCAGCGCCTGCGCGCTGCTGGCCCGCCGCGCCCACCGGGTCAGCTGCTCACGCTCGGCGCCAGTCAGCATCAGCCCTGGCACCGGCCGCCCCGGCCGGTCATGATCGGCCAGCCCAGGCAGGCCAGCCTCAGCGAACCGGCGACGCCACTTGCGCACCGTCATCCGCGTCGACCCCAGCTGCGCGGCCACCCGCGCCACCCCCGACCCCGGCTCCGCGCACGCCAGCACGATCCGCGCCCGCTCAGCCAGCCACGCCGACCCCTCCTGCGACCAGCGGGCAAGCTCAGCACGGTCCTCATCAGCCAGCACCAGCGGCTCAGCAGTCTGCGGCACGCCAGCAGGCTACTAACTTAACCAGCAAATTTCCGGCGCGACACACTAGAAAGCAACAGAACATGATGACTGCCACCCGCAGGGGGTCGGCAAAGGCCTTTCTGATGGCTGCTGAGTAGCTTGCCAGGGTCTGGCAGGTGGTGGTAGCAGCGCGGGCATGGCCCTTGGGGTGATCATGGCGGTTGCCACACCTGCCGGATCACTTGCGAGGGACCATGCCCGCCTCGCCATCATCACCGACTGACCCGGCCATCGGCCACCTGGCTGATCTCGCGCATTCGTTGGCCTGGGACGGCGCGGGCCTGCTGACGGTGCTGGCCGGGATCGCCGATCCGCGGTGCCGCCGGGGAATCCGCCACCGGCTGCCAGTCATTGTGGGCCTGGCGGTGTGCGCGGCGCTGCCCGGGGCGCGCTCGTTCACCGCGATCGCCGAATGGGCCGCCGATGCTGATGAGGCGACGCTGGCCGGGCTGGGCGTCACCGGGGCGGTGCCGTCAGAATCCACCTTCCGGCGGACCCTGCAGCACCTGGACGCCGATGCGCTGGATGCGGCGGCGGGCGCCTGGGCGGCCCGGCGCACCCTCCCGCCGCCGGGGGCGCGGCGGGTGATCGCGGTGGACGGCAAGACCTTACGCGGCTCGGCCGCTGGCGGCGAGGATGGCCGGCACCTCCTCGCCAGGTTGGGGTCGAGGCGAAGACCAACGAAATCCCGATGCTGCCCGCGCTGCTGGACCGCATCGCCATCGGCGGGGCGGTCATCACCGCCGACGCGCTGCACGCCCAGCGCGAGCACGCCCGCTACCTGGCCCGCCGCGGCGCGCATTACATCCTCACCGTCAAAGGCAACCAGCCGGGCCTGCACGCCCAGCTCAAGGCCCTGCCCTGGCGCGAGGTGCCGGTCACCAGCGACACCCGCGGCCGCAGTCACGGCCGCCGCGAGCACCGCACCCTGAAGGTCACCGCCGTCGCCCAGGGCTCGCCTTCCCGCACGCCACCCAGGCCATCCAGGTCATCCGCCGCCGGGCGACGGCCAGGAAGGGGAAGAAGCGGAAATGGTCCGCCGAGACCGTCTACGCGATCACCTCGCTGACCGCCGCCCAGGCCAGCCCATCCAAGCTCGCCGCCATGCTGCGCGGTCACTGGGCCATCGAAGACCGGCTGCACTGGATCCGCGACGTGATCTACGACGAGGACCGCTCCCAGATCCGCACCGCCAGCGGCCCCCGCGTCATGGCCACCCTCCGCAACCTCGCCATCAGCATCCTCCGCCTGGCAGGCCACGCCTGCATCGCTGCCGCCCTGCGCTACCACGCCCGGCGACCCGGCCGGCCCCTGCAGACCCTCATGAAGTGCTAACTGGCCTTGCCGGGGCCCTGGGCGGGAGGCTTGGGATATGAAGTGCAGCGACTGGGGTGAACGGTCACCCCGCTGGGCCGGGATCCGCAGCCAGACAGTCGAGGTCTGCGGCAGCAGCGTCCATTTCCTCACCGCGGATGCCACCTGGCCCGACGCGCCCACGCACCTGCTGATCCATTCCACGCTGGGCAGCGCGACGAACTGGCTCGACACGATACGGCCGCTGACCGCCTGTGGGCGGGTCATCGCCCCCGACATGCCGGGCACGCTTGCCGGCCACACCGCCTCGCCCCACCGCAGCGCCGCGCGCGCGCAGATCAACGCCCGGTTCCTCCGCGCTTTCACGGCCACGCTCGGGCTCCGGGACGTCGTCGCGCACGGCTGGTCGATGGGCGGCCTGGTGGCGCTGCTGTTCGCCGACCTCGCACCCGAGCGCGTGGGCGGGCTCGTGCTCGTGGCCCCGGCCCTGCCCGGGCCGCTGCCCGCGGCACAGGAACTCGGCTGGCAGACGCTCGGGCGGGTCACCGTGGCGGCCGGGTCGCCGGTCCTTCGCGGGCTGCTGCGGCTGACCGGCCGCAGGCTGCTCGAGCTGAAGAAGCGCAGGTACAACCTTGCCACCTTCGGCGGGGATCCATCGCGGCTGTCGCACGACATCACCGCCCTGTGGGCGGAGGAACTTGACGGGATACGGGCCCGGCCGGACCGCCTGCCGGACGCCGTCACGGCCTTCTTCGCCTCCGCGGTCTCCGCCCTGTACATCAGGCGACGTCCCGTCCAGGAGGCGATCGACCGGGTGGCCGTACCCACCCTGCTGCTGTGGGGTGACCAGGACCCTCTGATCGGGCGTCCCGTAATCGACGATCTGACCGCCCGGCGGCCCGACTGGAGCCTGCACGTCTTCGAGTCCGTCGGGCATCTGCTGCCGGTTGAGGTCGCCGACGCCTACGCCGACGTGGTCGCAGAGTGGTGGCGCCAAGTGGCCAGCCCCCGGCGGAGACCTGCTGCACGGCCCCGCCACGGGGCCCCGCGTCGCGGCCCTTCTGGCATGTGCGATCGACGTCACCACCATGACGGCCTGCCCGGATTCGGCGAACGTCACGGCTGGGTGGAGAACTGATCTGCAATACTCGCGCGCGGATTCATGAACGACTTTGCCGGGGCCCTGCTGCCACCCGGCGTAACCATGGCGAAACGGCAAGCCATTAACGAGGCTTGGCCGCTACTGGACCTGAACGTCCGCCTCGGCCGTCAGGCAAGCGTCGGCTTGCGCAGCGCCAAGTCTAGGAAGAACGGCGTGGACACCCACTCATAGCCACCGTCCTTGGCGGCACGGAGGTTAAGCAGGAGATCGTCAATCCGCTCGGCCGTGATGCCCAACTTGATGGCTCGTTCTCTCGCCGCCGCCAGGGCACCCGCATTGAGCCCAAGCCCAGATCCGGATCGCCGGTGACGAAGAAGCCGTTCGCCGCGACGACCTCCAGATCCGCGGCGCGGGCCGATCGCGGCAGGCCCTCAACGCTCTCGCGCGGCACACCGGCCCGTTCCATCACCTCATTCAGAAGGTCCCGGTAAGCGTCGAGGGCGCCCAGATGAGGATGCGAACGCGGGGGCGGGCTGCGCAGCGGCTCGTGCGCGACAATCCAGCCGCTAGGGCGAAGAAGGCCCGCGATCTGGCCGAGGGTCCGTACCGGGTCGGCCTGATGCATCAGGAACAGCCGCGTGAAAGCCAGATCGAACGGCCCGCCCAGAGCTGCTGCGTCGAGATCGTGAATATCACCAACGACCAAGTTCACATTGTCCAGCCCAAGCTCCGCCACAACCGACCGCGCCCGCTGGATGGCCGACTCGCTAGAGTCAACGCCCACCACCCGCCCAGCCGGGCCCACCATCTCCGCCATGACAGCAAGCCCCCCGACAGGGCCGCACCCGCAGTCGATCACCGTCCACCCGTCACTCATGCCCACCCGGCGGAAGGCAGCGCGAGCTGGCTCCGCGGTGACCTGAGCCATGCTCAGCAGCCGCCGGAGATCCTCATCGCTGCCGTCGAGGATGTACCGCCTGACCCGTTCCGCGATCGCGTCAGCCATGCCTCGCCTCCTACTGACCATGACCATTTCCTGGGTTCCCGGATGGTCGTACGATCGTTCGTAAGCTAACATACGATCGTTCGTAACGATAGGCTGCGAGGGTGGAAAGCGGTACGAACAAGCAGCGCATCCTGGAGTGCGCCTACCAGCTGGGCGGGTTGTACGGGCTGGAGTCCCTGACGATCGGGCAGCTCGCCGGGCAGTTGGGGATGAGCAAGGCCGGGGTGTACGGGCACTTCGGCTCCAAGCAGGCACTGCAGCTTGAGACGATCCGGTACGCCCGCACGGTCTTCCTCCGGGACGTGGTCCAGCCGGCTGAGGAGGAGCCGGCCGGGGTGCCCCGGCTGTGGGCCATGTGCAACACGCTGGTCTCGTACAGCACCGATACAGGACTGCATGGCGGAGACTTCTGGGTGACCGTTTTCCACGAATACGGCTCCAGAAGCGGGCCCGTTCGCGACGCGGTCGAGCGCACATTTGGCAGCTGGGTGCGAAGGCTCGAGGAGCTGATCGCGACCGCTGTCGAGCTGCGGCAGCTCGAGCCCTGCGATCCAGCGCAGGTCGCGTTCGAGACCCAGGCCCTGCTCAATGCGGGCAGCCACGTGTTCCGCCTCTGCCATGACCCGAAAGCGCCAGGACGCGCGAGGGCCGCGATCCGGCAGCGGCTCGAGACGCTGCGCGGCCAAGCCTTTCCCGTCCTGGAAGACTGATCCTGTGGCTCGGTCTCGGCGTGGCTTCCCCCGGTTGCGGCCGCCATCGTGTTCCCGGTAAGGCGCAGGTCGTGCAAGTGCAGTCCGGGCTGGCCAGCTCCATCGCGCGCGAGGATCCCTCGGACACCCGCGGCGAAGAGCTAGGCGCTGGTTGAGGCAGACGGCAGGGGTTCTGCCACTTCTACTGCTCGGCCGCACGAAGCGAGCGTCCCGCCGACATGTCTCAGATCGCGGAAGGGCATCCCTGGCGCCCCGGCTCACGGGTTTCGCAAGTCGCCAACGTTGCGGCCCGGTCCCTGGCTGCCGACCTGCTGAGCAGAATGGGATGGACAGGTACGGCCGAGTTGACTTGCAGATCATCTCTTATCGGGAAGGAGCCGCCCGGCATGGCCGAGAGCGAACTGTTCGAGAGGGGCCTTCAAGCGCGGCGGGACGTCCTGGGCGCTGAGTACGTCGACGCGAACCTCGCTGACACCGACGAGTTCATGATGGCCTTCCAGCGCGTCGTGACCGAGTGGGCGTGGGGGTACGCGTGGAGCAGGCCAGGCCTCGATCGCAAGACACGGAGCATGCTGAATCTTGCGATCTTGACGGCGCTTGGTCGGCCCGACGAGCTGGGCATCTATGTGAAGGGCGCGCTCTCTACCGGCGTATCGGTCGACGAGATCAAGGAGATACTGATTCATGCCACCGTGTACTGCGGCACACCAGCCGGGCGCCAGGCATTCCGGGCAGCGCATGAGGCTCTCCTGGCAGAGGGCGAGTTGGGTCATCCCACCGACCCGGCCTGATCTTGCTAACGGCTTCCCCGCGCACAGGCGGTGGCCAGGTGGCCGACCAGCCAGCTTGAGGCCACCGATGCCGCCCCGATGATGGCCACATCGCAGCTCAGGATCATTCCGTGGGGGGCCGCTGGCCCCATACGCCGATATGGACGAATCCGCACGCCAGGAAGTCATCGTCGCCCGGCCGGTCGATGATTGCCGTCGCTTGCGCAAGGCTGAGGGCCCCGGCTTGCACCTTAGGAAGGGCGAGAGCGGCCTGGCTGAGCTGGTAGAACTCGGCAAGATCAGTGCCGGCTTGGATGATGTCGATCTCGGAGTCTGCACCGACGTCTGCGAGGCCGAGCTGGTGAACTTGGCGGAGCAGAGATCGGCCCTGGGAGAGGGCCATGCTCGGGAAGGCGACTTGGGTCGTCTGGGGAGACGTGGCCCATACCGGGTCGGCGTCGCCGATCCACATGCCGAAGTCTGGTTCCTCGAGCACCAGCCACCCGCCGGGAGCCAGCCAGGTGGCTATCCGTCGCAGCAGGTCCACGCTGGGGGATATATGCATGAGCACTGCTCGTGCGTGTATGAGGTCGAAAGAGCTTGGCGGAAACGTGTCGGTGCGGATGTCGTGTCGAAGGACCTCGACGTTCGAGGCGTCTATCTCGGTCAGGAACCCCAGCTGCAGGTCGGTGGCGATTACCCGTCCGCTCGCGCCGACGACATCAGACAGCCACCGGGTGATCGACCCTCGCCCTCCACCGATCTCCAGACACCGAGCGCCCTTGCTGACTCCAAGCCGCTGAATGCGCCGCTTTGTAAGGGGGTCGAGACGTTGCTCCAGCAGCTGAAGACGGCGCGATTCGTCCTCAGCGGAGTGCGGGAACGCGTAGTCCGGTGCCTCACTCACAATCAGAATCGTAAGCCGCGGTCCTTTCGCCGTCGGGCCCCGGGTCGACCCTGTTCCGCGAGTTGCGGCGAGGCTGGAGGACCCGGCTCGAGCCCAGCTTGCGGGGCTCTTCTACTGCGGCCACCGCTCTGCGGGGGTATCACACTTTGCTCCGGCGGATGCAATAACCGCTCCACGAAAGCCCAGCTCAAGCGCTATGCGATCTAGCGGCCAGATGACATCGAGAAGCAGGCCCGTTCCTCCGTGCCCGATCGGCCCTGGGCACTGACACAGTCAGTCCTCTCCGGAGAACCGCTCCCATGCTGCCTGCTTCGACACGCCGAGCGCCTGCCCGATGCGGGTCCAGCTGATGCCCCGATCGCGCAGGATGGCCACGTGGTCGTGTACGGCGGCATCGACCTGCGAAACCACAGCTTGAATCCGTGCCAGGCTTGCGAGCAGCCCGTCGTCTGGCTGTTCGTCCCACGAGCCGAACGCGGGCACCGGCTCCTCCGCGAGGATCAGATCACAGAGGTTCACGCATTCGTTGCAGATGTAGACGCCAGGACCGGCGATCAGCTTGGCGACGGCATCCTTGTCTTTAATGCAGAACGAGCAGCACAGGGTCTTCGCCACGCCGTCAAGATATCCCTGACGACTCTCGGAGTCAAGGTAGCCTTGACTTCCGCCCCCCGCTCACCCGGGGCACGGTCACGGTTCGGCGCCTAACGAGGCGGACGGAGCAGAGACGGAGCCTATTCCAGCCGGCGATAGTGGCTCATACCGCGGTCCAGCCGCCGTCGATGACCAGGACCTGGCCGGTCATGTAGCTGGAGGCGGCGGTGGCCAGGAACAGCAGGGGGCCGTCGATTTCTTCCAGCGCGGGGGTGCGTGCGAGCAGGGTGTGCTCGCAGATGGACCGGGCGAAGCCAGCGTCGGCCAGGTGGCCGGTCAGGTCGGTCGGGAAATAGCCGGGGGCCAGCGCGTTGACCCGCACGCCTCGCTCGCCCCATTGCGCGGCGAGTTGCCGGGTGAGGTTGACCAGGGCACCTTTGGTGGCGTTGTAGGCGGCCATCGGCCCGCGGGAGGCGACGATGCCGTACATGGACGAGACGTTGATCACGCTGGCGGCCGGAGCGGCGAGCAGCAGCGGGGCGGTCAGCCGGCATAGGTCGAGCACGCTGACCAGGTTGACCTCGATCACCCGGCGGAGTTCGTCCAGGGATTGCTGCTCGAGGGGACCGTCGTCGCAGATCCCGGCGTTATTGACCAGCACGTCGAGGCGGCCGCGCGAGGCCAGCCGTGCGGCCAGTGCCTGCCGGTGAGAGGTGTCGGTGATGTCGCCGGCCATCACCTCGATCCGCTCGCCGCACTCGCGGGCCAGCCCGTCGAGGAGGTCTGCGCGGCGGGCGGTGACGAGCACGTGCGCCCCCGCCTGGTGCAGCACACGCGCGAACCGCGCGCCCAGGCCCGTCGAGGCGCCGGTCACCAGCGCGATCCGGCCCTCCAGCCGCCACTGCGCCGCATCACTGGCGGCTGGCACCGCCGTATGTGTCTCACTCATCTGTTCTCCGCGTCGGGCTGAGGTGCTTGTTGTTGCCGTGGACGACATCGCCGGGCAGGGCGAGCGGCTCCGCGACCGCCAGGGGACGGTGGCGTGTCCCGGCGGTCCGTCTGTCCTGCTGGTGGGTGATGGCCCCATGGGTGTACCTCATATATCAGGTTGAACGGTGTCTTGGCGGCGCGCCGGAATCTGCTGAACCCGGCGCCGGTGACCACCTGCCGGATGGCGGCCTCACCGGCCTGCGTGCCGAGGGCGTAGCTGGCCGGCCGGGACAGCACGCTGGGCACGTGGTAGCGGCCCGGCAGGCCGGGCAGGCGATGAGTTCCGGGCCGGACGGCGTCTGCATATGAGAGAACAAGGGGAACGCCCGAGAAGGAGTTCTGATGCGGCAAGTGGTCTTGCAGATGGGTGTCACGCTGGACGGATACGTTGCCGGGCCAGGCGGCGAACTTGACTGGGGGCTTCCGGCCGAGGATCCGGACGTACGCGCGTGGAAGATCGCATCCCTGCGCCAGGTCGGAACCCACATC
>DATDGI010000002.1:0-13659 GCA_036522155.1 Streptosporangiaceae bacterium
GTTGCCAGGAGATGAGGGGGTCAGCCCACCAGTTCGGCGGCGGGCTTCTCCTCGGGCGCCGCCCGGCCGCGCAGCGGCACCTCCTTGATCAGCCAGGCGAGCACGAACACGATCAGCGCGCTCGGCGCCGCCCAGAGGAACACGCCCTGGATCGCATGCGTGATCGCGGCGAACACGTCCAGCTTGATGGCCGCGGGCAGGTGGGTGAGCTCGACCGGGTTGAGGCTCTGCCCGCCGCCGGTGCTCAGGTGGACGCCCGGCAGGCTGGCGCTCAGCTGGCTGGTCAGCCGGTGCGCGAAGATCGCGCCGAACGCGCTCACCCCGATCGACCCGCCGATCTGCTGGAAGAACGTCCGGGAGCTGCTCGCCACGCCGATGTCGCGCGGCGCCACGCTGTTCTGCGCGATCAGGGTGGTGATCTGCATGAGGAAGCCCATGCCGACCCCGAGCACCACGAAGTACAGGCCGCTGGTGAACAGGGACGTGTGCAGGCCGAGCCCGGTCAGCAGGAACATGCCGACGGCCATGGTGCCGCTGCCGATGATCGGCAGCGCCTTGTAGCGGCCGGTGCGGGTGGTGACCTGGCCGGCGATCAGGGTGGTGACGGTGGAGCCGATCATCAGCGGGATCAGCATCAGCCCGCTGCCGGTGGCCGACAGGTGCTGCACCGTCTGCTGGTACAGCGGCAGGAACGTGAGCGCGCCGAACATGGCCAGGCCGAGCAGGAAGCTCATGCCGGTGACCAGCGAGAAGTTCCGGTTGCGGAACACGTGGAGCGGCAGCACCGGCTCCGCCGCCCGGGTCTCGGCGTAGAGGAAGCCCGCGGTCGTGGCCAGCGCCAGCGCGCCCAGCCCGAGGATCTGCGCCGACCCCCAGGCGTACTGGGTGCCGCCCCAGGTGGTCAGCAGCACGACCGAGGTGGTGGCCACCGCGAGCAGCCCGGCCCCGAGATAGTCGATCTTGTGCGGGAGCTTGCGGAGCGGCAGGCGCAGGGTCAGGAAGAGGTAGATCAGCGCGGCGCCGCCGATCGGCATGTTGATGTAGAAGATCCAGCGCCAGGACAGGCTGTCGGTGATGTAGCCGCCGACCAGCGGGCCCGCGATCATGGCCAGCATCATCGCGGCCATCATGTAGCCCACGTACTGGCCCCGCTCGCGCGGGGACACCAGGTCACCGATGGTCGCGATGGCCCCGACCAGCAGCCCGCCCGCGCCCAGGCCCTGCAAGGCGCGGAACGCGATGAGCTGATCCATCGAGTGCGCAAGCCCGGACAAGGCCGAGCCGATCAGGAAGATCACGATGGCGGCCATGAGCAGCCGCTTGCGGCCGTACTGGTCGCCCAGTTTCCCGTACAGCGGGGTGGTCACGGTGGAGGCGAGCACGTAGGCGGTGACCACCCAGGACAGATGGGTCACGCCACCCAGGTCGCCGACGATGCGCGGCAGCGCGGTGGACACCACGAGCTGGTCGAGCATGGCGAGCATGATCGCGAGCAGCAGGCCAGGAAGGACGATCAGGACTTCCCGGCGGGGCCCGCTGGGCACCTCCGGGATGGCGGCTGACGTGTCCTGTGCCATGTTGGTACTCCCCTCCGCCGGCGGTGCTGCCGGGATCTGCCGGTTCCGGCCCGCCGTGCTGCGGCCCGGCCTGTGCTGCGTCCGGCTCTGCCTGGTAACCGGGCCCGATACCCCGGCCGTGCCGTGGTCCCTGCACCTACTTGCCGACCGGTCAGTTAGTCCCTAGGATTGAGGGTAGAACGTCAACTAACCGGTCGTCAAGTAAGTTTCGCGGACGGAGAACGAGGCGCCCCATGGATGAGCCCCTGGGCAGGACCCGGGTGCGCGGCCGGAGCCGCGCCCGGGGCACCACTCCTGCCCGTGGTGAGGCGCGCGGCCGGGCGCGGGGCCCGGGCCGGGACGCGTTCCCGCGCGGCGGCACCAGGGAGCGGATCCAGGCGATCGCGCTGGACCTGTTCGCCGAGCAGGGCTACGACAAGACCTCGCTGCGGGAGATCGCGGAGGGCCTCGGCGTCACCAAGGCGGCGCTGTACTACCACTTCAACTCCAAAGAGGACATTGTCCGCAGCTTCACCGAGGACTACCGGGCCGAACTCGACGAGGTCATCACCTGGGGGGCCAGCCAGCCGCCCGGCCCGGCGACCCGGGCCGCGATCCTGGCCCGGTACGCCGACATCGTGGACCGGCGGCTGCCGGTGATCCGGTTCATGGAGCAGAACCAGGCCGCCCTGCACACCCTGATGTCCGACGACCCCTCGCGCAAGAAGCTGTTCCGCGCCCAGTTCATGAGCCTGTGCGACCTGCTGGCGCCGCCGGGTGCGCCACTGGCTGACCGGGTACGGGCAGCCATGGCGGTGGTCTCGGTCGGCATGTGCTCGCTGATCTTCCTGCAGGAGGCGAGCAGCCCGGCCGAACTGCACGCGGCCGTGCTCGATGTCGCCTGCGAACTGGCCGGCGCTGACGCGCCCGCGGCCGGACCGTCAGCCGCCAGCGGCGCGGTGGCCGGTGTTCCGGCCCGCCGCACCGGCTGAGGCGCGCACCAGCGGCAGCACCCGGTAAGGCACCGGAGTGGCGAGCGCGATGACGGTCGCCGCCCGGACTACACCCGGCACGCCGACGATGGCGTCGATGACCCGCTGCAGGTCGGCGTTGGTCCTGGCCACCACCCGGCAGAGCATGTCGCCGGGACCGGTGGTGGTGTGCACCTCCAGCACCTCGGGGATACCGGCCAGCCGTTCCTGAACGGGCACGTGCCCGCCCGCCTGCCGGATCTCCAGGGTCACGAAACCGGTCACCCGGTAGCCGAGCGCGGCCGGGTCCACCTCCGGGCCGTACCCGGTCACCACGCCGCGGGCCAGCAGCCGGTCGAGCCGCGCCTGCACGGTGCCGCGGGCGACCCCGAGCCGCCGGGACGCCTCAAGCATCCCGACCCGGGGCTCGGCCGCGAAGAGCGCGATCAATCGGGCGTCCAGCCCGTCGATCGGCCCGGCCGGTTCGCTCATCGCACCCGCTTCCACTGGCCCGCCGGCCGTCCCCCGGCCACGGCGCGCACGCTGTACAGGGCAGGCGGCCTGAGCCGCAGTTAGCTATGCAAATTGCATACTTAGATAACCAAGTGTTGCACAACCTGCCGGTCCGGTCGATGCTGCCAGCAACGACGATGAGGTGGGCACGGCGAGGGAGTGAGTGATGACGGCGCAGGCTGAGCAGCAGGTTTCCCGGGACGCCTTCCCGGTGACGGGCATGGACGCGGTGGTCTTCGCGGTCGGCAATGCGCGCCAGGCCGCCCACTTCTACGCGACCGCCTTCGGCATGCGGTGCGTTGCCTACCGCGGCCCGGAGACCGGCTGCCGGGACGAGGCCGGCTACGTGCTGGAGTCCGGCCGCGCCCGGTTCGTGTTCCGCGGCCCGGTGCGGGCCGGCACCAGCCTGGGCCAGCACGTGGCCGACCACGGCGATGGCGTGATCGACCTGGCCATCGAGGTGCCCTCGGCCGAAGCCGCCTACGCGTACGCGGTCGCCCACGGCGCCCGCGGCCTGGCCGCCCCGGCCACCGTCGAGGACGACTACGGCAAGGCCGTGCTCGCCACCATCGCCACCTACGGCGACACCGTCCACACACTGGTGGAGCGGGCCAGCTACGCGGGCCCCTACCTGCCCGGCTACGTGGCCACCGGGCCGGTCGGCAGCCCGTCCGGCCAGCCCTGGTTCACCGAGGTCGACCACTGCGTCGGCAACGTGGAACTCGGCCGGATGGACGAGTGGGTGAGCTTCTACCACCGGGTGATGGGGTTCACCAACATGAAGGAGTTCGTCGGGGACGACATCGCCACCGAGTACTCCGCACTCATGAGCAAGGTGGTCGCGGACGGGTCCCGGCGGGTGAAGTTCCCGATCAACGAGCCGGCGCTGGGCAAGCGCAAGTCCCAGATCGACGAGTACCTGGAGTTCTACGGCGGCCCCGGGGTCCAGCACATCGCGCTGGCGACCGGCGACATCGTGGCCGCGGTGACCGGGATGAAGGCGGCGGGGGTGGAGTTCCTCACCACCCCGGCCAGCTACTACGAGACGCTCGACGGCTGGGTCGGCGAGACCCGGGTGCCGCTCGATGCCCTGGCCCGGCTCGGCATCCTGGCCGACCGGGACGAGGACGGCTACCTGCTCCAGATCTTCACCAAGCCGGTGCAGGACCGGCCGACCGTGTTCTTCGAGCTGATCGAGCGGCACGGATCGCAGGGATTCGGCAAGGGCAACTTCAAGGCCCTGTTCGAGGCGATCGAGCGCGAGCAGGCGCGCCGCGGCAACCTGTAGCCGGCCCAGCCGGGCGGCCGGCGCTCAGCCCGACGGCTCTCAGCTGGGGCAGTGCTCAGCCGGGGCAGTGCTCAGCCGGGGAAGTGCTCAGCCGAACTGCAGGGTGTAGCCGGCCTTACGGAGCTGGCCGATCACCTCGTCGCTGTGGCCCGGGCCGCGCGTCTCCACCTGCAGCAGCACCTCAACCTCGGCTACCTGCAGCTGTGGGGCCACCCGCTCGTGCACCACGTCAAGCACGTTCGCGCCCAGGCTGGCCAGTTCGGCCAGCAGGGTGGCCAGCGCGCCGGGCCGGTCGGGCAGCCGGCAGCGGAACATAAGGTACCGGCCGGCCGCCGACAGGCCGTGCCGCAGCACCTTGGCCAGCAGCAGCGGATCGATGTTGCCGCCCGACAGCACGGCCACCACCGGCGGCTCGAACGCATCCGGGTGCTCAAGCAGGGCGCCCACGCCAGCCGCGCCGGCCGGCTCGACCAGCTGCTTGGACCGTTCCAGGCAGATCAGCAGGGCCCGGGACAGGGTCTCCTCGGTGACGGTCAGCACCCGGTCCGCCAGCCGCGACAGGACCGCGTAGCCGATATCACCGGGCCGGCCGACCGCGATCCCGTCGGCCATGGTCGCGCCCGGCTCGATCAGCACGGGATAGCCGACCGCCAGCGACGCCGGGAAACAGGCGACCGCCTCGGCCTGGACGCCGATCACCTTGATCTCCGGGTTGGCGTCCTTGACCGCGACCGTGATCCCGGCCGCCAGCCCGCCCCCGCCGACCGGCACCACGACCGACCTGACCTCCGGGCACTGCTCGACGATCTCCAGCCCGACGGTGCCCTGGCCGGCCACCACGTCGGGGTGATCGAACGGGTGAATGAACACCGGCCCCTGCTCGCTGGCCCGGGCCAGCGCCTCGGCCAGGGCGTCCTCCACCGACTCACCGTGCAGGATGACTTCGGCGCCGTAGCCCCGGGTCGCCTCGATCTTGGGCAGCGGGGCCCCGGCCGGCATCACCACGGTCGCCTTGATACCGAGCAGGGCGGCGGCGAAGGCGACCCCCTGGGCGTGGTTGCCCGCGCTGGCGGCGACCACCCCCCGCTCCCGCTCGGCCGGGGTGAGCCGGCTGATCCGCAGGTAGGCACCCCGGGCCTTAAACGAGCCGGTGCGCTGGAGGTTTTCGCACTTGAGGTAGACCGGGCCGCCGATCCGCTCGGACAGGGCCCGGGCGTGCAGTACCGGGGTGCGCTCGACCACCCCGCGCAGTGCGACGGCCGCGGCGACCACGTCGGCCGGGCGGATCTGCTGCGGCGCCGGCGTCATGCCAGCAGTCTCGCACCTTCCGGCGGCTACCCGGCGGCCCAGTAGCGGTCGGCGGCGAACAGCAGCGCGGCCGCCCCGACCAGCCCCGCGCTCTGGCCCAGCGCGGCCGGCACCACCCGCACGTCCCGGGCGAAGTCCAGGCCCACATACCGGCGCAGCGTCTCTTCCAGCGGATCGAACAGCAGCGAGCCGGCCTGGGCCATGCCGCCCCCGACCGCGACCACCTCCAGGTCGCACAGGTGGGTCGCGGAGGCGATGCCGATGCCAAGCGCGTGCCCGGCGCGGCGCATCGCGGCCAGCCCGACCGGGTGGCCCTGCGCGGCGTCGTCGGCCAGATCCTTGGCGCTGGCATCGGCCTGGCCCGGCCGCCAGCCCTGGGACTGGGCCCAGGCGGCCAGCGCCGGACCGCGGGCGATCGCCTCCACGCAGCCCTGGCCGCCGCAGAGGCAGGGCGGCCCGTCCGGGTCGGCCACCACGTGGCCGATGTGCCCGGCGTTCCCGGTCGCCCCATTGATGAGCCGGCCGTCCAGGACCAGGCCGCCGCCCACGCCGGTGGACACCACCATGCCGAGCATGTCCCGGCGTCCCCGGCCGGCCCCGCGCCAGTGCTCGCCGGCCGCCAGGCAGACCGCGTCGTTGTGCAGCCGGACCGGCAGCCCGGGGAACCGCTCCTGCAGCCGCTCGCGCAGCGGGAAGTCCCGCCAGGCGGGGATGTTCAGCGGTGAGACCCGGCCGGCCGGCCACTCCATCGGGCCGCCGCAGCCGCACCCCACCCCGGCCAGCCCGGCCGCGTCCGCGTGGGCGTCGGCCAGGACGCGGGTGACCAGCGCGTCGAGGGTCCGCCAGAGCTGCTCGCCGTCCAGTTCCCTTGGGGTTGCCGTCTGCGACCACGAGATGATCCGCCCGCCCGGTTCGACCAGCCCGGCCGCGAATTTGGTACCGCCGACATCGATAGCCAGCGCCGGGACCGCAGCTGTCATGTCCGCCTCCTGTGCCGGAACCGCCGGCCCGGCCGGCCCAGAGCAAGTCGCGAACCTGGCCGGCATGGACATAGTGTCGAATGGTGCACTCATACAGCCAGGCCAGCAGCGATGCCAGTTCCCCGGACCGCCCGGCAACGGCCACCCTGGGGGAATTGCGCGCCAGCGGTCATGAGTACCTGACGGTCAAAGCCGAGATCAGGCGCAATCTGCTGGCCCGGATGCGGGCCGGTGAGGAACGCTTCCCCGGGATCATCGGCTTCGGCCAGACCGTGCTCCCGCAACTGGAGCGTGCCCTCCTGGCCGGGCACGACACGATCCTGCTCGGCGAACGCGGCCAGGGCAAGACCCGCCTGATCAGAACGCTGGCCGGGCTCCTGGACGAGTGGACGCCGGCCGTCGCCGGGTGCGAGATCAACGACCACCCGTTCGCGCCCGCGTGCGCCCGCTGCCGGCGGCTGGCCGCCGAGCAGGGTGACGCGCTGCCCGTCAGCTGGCGGCACCGGAGCGAGCGGTACGGGGAGAAACTGGCCACCCCCGACACCAGCGTCGGCGACCTGATCGGGGACGTCGACCCGGTGAAGGTGGCCGAGGGCCGCACGCTGGGCGACCCGGAGACCATCCACTTCGGGCTGGTGCCGCGCACCAACCGCGGGGTCTTCTGCCTGAACGAGCTGCCCGACCTGGCCGAGCGGATCCAGGTATCACTGCTGAACGTGCTGGAGGAGCGGGACATCGGGGTGCGCGGGTACGCGCTCCGGCTGCCGCTCGACCTGCTGCTGGTGGCGAGCGCGAACCCGGAGGACTACACCAACCGGGGCCGGATCATCACCCCGCTGAAGGACCGGTTCGGGGCCGAGATCCGCACCCATTACCCGCTGACGCTGGCCGACGAACTGGCCCTGATCCGGCAGGAGGCCGAGTTCACCGGGCGGGGGGCCGGCCCGGGCGCGGCGGTGCCGGATCACCTGATCGAGGTCATCGCCCGGTTCACCCAGCTGGTGCGGGCCTCGCCCGTGATCGACTCCCGGTCGGGGGTGTCGGCCAGGTTCGCGATCGCCGGCGCCGAGTCCGCCGCCGCGTCGGCGGTGCGCCGGGCCGCGCTGGCCGGCGAGGAGCAGCCGGTCGCCCGGATCTGCGACCTGCCGCCCACCGTGAGCACGCTGCGCGGCAAGGTCGAGTTCGAGGTGAGCGAGGAGGGCCGGGAGACCGAGGTGCTTGAGCATCTGCTGCGCCGGGCCACCAGCGACACCTTCCGCGCGCGCCTGGGCAGCGCCGACCTGTCCGGCCTGCTGGCCACCTTCGAGGCGGGCGGCACGGTGGAGTCCGGCGACCTGGTGCCCGCGACCGAACTGCTGGCCCGGGTCGGCGAGGTGCCGGGACTGGCCCGGATCATGCACCGGCTCGGCATGGACGGGAACGAGTCCCCCGGGTACGCCGCCGCAGCGATCGAGTTCGCGCTGGAAGGGCTGTACCTGATGCGCCGGCTGTCCAAAGACGTGGTCGACGGCGGGGCCGTGTACCGCACATGACGGGTTACCGCTACGGCGCCTACCACGACGGGCCCGACCCGCTCGCGCCGCCCTACGACGCCCGGCTGGCCCTGGACGAGCTCGGCGACTCGGTACTCGGCGGATCCGACCCCGGCACCGCCCTGCGCGACCTGCTGCGGCGGGGCATGCGCGGCGGGCGTGGCCTGGACGATCTGCTCCGGCGGGTGCGGGAGCGGCAGCGGGAGATACGCAGCCGGGGCCGCCTGGATGGCATCCTGGAGCAGGCCCGGGCGCTGCTGGACACCGCGATCGGGCAGGAGCGGGCCGAGCTGTTCCCCGACCCGGGCGACGACGCCCGGATGCGGGAAGCGGAACTGGACTCGCTGCCCCAGGACACCGCGCAGGCCATCCGGCGGCTGGCCGACTATGAGTGGCGCTCGGCGGCCGCGGCCGCCACCTTCGAGCAGCTCAAGGATCTGCTCCGGCGGCAGGTCCTTGACAGCCAGTTCCGGGGCATGAAGGACGTGCTTGAGAGCCCCGATCCGGAGGCCATGCGCCGGGTCAGCGAGATGCTGGGCGAGCTCACCCAGATGCTGGAGGCGGACGCGCGGGGCGAGCACACCCAGGCGGACTTTGACGCGTTCATGGAGCGCTACGGCGACATGTTCCCCGACGCCCCGGCCAACCTGGAAGAACTCGTCGACGCGCTGGCCCGGCGGGCGCAGGCGGCGCAGCGGCTGATGTCCTCGCTCAGCGCGGACCAGCGGGCCGAACTGGCCGGGCTGATGCAGCAGGCGATGGCCGACGCCGGCCTGGCCGAGCAGATGGCGCGGCTGGCCGACGCGCTCCGTGCCCGCCGGCCGGAGCTGGAGATGGGCGGCTGGCCGGGCGAGCGGATGACCGGCGACACCCCGCTCGACCTGGCCGACGCGACCACCGCCCTGGCCGACCTGGCCGACCTGGCGGAGCTGGAGGCAGCCCTGGGCCAGGAGTATCCCGGCGCCCGGCTTGACGACATCGACGAGGCGGCGGTCCGGCGCGCGCTGGGCCGGGCGGCGGTGGACGACATGGAGGCGCTGCGCCGGACCGAGCGGGAACTGGAGCGGCAGGGGTTCCTCCAGCGGACGGGGGGCAAGCTGGAACTCACCCCCAAGGCGGTGCGCCGCCTCGGGGAGACCGCGCTCCGCCGGGTGTTCGCCGACCTGCCCGAGGGCGGTTACGGGGACCACGAGCAGCGTGATGCCGGGCAGGCGGGCGAGTACACCGGCGCCACCCGGCCCTGGCAGTTCGGCGACGAGCAGGCCATCGACGCGGCCGCGACCGTGCGCAACGCGCTGCTGCGGGACACCGCCTCGGTCCGCCGCCAGCCGGGCCAGGACTCCGGTGACCCGCCGCGGGTGCGGCTGGCGGCCGAGGACTTCGAGGTCAGTGAGACCCAGCGGCGGGCCTGCTCCGCGGTGTGCCTGCTGGTCGACCTGTCCTACTCGATGGCGATCCGGGGCACCTGGGGAGTGGCCAAGCAGACCGCGCTGGCCCTGCACGCGCTGGTGCGCAGCCGGTTCCCGCAGGACTCGATCCAGGTCATCGGCTTCTCCAACTACGCACGGGAACTGCGCGAGACCGATCTGGCCAGCCTGGGCTGGGACATGGTGCAGGGCACCAACCTGCACCACGCGCTGGTTCTGGCCGGCCGGTATCTGGACCGGCGGCCCGAGCACGACCCGGTGGTGCTCATCGTGACCGACGGCGAGCCCACCGCCCACCTGCGCCGGGACGGGTCGTCCTCGTTCGACTGGCCGCCCGCACCCGAGACCCTGGAACTCACCCTGGCCGAAGTGGACAAGATGACCCGCCGCCGCGCCTCACTCAACATCTTCATGCTGGTGGACGACGAGCGGCTGACCGCTTTCGTGGACGAGGTGGCCCGGCGCAATGGCGGCCGGGTGCTGCGCGCGCAGCCGGAACGGCTCGGCGAGTTCGTGGTCAAGGACTTCTTGCGCACCCGGCGGGCTGCGAAGCGATAAGGTGACTTAGGCATTTTGCGACATAGCCACGCGCGTTCCCTTCCTCGTAGTAGCGTTCGGCAGGCACAGCTGATGAGCGGGCCGGACCAGCGGCAGGCGGAACGAGGCCCGGCACATCAATCCAAGGAGGACCCACGTGAGTTCTGTCAGCGACGCTGGCGTCCAGTCCGGCAGCAGGCGCCCGATCGCCCTCGTATTGGGGATCATCGGCGCGCTGTTTATCATTCTCGGCATCGTCTACCTGACGGTGAAGGCCGGATCGCTGCCCAGCATCCTCGGCCACACCCACCCGGTGAACGGCCACCATTCGGTGCGCATGGCGGTCTCGTTCGTGCTCGGCGTGATCCTGCTGGCGGCGGCATGGTTCGTCAACCGGGGCGGCAAGTCTTCTCACTCCTGACGCTTCACCCGGCGCCCCGCCGCTGGGGGGTGGGAGTCCGGCCGTAGCACACGACCGCCGGGACCCGCCTGACCGAAAGAGGATCCCCTGGCACCCGGTGCCAGGGGATTGCGTCGTTCGCGGCCCGGACCGCCGGCCCCCCAGACCACTAGGATCCCCTCATGTCGTTCACCGACCGGCTCGTGCTTGCGCTGCACATCGCCTTCGTGATCTTCACCATCGGGCCGGTCACCGCCGCGATCATGGCCAGTTCCCGCGCCATCAGGACCCGCAACATCGCCGTGCTCCGCTACCTGCTGCTGACCACCCGCATCTTCGGCGCTGCCTCGCTCGGCATCCTGGTCTTCGGCATCATCCTCGGGCAGAGCCTGAAGGACCTGGGCAAAGCCTGGCTGGTGGTGTCGATGACGCTGTTCGTGGTGGCGCTGGTGCTGCTGCTCCTGATCATGCGCGACCAGCGGCGGGCCATCGCGGCGCTGAAGGCGGCCAGCCAGGAGACGCCCGCGCACCCGCCGGCCCCGGCGGCGGACGAGCCCGGGCCCGCCGAGGAGGCCGGGCAGGACGCCGCGGCCAGCCCGCACCCGCCGGCGGTCACGGCGGCTGGCACGGCCCCGGTCGCGACGGTGGAACGCGGCCGGATCCTCTCGCTCGGCGGCATCGTCGGCCTGATCTGGCTGGCCATCCTGGTGCTCATGGTCTGGCAGCCCTGACCGGCCGGGCGCCGGGCGCGAGCCGTCACGCCGGGAACCCGGCGGTCAGCGTGGCAGGGCCTGCCGCAGGTCCGCGAGCAGGTCATCGGCGGACTCGATGCCGACCGACAGCCGGATCAGGTCACCGGGCACCGCCAGCGCCGATCCAGCGGCCGACGCATGGGTCATCCGGGCGGGATGCTCGATCAGCGATTCCACCCCGCCCAGCGACTCGCCCAGGATGAACAGCCGGGTCCGGCCGCACACCGCCACCGCCGCCGCCTCGCCGCCGCGGACCTGGAACGACACCATGCCGCCGAACCCGCGCATCTGCTTGGCCGCCACCTCGTGGCCGGGGTGGCCGGGCAGCCCGGGGTAGAACACGGCGGTCACCGCCGGGTGCACGGCCAGTGCGTCCGCCACCCGCGAGGCGTTATGCATATGCCGGTCCATCCGGACCGGCAGCGTCCGGATCCCGCGCAGCGTCAGCCAGGCGTCGAACGGGCCCGCCACCGCGCCGGTCGCGTTCTGCAGGAAGGCGAGCCGCTCGCCGAGACCGGGATCGGTCACCACCACCGCCCCGCCGATCACGTCGGAATGGCCGCCCAGGTACTTGGTGGTGGAGTGGATCACCGCGTCCGCGCCGAGCGCGAGCGGGTTCTGCAGGTACGGGGAGGCGAAGGTGTTGTCCACCACCAGCTGGGCGCCGGCTTCCCGGCAGACCTGCGCGAGCGCGGCGATGTCCACCACCGACAGCAGCGGGTTGGTCGGCGTCTCGGCCCAGACCAGCCGGGCCGGGCGCTCGGCCAGCGCGAGCCGGACGGCGGCCGGATCGGTGAGCTCGACCGGGCGGTAGCTCACCTGCCAGCCGGAGAACACCTTGTCGAACAGCCGGAAGGTGCCCCCGTAGGCGTCGTGCGGGATGAGCACGTGGTCACCGGGCTGGCAGAGGGCGCGCACCAGGCAGTCCTCGGCGGCCATGCCCGAGGCGAACGCCAGCGCCCGGGTCCCGCCTTCCATCGCGGCCAGGCACTCCTCCAGCGCGGTCCGGGTCGGGTTGGCGGTACGGGAGTACTCGTAGCCCTCGCGCCGCCCGCCGACCCCGTCCTGGGCGTAGGTCGACACCTGGTAGATCGGCGGCACCACCGCCCCGGTCCGCGGATCCGGGTCCTGCCCGGCGTGGATCGCCTGCGTCTCGAAGCCGGTCATGAGCCACCCCCGGCCAGGAAGGCGAGCACGTCCTGGCGGGTGATCATGGCGGCTGGCCGGCCGTCCACCAGCACCACCGCCGCGCCCGCCTTCTCCAGCGCGTCCACCGCCCGGCTGACCTGCTCGCCGGAGCCGACCATCGGCAGCGGCGCGGACATGTGCTGGCCGACCGGGTCGGCCGGGGTGGCCCGGCCGGACACCAGCGCATCGAGCAGATCACTCTCCACCACCGCGCCGACCACCTCGGCCGCCATCACCGGCGGCTCGGCCTTCATCACCGGCAGCTGCGAGACGTTGTACTCGCGCAGGATCTCGATCGCGGCGGCGACGGTCTCGTCCGGGTGAGTGTGCACGAACTCGGGCAGCCCAGCCTGTTTGTGCACGAGCACGTCGCCGATCTTGGGCTCGGCGGTCTGCGCGGTCAGGAAGCCGTAGTCGGCCATCCATTCGTCATTGAAGATCTTCGACAGGTAGCCACGGCCACCGTCGGGCAGCAGCACCACGATCACGTCGTCCGGGCCCGCGATGGCGGCCACCCGCAGCGCGGCCACCACGGCCAGCCCGCATGAGCCGCCGACCAGCAGCGCCTCCTCGCGAGCCAGCCGCCGGGTCATCCGGAAGGACTCCGCGTCGCTGACCGCGATCACCTCGTCGCACACGGCCGGATCGAAGGTGTCCGGCCATATGTCCTCCCCCACCCCCTCGACCAGGTAGGGGCGGCCGGTCCCGCCGGAGTACACCGAGCCCTCCGGGTCGGCGCCGATCACCTTCACCGCGCCGCCGGAGGCCTCCTTCAGGAAGCGGCCGGCGCCGGTGATGGTGCCGCCGGTACCGATCCCGGCCACGAAGTGGGTGATCCGCCCGTCGGTCTGCGCCCAGATCTCCGGCCCGGTGGTGTGGTAGTGGGAGGCCGGGTTCTCCGGGTTGGCGTACTGGTCCGGTTTCCAGCCGCCCGGGGTCTGCGCCGCCAGCCGGGTGGACACCGAGTAATAGGAATCGGGATGGTCCGGCGACACCGTGCCCGGGCAGACCACCACCTCGGCCCCGTACGCGCGGAGCACGCTGATCTTGTCCTGGCCGACCTTGTCCGGGCACACGAACAGGCAGCGGTAGCCCTTCTCGGCGGCCACGATCGCCAGCCCGACGCCGGTGTTCCCCGACGTCGGCTCGATGATGGTGCCGCCGGGGCGGAGCGCGCCCGCGGCTTCGGCCGCCTCCACCATGCGCA
>DATDGI010000003.1:0-4652 GCA_036522155.1 Streptosporangiaceae bacterium
CCGCCGGGCTGGTCGTCCAGTCGGGCGGCATCGGGATAGCGCTGCTCGATCACCTGTCCCGGCTGGGCATCGGGGTTTCCTCGTTCGCGTCGGTCGGCGACAAGTACGACGTGTCCAGCAACGACCTGCTGACCTGGTGGGAGCAGGACGGCCAGACCAGGCTGGCGGTGCTGTACGTGGAGTCGTTCGGCAGCCCGCGGAAGTTCGCCCGCACCGCGCGCCGGGTCGGGCACCAGATGCCCGTGCTCACCGTGATCGGGGGCCGGTCGGCCGCGGGCCAGCAGGCGGCCGCCTCGCACACCGCCGCCGTGGCCACTCCCCTAGTCACCCAGGAAGCGCTGTTCGCTCAGGCCGGTATCACCGCGGTGACCGGGCTGGGGGAACTGGTGGAGGCCATCGCGGTGCTGGCCGGCCAGCCTGTCCCGGCCGGTGGCCGGGTGGCGATCATCTCCAACGCCGGCGGCGCCGGCGTGCTCGCGGCCGACGCGTGTGGTGACAACGGGCTGCAGGTGGTGGCTCTGTCCAGTGCCACCCGGCGCAAGCTGACCCGGCTGCTGCCACCCGGGGCGGCGGTGGCCGGCCCGGTCGACACCACCGCCGCCGTCAGCCAGGCAGCGTTCCGCGCCAGCCTGGAGGCAGTGGCCGCGGACGACGGCACCGACGCCGTGCTGGCCATCGCCGTGCCCACCGCCATCGCGGACCTGCGCCAGGCCCTCGCCGCCGCCGACGTCGCCAAACCGCTCGTAGCTTGCCTGCTCGGCCAGCGGGAGACGGTCACCCTGCTGCCCCGGCCAGCCACCCAGGACGGCCTGCCCGCCAGTGAGCGGGCGGTTCCCGTCTACGCCTACCCCGAGGGCGCCGCCCGCGCGCTCGGCCATGCCACGAAATACCGCGCCTGGCGCGAGCGGCCGCCCGGTCAGGTCCCCTACCTCGGCGGGCTGCGGACCGTAGACGCCCGGGCGCAGATCGGGCGGTTCCTGGCCAGCCGTCCCGGCGGTGGCTGGCTGCCCCCGGCCGCGGTCAGTGGCCTGCTCGGCTGCTACCAGATTCCGCTGGCTGACACCCGGCCCGCGCGGGACGAGCAGGCCGCGGTGGCCGCGGCTGCCGATCTGGGCGGCCCGGTCGTGCTCAAGGCCGACGTCCCCGGGCTGGTGCACAAGACCGAGGCGGGCGCGGTCAGGCTGGACCTGCACGGCGAGCAGGAGGTCCGGGCGGCATACCGGGAACTCGCCGCCGAATTCGGGCCGGATCTGCGGCTGGTGCTGGTGCAGCCGATGCTCACCGGCGGGGTCGAGGTGCTGATCGGGGTGGTCCAGGAGCCGGTGTTTGGCCCGCTGGTGGTGTTCGGCCTGGGCGGGGTGGCCACCGAAGTGCTCGGTGACCACACGGCCAAACTCACCCCGCTCACCGACATCGACGCGGACGACCTCATCCACGGCGTGCACGCGGCACCGCTGCTGCTCGGCCATCGCGGCCGCCCGCCGGTGGACACCACCGCCCTTCGGGACGTGCTGCTGCGCGTCAGCCGTTTGGCAGATGACCTGCACGAGGTTGCCGAACTTGATCTGAACCCGGTCATCACGACCAGCGCGGGCGCCCACGCCGTGGACGCCCGGATCCGGGTCAGCCCGGCCCAGCCACGGGACCCGTTCCTGCGGCGTCTCCGCTGACGGCAAACCATCCCGGCAAGGAGGACGATATGGCAGCAACCCAGGGCGCGCAGAGGAGATGGCCCATGCCTGATGTCACCGATGGCCGCCCGGACTCCCCGATAGCGGTTCTTGAGCCGCTGGAAGAGGCCGAATGCCTCCGGCTGATCTCGCCGGGCGGGATCGGCCGGATCGCCTACTCGGGCCGTTACGGGCTGACGGTGCTGCCGGTCAACTACAAGCTGCACGACGGGGCCATCGTGTTCCGGACCGCCCAGGACAGCCCGACCGGTGAGGACCTGCGGACCGGGATCGCGCACGCCGAGTACAAGGTGGCGTTCGAGATCGACCACATCGACCCGGCCAGCCAGGAAGGCTGGAGTGTGCTCATCCTCGGCCCCGCCCACCACATGGACTCCGACGCGGAACGGCAGATGGTGACGGCATCGGGGGTCGAGCCCTGGCCCAGCGGCCCGCGGGAGCATGCCATCCGGATCATCCCGGACCGGATCACCGGGCGCCGCCTCCGCCGGGTGCCGCCGCCGGCCTAACCCGCGGCGGGCGCGCCCGGCCAGGCCCAGTCGCGGACCTCGGGCAGGTCCTCGCCGTGCTCCCGGGTCCAGGCCCAGTGCCGGGTGCGGGTGTCCACCATCTCCTGCCGCAGCCAGGCCGCGGTCCGGTTCAGCCCGGGCACCCGGTCGATCACGTCCATCACCAGGTGGAACCGGTCCATGTTGTTCATGACCACCATGTCGAACGGGGTGGTCGTGGTGCCTTCCTCGATGTAGCCGCGGACGTGGATGTTGCTGTGCCCGGTCCGCCGGTAGGTGAGCCGGTGGATCAGCCACGGGTACCCGTGGTAGGCGAAGATGACCGGCTGGCTGGTGGTGAACAGCGCGTCGAACTCGGCGTCGGTCATGCCGTGCGGGTGCTCGGTGGCGGGCTGCAGCCGCATGAGGTCGACCACGTTCACCACCCGGACCCGCAGGTCCGGCAGATGGCTGCGGAGGATGCTGGTGGCGGCCAGCACCTCCAGGGTGGGCACGTCGCCCGCGCAGGCCAGCACCACGTCGGGCTCGACCCCGTCGCCGTCGCTGCTGGCCCACTCCCAGATCCCAGCGCCCCTGGTGCAGTGCAGGATCGCGGCGTCCATGCCGAGCCAGTCCGGGCACGGCTGCTTGCCCGCGACGATGACGTTGACGTAGTCCCGGCTGCGCAGGCAGTGGTCGGCCACCGACAGCAGCGTGTTCGCGTCCGGGGGCAGGTAGACCCGGATCACCTCGGCCTTCTTGTTCACCACATGGTCGATGAAGCCGGGATCCTGATGCGAGAAGCCGTTGTGGTCCTGCCGCCAGACATGCGAGGTGAGCAGGTAGTTCAGTGACGCGACAGGCCGGCGCCAGGGCAGCGCCCGGGACACCTTCAGCCACTTGGCGTGCTGGTTGAACATCGAGTCGACGATGTGGATGAACGCCTCGTAGCAGTTGAACAGGCCGTGCCGGCCGGTCAGCAGGTAGCCCTCCAGCCAGCCCTGGCAGGTGTGCTCGGACAGGATCTCCATCACCCGGCCGTCGGCGGCCAGATGCTCATCGACCGGCAGGATCTGCTCCTCCCAGGTCTTGCCGGTCACCTCCAGCAGGGCGTTCAGCCGGTCCGACTCGGTCTCGTCCGGGCCGAACACCCGGAAGTTGGCGCTAGTCATGTTGAGCCGCATCACGTCGCGCAGCATCCCGCCGAGCACCCGCGTCGGCTCGGACACACCGGCGCCGGGGGCGGGGACGCCGATCGCGTAGTCACGGAAGTCGGGCAGCGCCAGATCCCGCAGCAGCAGCCCACCGTTCGCGTGCGGGCAGGCACCCAGCCTCAGGTCGCCGTCCGGGATATGGGCCAGCAGCTCCGGCCGGGGCCGGCCGCCCGGATCGAACAGCTCGCCCGGCCGGTAGGACAGCAGCCAGTCCGTCAGCTGCCGCAGGTGGGCGGGGTTGGTCCGGACCTCGGCCAGTGGCACCTGATGCGCCCGCCAGGTGCCGGCCACCGGCAGCCCGTCCACCTCGGCCGGGCCGGTCCAGCCCTTCGGGGTGCGCAGCACGATCAGCGGCCAGCGCGGCCGTTCTCCCCCGCCGCCGCTGCGGGCCCGCTCGCCGATGGCACGGATCGTACCCAGCGCCCCGTCCACCGCCGCCGCCATTTTCTGATGCATAACGGATGGCTCGTCGCCGGTCACGTAGACCGGCTCGTAGCCGTAGCCGCGCAGGAGCGCATCGAGGTCGCCGTCACCGATCCGGGCCAGCAGCGCCGGGTTGGCGATCTTGTAACCGTTCAGGTGCAGGATGGGCAGGACCGCGCCGTCCCGCGCCGGATCCAGGAACCGGTGCCCGTGCCAGCCGGTCGCCAGCGGGCCGGTCTCGGCCTCGCCGTCGCCGACCACGCACGCCACCACCAGGCCCGGATTGTCGAAGGCGGCGCCGTAGGCGTGCGCGAGCGAGTAGCCAAGCTCCCCGCCTTCGTGGATGGAGCCGGGCGTCTCCGGCGCCACATGGCTGGGCACCCCGCCCGGGAAGGAGAACTGCCGGAACAGCTCGGTCATCCCGGCCGCGTTCTGCGCCACGTTTGGGTACACCTGCGAATAGCTGCCCTCCAGCCAGGTGTTGGCCAGCGCGGCCGGCCCGCCGTGGCCCGGCCCGATGACGATCATCATGGGTGTGCCCTGCGCCTTGATGGCGCGGGACAGGTGCGCCCAGATGAAGTTCAGGCCGGGCGAGGTGCCCCAGTGGCCGAGCAGCCGTGGCTTGATGTGTTCCGGCCGCAGCGGCTCGGTCAGCAGCGGATTGGCCAGCAGGTAGATCTGGCCCGCGGTCAGGTAGTTGGCCGCCCGCCAGTAGGCGTCCAGGTGCGCCAGTTCCATGCTGGTCAGCGGGCCGGTCTCGCTGCTGGCGGCGGGGCCAGGTTCCGCCCCCGGGCCGGGCTCAGGGCTGGCCATGACTGCCGCGGACCACCACCACC
>DATDGI010000004.1:0-10833 GCA_036522155.1 Streptosporangiaceae bacterium
CGACCCCTTCCCCTGTGCCGTGATCACCAGCCCTTGCTGCCTGAGCAGCTCCACCGCCCGGCGGGCGGCCGCGATGCTGCATCGGTACTGCTCGGCAAGTTCGTCGTAGGTCGGGAGCTTCTCGCCCGGCGGGTACTCACCAGCCTGGATTTTCGCCCTGATGTCATCTGCGATCCGCACCTGGAGGGCTCGCGCATCGGTGGGGCCGGTCATGGTCATCCCCTCACTCTAGGGCTACATCTGCATGTCTGCCTACAGACTCCGGTTGAGTGTCCTCACCGTGAGGTACAGTCTGTAGGCAGACATACAGACCGGCAGACAGGGGCCGGGCTCCCAAGAAGGGATAGAACCATGCGTCTGAGGATCGACACGAGCGGAGTCAGGTTCCGGGTGGCCGGGACCGCCAAGCGCAAGCAGGTCAAGGGCGAGGACGCCCGCACCCCGGATGGCCGCCCGGTCTGGTCGGTGCGGCTGACCGCGATCGAGACCGACCGGGAGACGGCCGAGACCATCTGGGTCGAGGTGGCTGGAGATGAGCCCAAGCTGACCCTGGATGACCTGGTGACCGTGCATGGCCTGGTGTTCTCGCCGTGGGTCAACCGTGACCACAAGATCGTGCGGAGCTTCCGCGCCGAGCAGGTCGGCCCCGCCGTGCAGGCCGCTGGCAAGGCCGCCTGACCGGTGCCGTCCGGCCATCACGCTCACATGGCTTGCGTTTCGTGCCGGGATACGGACACCGAGGCGAAGCCTCTCCCCATCCCCATCTCGTGACCAGAACAGGAAGGACACGACCATGGCGCAGACCGCCATCGAGATTCCTGAGTACGTGACCGTGCTCGACCCGCCTCTGACGCTGCCCGCGCTGGCGCGGGTGGCCGCTGATCTGCTGGCCGCCGCTGATGACCTGCCCGCCCCGAGGTGCGTGGAGGTGTCGGCGGCCAGCCAGGAGATCGAGATGCAGTTCCCCGGCGACCCCTTCACCTTCGCGGCGATGGCCCAGTGGGCCGAGCGGTTCGGTGGCACCATCACCGGCGAACCGGGCACCGGCAAGGACGGCGCCGCTTACGTGCGGTGCGAGGTCCGGTTCAGCGCCGATGGCGCCACCGTCAAGGGCTATGCCTACATCCGGGCCGACAAGGCCAGCACCTGACAACAACAGTGCCGGGCCTGGGGGAGTCGCGTTCCCCCGGCCCGGCCAGCCAGATCAATTCCCATCTCGTGACAAGAACAGGAGACCTTGACCGTGTTCAACGTTACCAGCGGGCAGGTGAGTGAGCCGCGGGTGATTTACCACCCGCACTGCTGCCCGACATGTTCATCGGCCGCCGTCGCGGTCGCCGATATCGACACCGGCGGCGGGCTGATCGAGACCGCCCTGATCTGCCTGGACTGCGGTGACGCCTGGCCGCTGGCGTGTGTGGCCGAGTGGGGCGGCACCTCATGAGCGCCGCCGATAACCGCCGCAACCTGCGCCGCAACCCCTACATCATCGAAGACCTGGCGGTCCGCTTCCACCGCACCGCCGCTGGGAAGGCGTGGCGGTGGCGCACCGAACTGGCCATCCTCGCCGCCACCGCCGCGGCGGTCTCGCGGCTGGCCCGGCTGGTCCCGCCCGCCTGGGCGGCCATCATCACCGCCGCGGCCGTGGCCGGGCTGCTGGCCATCCCGCCGTCACGGCGGTTCGTGGTCCGCCGGTTCTGGTGTGTGCTGGCCCGCCACCGCATCCAGCGGCTCTGTTACGAGGCCCGCCTGCACACCCGGGCGGGCCGGCTGCCGCTGGTGCTGTGGACCCGCCCGACCAGGGTCGGCGAACGCGCCTGGGTGCTGTGCCGGGCCGGTATCTGCGCCGAGGACTTCGAGGCTTACATCGGGGAACTGCGGGCCACCTGCTACGCCCGCGACGCCAGGGTCACCCGCAACCGCCGCTGGTCGCAGCTGGTGACCATCGACATCATCCGCCGCGACCCCCTCGCCCCCGCCACCACCGTCCCCTCACCGCTGACCGCCAACGTCATCCCGCTCCCCCCGGCCGCTCCTGATGAGGGCGGCGAAGCGGCCTAGCCGCACACCCATACCCATCTGGCAGTGCCCCGGGCCACCTGGCCCGGGGCCTGCCTACGACCCCCTGCGAAGGGAGGAAGCCCGTCATGGCCACTGTGCGGGTCTTCCCGCTGTCCATGTTCGACCCGGTGCACCTGGGCATCGACGAGTACGGCGAGCACGTCCACGCCAGCCTGGCCGAGCGGAACATGCTGCTCGGCGGCGAACCCGGCGGCGGCAAGTCCAACGCGCTGAACCTGATCTGCGCCCACGGGGCGCTGTCGGCCGACTGCAACCTCATCTTGATCGACGGCAAACAGGTCGAACTCGGGGCCTGGCGGCACTGCGCCGACCAGTTCATCGGCCCCTCCATCACCGACGCCATCGCCGCGTTCGAAGCCTTCCAGCAGACCATGAACACCCGCTACGACACCCTGCTCGCACAAGGCCGCCGCAAGATCACCCGCGAGTCCGGCGACAGCGTCTACCTGATCCTGATCGACGAATACGCCTACTTCTCCGCCACCGTCGGCACCAAACAAGAACGGGACAAGTTCGCCGCCCTCACCCGCGACCTGGTCGCCCGCGGCCGCGCGGCCGGGGTGATCGTCATCCTGGCCACCCAGCGGCCCAGCCACCAGATCATCGACCCGTCCCTGCGGGACCTGTTCTCCTACCGGTGGGCGTTCCGCTGCACCACCAACAGCAGCTCCGACGTGGTCCTCGGCCAGGGCTGGGCCTCCGACGGCTACACCGCCGCCGACATCGACCCCCTCGCCCGCGGCGTCGGCTGGCTCCTATCCGAGACCGGCGTGCCCCGGCGGATGAAAGCCGCCTACCTCACCGACGCCGACATCGCCGACCTGGCCGCCTACGCCGCCACCCTGCGCGGCCACCAGGCGGTCGCATGACCACCGCTACCGCCTCGGTCCCGTCCGCCCCCGGGCCACGTAGTCCGGGGCCGGGCGGAATCCCTGCGGACATCCGGGCCGGGCGGACCGGTCTGTGCCGTCACCCGATCCCGCTCACCGGCCAGATCGTGGCCGTGGACCTGGCCACCGGGGAAGCCCGGCCCATCTACGACACGACCACTGATGCGCCGGACGGGGTGCTGCACGTTCCATGCGGGAACCGCCGCGAGGCCGTCTGCCCGGCCTGCTCGCGCGTCTACAAGTCCGACGCCCGCCAGCTCGTCCGCGCCGGGCTCACCGGCGGCAAAGGCATCCCCGAGACCGTGGCTGCCCACCCGTGCGTGTTCGCGACCTTCACCGCCCCGTCGTTCGGCCCGGTCCACTGCCGGCGCATGAAGGGCCGCACCGTGCTGCCCTGCCGCCCCCGCCGCGACGCCAAGCTGCGGGTCTGCCCGCACGGCCGCGATATCTCCTGCCCGGCCCGCCACGGCGAGCACGACCCCCGCCTCGGCCGCGCCTTGTGCCTGGACTGCTACGACTACCAAGCGGCTGTCCTGTTCAACGCCCACGCGGGCTTGCTGTGGCGGCGGTTCACCACCTACCTGCCCCGCAATCTGGCCCGCCTGGCCGGGCTCACCCAGAAACAACTCCGCGCGGTCTGCCGCGTCCGGTACGTCAAGGTCGCCGAATATCAGGCCCGCGGCGTCGTTCACTTCCACGCCGTCATCCGCCTGGACGCCCCGGGCGAGGACTACCAGCCACCCCCGCAGCGGCTGACAACCGGCCTGCTGTGCGCGGCCATCGGCCAGGCCGCCACCGCCGTTTCGGTCACCATCGGCCCGGACATCCACCCGGACTGGCCCGCGCTCACCCTCCGGTTCGGCGCCCAAGTCGATATCAAGCCGATCCGTCACAGCGACGACTTGCCGGGCACCGGCCGCAAGCTGTCCGTGCGGGCGGTCGGGAACTACATCGCTAAATACGCCACCAAGACCCTCGACACCCCCGGCCTCCCCGATCGGCCGTTGCGCTCGGCCCGCGACATCGGCGCCTTGCGCTGCCACCGGCACTACAAGCAAATGATCACCACCGCGTGGGAACTCGGCGGCGGCACTTACATCCCCGCCCGCCTGCGCGGCACCGCCTGGGAACTGGGCGGCGGCACTTTGGTCCCAGCCCGGGCCCGGCTGTGCAAATGGGCCCACACCCTCGGCCACGGCGGCCACTTCCTCACCAAATCCCGCCGCTACTCAGTCACCTTCGCCCACCTTCGCCGCGACCGCCAGGACCACCGCAAACACCAGCGGCACCCGGCCGGCGAGCGTGACCCGTGGGGCCGCCCCCTCGACGAATCTGTCGTGCTCGTCCTCGAGCACTGGGCCTACCACCACCCCGCCCGTATCACCACCTCGGCCGCCGAGCTCGCCCTCGCCTCCGCCACCCGCGCCCGCGACCACCGCCAGGCCGCCGAGGCCGCCTGACCAACCCAATCGAGAAGGAGAAGCGATGTGGTTATGAATCGCCCTGCTGACCGTCTGCTCAAGTGCGAGGAGGTCGTGACCATTCTGGGCTGCGGTCCCCGATTCCCCTACCGGCTCATCGCCGAACGCCGTATCCGGTTCGTCCGCGTGGGTCGGCACGTCCGCATCCCCGAATCTGCCCTGCGCGAATTCATCGAGGCAGGCACCGTCGAGCCGGTGACCCGGATGCCCCGCCGCCGCAGGCGGGCCGCCTGATGGGCAACACCAAAGGCCGCCGCCGCCGGTTCGGCGCGGTGCGCCAACTCCGTTCAGGGCAGTGGCAGGCGCGCTACCGAGGACCTGACGGTCTCATGCGGCCAGCCGACCGGACGTTCCCGGCCAAGACGGCGGCCGAGCAGTGGCTCACCCGCACCGAGGCGGACATCCTTGATGGCGACTGGATCGACCCTGACGCCGGGCTCATCGCGTTCGGGGAATACGCCGCTGCCTGGATCGATGAACGCCCGAACCTCCGGCCCAAGACGATCCGGCTGTACAAGTACCTGCTACGCCGTCACCTCGTCCCTCACCTGGGAAGCAAGGCCGTCGCCGAGATCAAAGAGCCGCACGTGCGCCGCTGGCGCAAGGGCCTGCTTGACGCCGGGACCAGCCCGATCACCGCGGCCAAGGCATACCGCCTGCTCAAGTCGATCATGAGCACTGCTGCCGATGACGGACTCATCCGGCGTAACCCGTGCCGGATCAAAGCGGCCGGGCAGGAGAAGTCACCAGAACGTCCGGTGCTCACCGCCCCTCAGGTCTTCCACCTGGCCGACGTCACCGACCCGCGGTACCGGGCACTCATCCTGCTCGCGGTGTTCGCCAGCCTCCGGTGGGGCGAACTGGCCGCCTTGCGCCGCAAGGACATCGATCTTGTCGCTTGCACCGTCCGCGTCGAACGCACTCTGACCGGGCTGCCTGGCGGTGGACACATCTTCGGCCCGCCCAAGTCCGACGCCGGGCAGCGAACGGTCGCCTTCCCCGACCTGATCGTGCCCGACCTGACCTGGCACATGGCACGATTCACGGCCGCCGCTGATGAAGCGCTCGTGTTCACCAGCCCGCTCGGCATGGCCCTGGAATACGACAACTTCCGCCGCCGGGTGTGGCTCAAGGCCAGCGAAGCCGTCGGACTGCATGAGGTCCACTTTCATGATCTGCGCCACACCGGAAACCAGTTCGCCGCCGACACAGGCGCCGGGCTCCGGGAACTGATGGACCGGATGGGCCACAGCAGCACCCGCGCTGCCCTCATCTACCTGCACGCCACCAGCCAGCGGCAGCGCACCATCGCGGATGCGGTCGGAGCCATGACCCGGGCCGCACTTCAAGAGAGCCAAGACCAGGCCAACAGCGGCCCACCTGGCGCGGATGTGGCACACAGTGACGGTGTTCCGTCATAGACCTACGGAGCCTCAGCCGTCGGCTGGCTCTCTGACCTGCAAGTTTGTTGCGGAGCGGGAGGGATTCGAACCCCCGGGTCACTTGCGTGACCGGCTGCTTTCAAGGCAGCTGCAATCAACCGGACTCTGCCACCGCTCCAATCGGTGCGCCGCGTCCCTACAGGGAACTCTCGGACCCAGTATCGCTTGCGGCCAGGATATACAGCCGCATTCCAGCCGGCGGCCTTCGTTCCGGCACTGGGAACGCTAACGGGCAGCAGCCAGGCGATCGGCTGCTGCCCGTGGCACCTACGTTCCGGCCGAGGCCGCCCTGCCGGCGGAGCGACCTGTCGGCAGCGGCGCTAGTCCACCCGTTCCCAGCTGACCTGGAAAGCCGACCGGGAGAGGGACTCGCCCTGGTAGATCTGACCCGGCTGGGTCATGGGCTTGTTACTGGTGGCCCCGTACGCCACGGACTCGATGGTGGTCCAGGCGCTGTCGGTGAGACTGCCAGAGGTACCGGAACCCGTCGCCTCGACGCTGTTGTAGAACTCCTGGCCGAAGTCGGCGGTCCCCACCCACGGACTGGACGTGTAGCCCTCGGTGATGACCTCGGCCGAGGAATTGTCGCATGTAGTGCTACCGCAGGACTCTGACACGTTGAAGCTCTGGCCGGTGGTCTCGTCGGTCAGTTTCAGCGTGTACTTCTTCGTCCCGCTGACGTAGGTGACGCTTGACTTGATCGCGTCGCCCGGGTTGACCGCGAAGACCTCATTCAGCCCGCCCGGGTACGTCTCCCACCAGGCCTCGTACGACGGAGTGTTGCCGACGCAGAAGTCGGCCACGCCGTCCTGCTCGACGGTGCCAGAATTCCAGCCGTCCAGGCCGACCCAGTGATACGCGAACGCATCCTCACTGGGGGTCTTGCTGCAGTTGACCGAGGGAACGGTGTACTGCGCGTACACATAGGTGAACGTGGTGGAACTGCCGCTCTTGGGCAGCGCCACGTACCCCGACCAGTTGCCGGACTTCTTCACCGGTATCCCGTTGACACTGCCTAGCGCCGGGCCCCTGAGGTGAACAGCCGGCAGGTTGGTGCCCTTCAGCGACGGCAGCCTGGGCTTGGTGCTGGCGGGCGCCGATGCGGCCATGGCACCTAGTAGCAGCGCGCTGGATGCGACCACCGGAATGACAAACTTCCACCTTCGCAGCATTGTGATCCCCTCTGGCCCGCACCCCTGCGCCACGCCCGTTGCGTGCTTTGCGGGCCGCTCCGTGAGCAGCAGCTTCGGCCATATACGCCCGGTGCGTCGGCTAATTCCGATATATAGACCGATTTGTCATCTGAGCGAACAGGCCCGGTAACCGGTCTGGCCTGCGGTGGGCGTCACCGGCAGCGGCGTGGGGTGGCGGTAGGCTCGCGGTCGAGGAGGTCCGCATGCTGCCCGCGTTCGGCTGGCAGGCAGCGCTCAGCCATTGGGAATTCGCGCCGGTGGTCACCGCTGCCACGGTCGCCGCTGCCGTCCTCTACCTGTGGGGCACCTGGCGGGTGGCACGGCGCCACCCGGCCCGCCCGTGGCCGATGTGGCGGACCTGTATGTTCCTGGCCGGCCTGGCGGTCGTGGTGATCGCCACCGAGAGTGGCATCGGCGCCTACGACGACGTGCTGTTCTGGGACCATATGGTGCAGCACCTGCTGCTGCTCATGATCGCGCCGCCGCTGCTGGTGGCCGGGCAGCCGGTCACGTTGCTGCTGCACGCCAGCAGGAATCCCCTGCACACCTGGGTCAAACGGGCCATCCGCTCGCGGGTGGTCAGCGTCCTCACCTGGCCGCCGTTCGGGCTGGCCGCCTACGCCATCACCGTCGCCGGCACCCACCTGACCTCGCTGACCGGCCTGATCCTGACCAACCCGGCCCTGCACGACGCCGAGCATGTGCTGTACCTGGTCGTCGGGTACCTGTTCTTCCTGCCCCTGCTCGGCCGGGAGCCGATCCGGTGGCGGATCTCCTACCTGCCCCGGCTGCTGGTGCTGGCGCTGGCGATGCCGGTGGATACCTTCACCGGCCTGGTGCTCGGGTACGCGACCACCGGGCTAGGCACCACGGGGCCGCGGGCGCCGGGATCACCCGGCCCGGTGAGCGACGTGCACTGGGCCGGGGCCATCATGTGGATCGGCGGCGACGCGATCATGTTCGCGTTCATGATGCTGGTCGTGCTCATGTGGAGCCGGGACGACCGGGCCGCGGCGCTGGGACACGGCTGGCTGGAGAAGGCGCGCAAGTCCCGCTTCGACGAGCTGGTGGCAACGGCCGGCCCCGCCTCCGTCACGACCGGGCGCGGGGGTATCGACGACGACGATCACCTCGCCGCCTACAACGCCTACCTGGCCCAGCTGAACGCGGCCAAGTCAGAGCGTAGCCAGAGTTAACTCCTGGCAATTATTTGGCCACGACCTGAACCCCAGAGTCCGGTGACCCGTGGCAACGGGTGTGCTGTGCGTGGCGCCGTGGCCGGTGGCCGGGCCCGCCATCCTGGCCGCCCGCGCCCGCACGGCCTGAGCCACGGACCCACCAGAAGGGGAGCACATGATCAGGTCACTGACCCGGCGTCTCACGGGAGCTGCGGGTGTCACGGCGGGCGCGGCCGCGCTGGCGGCATTCGCGCTCGCGCCCGCGCAGGCGCTCACGTCCTCCACGTTCATCGGGAACTTCAGCAAGCTCAAGACGATTGCCTCGACCGTGCCGGCCAACGGCGACCAGAACCCGTACGGGGTGGCGGTGGTCGGCAAGAGCGAGGGCAAGCTGGTCAAGGGCGACATCCTTGTCAGCAACTTCAACAACACCAGTAATTTCCAGGGCACTGGGACCACGATCGTCCAGATCTCACCCGGCGGCCACCGGTCCGTCTTCGCGCTGATTGATGCGTCCAAGCTGCCCGGGCCGTGCCCGGGCGGAGTGGGCCTGACCACCGCGCTGGTCATCCTGCCGGGCGGCTGGGTGGTGGTCGGCAGCTTGCCCACCACCGACGGCAAGTCCGATACCGCCAACGACGGCTGCCTGATCGTGATCGGCAAGGACGGCAAGGTCGCCGAGACGCTGTCGAATGGGCAGATCAAGGGCCCGTGGGACATGACGGCGGCCAGCGGCGGCGGGTTCGCCGACCTGTTCGTCACCAACGTGCTGAACGGGACGCTCGCCGCGGGCGGGGCCACGGTCGACAAAGGCACGGTGCTGCGGCTGACCCTGCAGCTAAACGGCGACATGCCGCCAACGCTGGTTCAGACCACCAAGATCGGCTCCGGGTTCGGTGAGCACACCGACCCGACGGCACTGGTGGTCGGCCCGACCGGGGTCGGCCTCGGCGACGACGGCACGCTGTATGTGGCCGACAGCGTCGGCAACCGGATCACCGCGATCCCGAATGCGATCAAGCGCGGCGGCGACGCCGGGACGGGCAACGTGGTCACGTCCGGCGGCCGGCTCAACACGCCGCTCGGCCTGGTCATCGCCCCCAACGATGACATCCTGACCGTCAACGCCGCGGATGGCTTCATCGTGGAAACCACGCCCGGCGGGAAGCAGGTTGCCCACCACCTGCTCAACAGCACGGGTACCCCCAAGGGCAACGGCGCCCTGTTCGGCCTGGCCGTGACGCCCGACCACGACGGCGTCTACTTCGTGGACGACGACGTCAACCAGCTGCGGCTGTTCCACTGACCCCGCACCCGGCCCCCGCGGTGCAATGATGCGGCGCGGGGGCCGGGCCATGTCCCGGTCCAGCTGACGGGCCGGCTCGCGAGCGCCCCGGCAGCAGTCCATCGCGACACGCCGGTGGTGCTTTCTAGCCGAATCTACGGATGGTGCTAGAACCCGCCATAGGCTCCCGTGCTGTGGACCCGGTGCGCAATCCGTACGCCCCCGGCGCGGGCCAGCGGCCGCCCGAGCTAGCGGGCCGCGACCGTGAGCTGGCCCAGTTCGAGGTCGTGCTGGAACGCATCGCCCGTGGCCGGCCCGAACGCGGCATGGTGCTGACCGGGCTGCGCGGGGTCGGCAAAACCGTCTTGCTGAATTCGTTCCGTTCGATGGCGCTGCAGCGGCTGTGGGGGACCGGGAAGATCGAGGCGCGGCCGGACCAGTCGATCCGGCGGCCGGTCGCGGGCGCGCTGCACATGGCGGTCAGGGAACTCGCGCCGCGGCACCGCAGCCCGGACCGGATCGATCAGTTCCTGGGGGTGCTGAAGGCCTTCGCCGGCCGCGACCCGAAGGCGCCCAAAGGCACGTTCGTCCCGCACCTTGGCATCGACGTGGCCGCCGTGCGCGGCCGGGCCGACTCCGGTGACCTGGAGATCGACCTGACCGAGCTGCTCACCGACGCCGCGTCGGTCGCCACCGACCTTGGCGTCGGGATCGCGCTGTTCGTGGACGAGATGCAGGACATTCCGGCCGCCGACGTGTCGGCACTGTGCGCCGCCATTCACGAGCTGTCGCAGTCGGGCGGCCCGCTGATCGTGGTGGGTGCCGGGCTGCCGCATCTGCCGTCGGTCCTGTCGGCCAGCAAGAGTTATTCCGAACGGCTGTTCCGCTACGTGCCGATCGACCGGCTCAACCGCGCCGCGGCCGACCAGGCCCTGCTCGCGCCGGCCCGGCGGGAGGGTGCGGATTTCGAGCGTGGCGCGCTGGACGCGCTGTTCGAGGCGGCCGACGGCTACCCCTACTTCGTGCAGGCCTACGGCAAGGTGACCTGGGACGTCGCGGCGGCCAGCCCGGTCACGGCGGGCGATGTCAAGGTGGCCAGCCCGCAGGCGGAGAGCGAGCTGGCGGTCGGATTCTTCGGCAGCCGCTATGAGCGGGCCACCCCAGCCGAGCGCGAGTACATGCGGGCCATGGCCGTACTGGGGGACGACCCCGTGCTCACCGCCGCCGTCGCCGACGAGCTTGGCCGCAAGCATTCCAGCGTGTCGCCGGCCCGGGACGCGCT
>DATDGI010000005.1:0-1535 GCA_036522155.1 Streptosporangiaceae bacterium
TCTGTCGCCGGCATGGTGTGGCTGGCCATGCTGGTCCTAGTTCGGGCCGGCCTCCGTACCCGGCTGCCTCTTCATCGCCGCCGGCTCGGCATCACTAAATTCCTGCCAGCCTCTTGACCGTGACCGGCTAGTGGCCAAGTATTTCGCCTTGCCGGTGGGGTGACTGTACGGCGGCAGCGAACTAGGGCGTGTTTAAAAAGCGGCGTGTGGGGTCTGGGTTACAGAGTGGTGTCGGTGCGGGTGTTTGGGCTGTGACGTGACGAGGCCTCCGGTATGCGTGTCAACGACCAAGAAGACATGCATATACGGGAGGCCTCGTGCCTACCCTATCCGCGGCTGGGCGTCATGACCTGGCTGACGATGAGTGGCGGGTGCTGGAGTGCCTGCTGCCGCGGAGGAGGAAGGCCGGGCGGCCGCCGCGGTGGAGCAGGCGGCAGCTGATCGACGGGATCCGCTGGCGGGCCCGGACCGGCTCACCGTGGCGGGATGTCCCGCCGTGCTACGGCCCTTGGCAGTCGGTATATGGCCTGTTCCGCTGCTGGCAGCGGGACGGCACCTGGCGGAGGATCGTCACGGCGCTCCAGGCCCTGGCGGACGCGGCCGGCCACGTAACCTGGGACGTCTCGGTCGACTCGGCCACCGCGCGGGCGCACCAGCATGCCGCCGGGGCCAGGAAGGACGGGGCCGCGCAGAAGGAGCCGCCCGGCGGGGCGGGCGCCCCCGAGCCCGACGATCACGCGCTCGGCCGGTCCCGGGGCGGGCTGACCAGCAAGTTCCACCTGGCCTGCGAGCAGGGGCAGAAGCCGCTGGCGATCATCGTCACGGCCGGTCACCGCCACGACAGCCCCCAGTTCACCGTCGTGCTGGACGCCATCCGCGTCCCGCGCCCCGGCCGCGGCCGGCCCCGCACCCGGCCGGACCGGGTCCTGGCCGATAAGGCCTACGGCTCCCGCGCTAACCGGGCCAGGCTGCGCCGCCGCGGCATCCGCTGCACCATCCCGGAGAAGGCCGACCAGGCCCGCAACCGGAAGAAGAAGGGCAGCTCAGGAGGGAGGCCCCCGGCCTTCGACCCCGAGCGGTACAAGCAACGCCACGCCGTCGAATGCGGAATCAACCGCCTCAAGCGCAACCGCGCCGTCGCCACCCGCTACGACAAGCTCTCCGTCCGCTACGAAGCCACCCTCCACGTCGCCGCTATCAGCGAATGGCTCCGGCCCCTCACTTCTTAAACACGCCCTAGTTCACGCCCGTATCGGTGTGGTCGTCTGCTCGAGTCCAGCGGGCGAGGTTGTCACGGGTGGCTAGGGTATCCGGGTGCTCGGGGCCGAGGACTCGCTCGATGACGGGCAGCAGCGCAGCGTACTGCTCGCGGGCTCCGGCCGCATCCCCGGCCTCCCCGGTGTAGGCGGCGAGGTTGCTGCGGGTGGCCAGGGTATCCGGGTGCTCGGGGCCGAGGACTCGCTCGATGACGGGCATCAGCGCCGCGGACTGGTCGCGTGCCCCTGCCGCATCCCCGGCCTCCCCGGTGAAGCGGG
>DATDGI010000006.1:0-8280 GCA_036522155.1 Streptosporangiaceae bacterium
GCCGCCCGCCAGGCCACCGCCGTCCACCTGGGCATGCCAGCCTTCACCCAGACAGCCAGCCGGACCATCACCGCCCCCGCCGCCCTCCCCGCCAGCAGGCAAACCTGACCACAGCCAGCATCGCCGCAGCTCAGGGCAGCCACCCGAACACAAACATCATGATCATTCTTAGTTCAGAGAAGGCCACCATCCGCTGCTGGCTTACTGCGGCAACACCAGCGAGCCGCTGGCCGGGACGCTGCGGCGGGGCGGCGCCGGGTCCAACACGGTGGCTGATCACCTGGAGGTCTTGGAGGCGGCGATCACCGCGCTGCCGCCGCCATACCGGCGGCGGCTGATGGTGACCTGCGACGGGGCCGGCGCCAGCCATGGGCTGATCGCCCGCCTGGACGCGCTGGCGGCCCGGCCCGGCTACCAGCTCGTCTACTCCGTGGGCTGGGAGCTGGGTGAACGGGAACGTGCCGCGATCGCCCAGGCCCCCGGTCATGCCTGGCAGATCGCGGTCGATCACTGCGGCGAGGTCCGCGAGCGCCGCGCCGATGACGCCTGCACCGATACATGCTGCGCCCACCGCCGCTGCTGGGTGGAAGAAGCTCACGTCACCGAGCTGACCGGGCTGCTGCGCTCGGGCCGGGCCGGTGACCAACTCGCCGGCTGGCCCACCACCATGCGCGCCTTTGCCCGCCGCGAGCGCCCGCACCCCGGCGCCCAGCTGACCTTGTTCGAGGCTGAAAACGGCTGGCGGTACTCCCTGTGGGTGACCAACCTGCCTGGGCGCACACCCGGCTGGCGCGGCCAGCCCGCCTACATCGACGCCGCCCACCGGGTCCACGCCCGGGTCGAGGACTGCGTCCGCACCGGCAAAGACACCGGCATCGGCCGATTCCCCAGCCACCGGTTCGCCCTCAACCAGGCCTGGCTGGCCGCCGCGCTGATCGCCGCCACCCTGCTCGCCTGGCTGCGGCTGCTAGCCCTAGACGGCCACCTGGCCAAAGCCGAGCCCAAGACCCTGCGCTACCGCATCCTGCACGCGGCCGCCCGCCTGACCCACAGCGGCCGCCGACGGCGCCTCAAAATCGCCGCCACCTGGCCCTGGGCACCGGCGATTGTCACTGCCTGGGACCGGATCGCTGCCCTGGCGCAACCACCCTGACCAGCAGGAAACCGCCCCGGCGATCAAGGAAGGAAACCTGGGCCCGTGGAACCCCGGCCACCCGGCCCGCCAGCCGGGCCACCGTCATACCCAGACCATAAAATCAAGATCCACTACGCCGCCCGGCGGCCATCCCGAGCCAGCGACGGATCATCGTGAATGATCAGGGCTAGGAGTGACTTGTCACTATGTGAGACCAGAAGCGAGCTGCCCATGTGAGAATCTAAGCGCAGGTAGTCATTTAGTCAGCACACCGGAATGAGGAGCTGTGAGCGGGACGGACGCGGCATGGTCGGAGGCGCCGATGCTGACTGTCGCTCTTGATGTTCCATCCGCGCAAATTCTCGCCGATCAGGCGTCTATCATCCAGGATCTTCAATTCGTCATGGAATGTTGCAAGCGGCTTCTTACCGAGCTGGCTAAACCTGAGGAAGATCGAGATTCGGTTGTGCCACAGGCGCTCTGGTCGGCAGCTCTGGTCGCCTACACCCGCTGCTTTGGAAAGGGCAAGCGCTTCGGGCTAGCGGCTGAAGATGTACGGGCCCTGCCTCTTCAGGGCGAGGTGATGAAATATCATAGATGGGTTATCGAGGAGCGCAATAAGCTTACTGTTCATCCAGCGAACCCATTTGAGGCAACGAAGGTTGGGGCAGCTCTTTCGCTACCCGGACAGACGGAGCGGCGGGTAGAGGGCATCGCGATTCTTTCTACGAGCCATGTGCTCGTAGATGATACCGGTGTGCGGCAGATGGGCGGCCTAGCGTCAGAACTGGCAAAGCAAACTGCTGAGAAAGCACAAGAACAGCAGGAATCTGTGCTCGCAGAGGCACAGCAACTCAACATAGAAAGCCTATATAGATTGCCCCCGCTGCGGATGCGCTCACCCACCGCCGACGGTGACGAAGATGCGCAATAGGCTAGCCCAGTAGCGCCCATCTTGTGGAGCGATACTGAGAGTTGCTGACGCCATCCGCTTCGCGGCATTATGAGGGCAAGATTCGAGGTGGCTGGGCCTCGAGCGTCTGGCGATACGACGAGGGCGCGACCCGGCCGGTCGCCGCCATCCGGCACCGTCGCTCGGCCAGTGCGAAGGAGTGGCGATTCGTACAGCAGGCCAGTACAGCAACCGGTACGGATCCGACCGGACCAGTGGGCACGCTCTGGGACGGTGACCTGCGGCGATAGACGTGGATGGACGTGCTGCCTGGTGATGGCATGCAAGAGGCCAGGGGTTCGAATCCCCTTAGCTCCACAGGTCAAAAGGAAAACTCGAACAGCAGGGCCGCCGGTACAGCCGGAAAGTACAGCAGCAGCTGCCAGCTGAGATGCCGCACAGGTGTTCGGGCGAGGGCCTTCCCATCCCCCCAACTGCGGGCATGGCCCTGTACCCGGAGGCTGCTGAGCAGGCAGAACGCTCTCTATCAGGGACTGTGGCCGTTGCCGTGTGGCCGCTATGCAGCGCCGTCGCGAGGCGATTCGGGGCTGACTCTTGGCGCACTTGCAGATGGTCAGGCTCGACGGCGGGCTGGCTCGGGAGCAGCTTTCAGGGATCGGCTGCCGATCCCTTGCGGACCTGCAAGGAGGTTGCTCGCGGTGACCCAGAAAGCAAGCCATCGGTTCGACCCGGCGGTCTGCCTGGAGGCCGGGTTGTTGCTGGCCGCCGGGAGCTTGGCGGTACGGTGCTCTAGTGGCGCTCGCCTCGCGCCTGGCCCTTCCTGCCGCTCGGCGCAGGGCGCGGCGGCAAATGTCGGGGCGTCCCGCTATCGTCCGGTGAATGAAGCGGGCAGAGGAGTGTGACAGTGGAGTCGGCGACCGTGTTCGAGTCCGCGCTGAGCGCGGCACAAGGCGACGCGGAGGGTGCGCTCAGATCGGCGGGCAGCCTGACCCGGGAACTGCGGAAGGCGAAAGCGGCTGCAGCAACCGGCCAGGTGCGCGAGTACCGCCGTGCGCTGGGCGCGGTGGCCGGGCTGTTGGATGAGCTTTCGACGACAGTGCGGGGGGCCCGGGCGTCGTTCGACATCGACGAGACCGCCTACCTGGCGTCCGGAGACTACGCGAAAGAACTGCTGGACTTGGCGACGGAGCGTGGCGTGGCGATGTTCGAAGAGGACGAGCGGCTGCTTTGCTATCCCTCCATCGTTCGTGTGGTGCCCGGGGATTCTGTGGTTGAGATCGACCGCCGCCGGGAGCGGCGGCTCCGCCCATCGGTTCTGATCGGGCTGCTTGCTGCCGCCCAGCAGCGCCCGCCCAAGTTCCGCGCTGGCCAGTTCCTTGAGAGCCTCGCCAGCGGTTACGAGCTGGTGGTGGCCCGGACCGGCAAGAGGCCGGATGCTGTGGTGCGCTTGACGGACATCTGGTCCGTGCTGACTCTGCTGCCCGGCCAGGGGAAGGAGTACACCCGCCCGGAGTTCGCGCGCGACCTGTACCTGCTTGACCAGGACGGCGTCCGGCAGACCGGGGACGGGCGGCTGCTGCGCTGGCATGCGAGCAGCGGTACCCGGACCGCCGGAGTGCTTACCACCGTGGCACGCACCGGCCAGCAGCAGCGTTACTGGGGCGTGTCGTTCACCGGGCGGGCACTGAGATGAACACGCGCGGACAGCCCGTCCCGCTCAGCGGCGTGCTGGGCGGGGGTGTGCTGAAGGTAGACGACTATGCCGCCTTTGTCGCCCGCGAGTACCTGGTCGGCTACCTGCCTGCCGGCGGCGCCGCAGTCAAGGTCGCGGTAGTGGGGGACGGTGGCGCGGCGGACCGCCTGGAGTCGGCGCTAGCCGCAGCGGCTGCCCAGCATCGCGGGGTATACGTGAGCATTTCCGCGGATGCGACCCGGGTGCACATGATCGACCAGATCTTCTTTGCCGTCTCCCGCGCGGTCGACTGGGAGGGGCTTGCGGCTGCTCACGTCCGGGCCGCGTATCGGGACGCTGCCTTCCCAGTACCGGACGGGGCCACCCTGGCTGTGAGCGAGGCCGCCCGCCATCACGACGTTGACTCCCGTGAGCTTTACCGCAGCGTCCGTCGGCTGCTGGAGCGGAGTTTGCTGGGTAATCCGATAATCACGACCGAGATGGGACGTGCGATGCTGCGCCTGGCGCAGGCTCAGCTCGGTGCCGGGGACATCGACACCGCGGAGCGCGACGCGGTGCTGAGCTGGCTGCACGGTGAGCTGCGCTCCATCGCGGCCCTCCGGCCCTCGCTGATCTACGCACGGATCGGCAGGCACAACGCACGATCCATGCTTACCTCGACTGCCGCTTTGCTGCTTGCCGCCGGTCACGGTGGCATGATCGTGCACATTGACTATGCCAGGCTGGCTGAGGCGCGCCGCCCGCCCGCCGAGGCCAGGTCGGGATTCTACTACTCGAAGGCCGCTGTGCTGGACGCCTACGAGGTGCTCCGGCAGTTCATCGACGCCACCGATGAACTACGCGGGGTGCTCCTGCTCGGCGTGGTGCCACCGGAACTCATGACCGACGAATCACGGGGTCTGCCTGCCTATACGGCACTGCAGCTCAGAGTGGCCGATGAGGTGCGTGACCGGCGGCGCGCCAACCCATTCGCCGCGCTGGTCCGGCTTGAGGTCCGGCTGGAGGCGGTGGCATGAACCTGGCGCCAACCGAGGAACTGGTGGCCCGGCGCCGGGCCGTGGAAGCTCTCCGCTCCGGCGTGCCGAGCTGGGATGCGGTTGCCGCCCTCGGCTCGGGGCAGCCGGAAGCGGAGGACAGGTTCGCCGCGTTGCTCGAGCAGGTGGGTGAGCCGGGGCGCCTCGCTGCGGGGCCATCCGGGCTGCTGCTTGGCGGAGGGTTCGGCGCTGGAAAGAGCCACCTCCTCACCCACCTGGGTCATCTCGCCATGTCGGACGGCTTTGTCGTGAGCACGGTCGTCATCAGCAAAGAGACGCCGCTGTCCGACCCGGTGAAGACTTTCCGGGCGGCCGTTCAGGCCGCCATGGATCCCGCTCGTGGACACGAGGCCTTGGCAGATGCCGCAGCTTCCTTGGACCCGGACACGCCCCGATACGCCGAGCTGAACCGGTGGGTGACCTCCCCCGCGAGTGGTCTGGACGAGCGCTTTGCGGCGACCCTCCTTTGCCATGAGCGGCTTCGCGGGGGTGACGTGCCTGGCAGCGATGAGACCGTCGACGCACTGGTGCGGTTTTGGGGCGGTGAGCCCTTGCGCGCCGCCGAACTCCGCCGCGCACTGAGATCGGTGGGCGCGCCCCGGCTCTATTCTTTCGCTCCGATCACGATCCGCGATCTGGCGCGCCAGCGGTTCCGGTTCGCTGCCCGGTTGCTGCGGGCGGCGGGGCACACCGGCTGGGTCATCCTGTTCGACGAGGTCGAGCTGATCGGCCGATATTCGCTGCTCCAGCGCGGCCGCGCGTATGCGGAACTCGCCATGTGGCTCAGCAGCCGCGAGAGTGACCCGGGGCTGCCGTTGGTCCCAGCGTTCGCGATGACCGACGATTTCGAGGCCGCGGTCCTGACCGGGAAGGACGACCGTGCGCAGATCCCCGCGAGGCTGCGCGCGAAGGAATCCCCGCAGTGGGATGAGACAGCGGCGTTGGCGGAGGCGGGGATGCGGCACATCGAGCATGACATGCTCTTGCTTGAGCCGCCCAACGACGACGAGCTCGATCACGCGTACTCCGCGCTGAAGACGTTGCACGCCGACGCATTCGGCTGGAGTCCGCCCGACGTCGCGGGACTGGAGCGGCTCGGCGCCACCCGGATGCGTCAGTACGTGCGGGCGTGGATCAACGAATGGGATCTGACGCGGCTGGACCCGGCGTTCCGGCCAGAGAGCGTGGCGGTCGAGATCGCCAGTGACTACCGGGAGGAAAGCGACCTCGGAGGCGGCCCCGGGGAAGAGAGCGCCTGACCGCCGATTCGCCCATATCCTGTGAACGGCGCCCATTCTCCCGCAGCGCTTGCTGATCCTCATTTCCGGACGTGGGGTGCCAAATTGTGCCGCGGTCTTGACCCAATGCCCCTCAGGACTCGCCGGAATCACGGACCATCCTCTCTTCCTCAGCGCTGCTGATGATGTGATCAGCTTGCGCTCACACGCGGGCAGAGCAGAAGAGCGGCAGGAAATCAGCCCAGCTCGATTCTGGAATCAGCCGAAAAGTTCCCGCAGGACTGCGTCTGTCCTCGGAGGTATTGGTTCATCTGGGTAGAAGTCCGCGCAGATCTGCAGCGCGGCTTCGGCTGTTTCCACGCCGATCATGCCCGCGAGCAGCCGCAGGTCGTCGACGTCGCGTGCCCGGGCCGCCAGTGCCTTCATCGCGAACACGTGCTCGGGTGATGCGGCCATCACCCGCAGCCCTGGATGATCGAACACCCGGCGCTTGCCGGGGTCGTCCTTGCCAGAGATATAGGCGGTCGCCTGCTCGTTCAGCCACCACGGCGGCAGCCCCAGGTCCTTGGCCACCTGCCTGGCCTCTTCCAGGACGATGCCGTGCGGCACGAACCGGGCGTCAACATCGCGGGTCACGCGGGTAGCGTCATAGGCCAGGGCCATGGCGGCACCACCGACAACGAACACGTCTGCGACGACGCCCCTGTGGGCAAGCCGTTCACCCAAAGCGGTGAAGGCCCGCTCAAGCTCCGCGCGGCCAAGAAGGACATCGCCCGGATCGCTCACGCAGCCTCCAGGTCCCGTGCCGACAGGTACACCCCGTGCTTGCGGAACGCGGCCGGCGCCCATACAAGCGCCTCAGCCCGCTGAATCTGCAGTTCGGCGGGGAACCACGGCCGGCGCAGCACCCGCAGTTCCGCCCAGGGCGGGGGCGCAGCGTCATGCCCGGCGGCCAGGTGCTCAGCAAGGGCGGCCAGCAACGTGTCCCAGCGCTCATCCCCAACCGGCGGGGGCTCCTCTTGCAGGAGCATCAACTGAGCGTGGGCAGGCTCCCACCGGTACTCTTCGAGGAACTCCCACACGAGCTTCCAGCGGATCTTTCCGTCGGCAGCCCGTGCGAGACGGCCAGCCAGCTCGGCCAGGGTCATGGGACAGTAGCCAGTCACGGCGGGTTCTCCACTGCCGGGCAATCCTTTGACCGAGCATACGGGTAGCGCTTGCCTTGCCCTGGCCCGCTGTGGCTCGTGTCTACTGGTTATTAGCCGAGCAGCCGAGACAGCGAGGGAACTGTAACGGTACAGCACGCCAGTACAGCAACCGGCCCGGCCGGAGGCGGACCACGGGACCCGCTGTAGGACGGTGACCTGCACAGATCGACGCGGGTGGACGTGCTGCCTGGTGATGGCATGCAAGAGGTCTGGGGTTCGAATCCTCATAGCTCCACAGGTCAGAAGGAAAATTCGAACAGCGGGACCGCGAGTACAGCAGGAAAGTACAGCAGCAGCGGCCAGCTGAGATGCCGAACAGGTGTTCGGGCGAGGGCCTCCCCATTCCCCAACCGCGGGTACCGCCCTGTACTCGAGGGCTGCTGAGCAGGCAGTACGCTCTCGATCAGGGTCGGTGGCTGATGCCGTGTGGCCGCCATGCAGCGTCGCTGCACGGCGATTTGGGGCTTACTCTTGCCGCACTTGCAGATGGTCAGGTCCGGCGGCGGGTTGGTGCGGTTCCAGATGGGTGATCTTCACCTACTACCGTGCAGCAGGTATTTCGTAAACGGCGTGCCTGCGAGTTATGCGGCGGTAGCGGTGCAGCCGGAGGGTTCCGCGCTTGCCCCGATGTCGGCGGCGGGCACGGGGCGCCAGGTGCCGGTTGGGGTGGCACCATACACGGTGGTGCCGGGGAATATGTCGCCGGAGCCTTCCGAACCGCACCTTCTTTCTTGCCGGGCCTCCATCGAGATCGTCTTCACGCGCGACAGCTTGTTGCTGACGGCCGGGTGCTGTTGCCAGGCGTGGCTTGGTGGGCCCTTGCGTCCGGTTGGGGGCCCGTGGTTGCGTGAGAGTGAACGGCCGCGAGGCAAGCAGGGGCGGGGGGCAGGGGGCATCGATGAGCAGGGCAAGAAGGATCGCGGAGATTCCGGCTGGGAGCTGGACCAAGTGGCTGGTGGTGGGCTTCTGGCTGGTCGTAGTGGTGGTCGCATTCCCGCTGTCAAACAAGCTCATGGGCGCGGAGAAGAACGACGCGAGTGCCTGGCTGCCCGCCAACGC
>DATDGI010000007.1:0-5041 GCA_036522155.1 Streptosporangiaceae bacterium
CTCCGATGTGGCCATGGCCGTGACCACGGACGCGGTCCAGCTGCTGGGAGGGTACGGGTACGTGAAGGACTACCCGGTCGAGCGGATGATGCGCGACGCCAAGATCACCCAGATCTACGAGGGCACCAACCAGATCCAGCGGGTGGTCATGGCCCGGCAGCTGCTTAAGTGACAAGAACCGGCGCCGCGTATCCGGCTGGCACGGATCAGAAGATGCCCAGTTCATCCAGTTGAAGTAAGCGCTCGGTGCTGGCGATGCAGCGGTCGGCGGCGGTGATGGCGTCGTTTGCCTCCGCCACGGTGATGGGGTCATAGCCGCGCGTGTCAGGGTATTCGGCCTGGTTGCGCCGTCTGCGGAGCCGGTCCAGTGAGGTGAGACCGGGCACGCCAGGAACTGGGCCCTGATGGTGTCAACCACGGCGAGGTGGCCACCTGCGCTGGTGGGCCGAAGCCCTTGGTGGCTCAGCAGCGCGGTGGCACTCTTGCGCGCCGCGTCGTAGGCGACGCTGTAGGCGGCTTCCGGATCCTGCTCCGCGGTCAGCCGGGCGCTGCCGATGTGCCGCCGCGCCGACGCCAGGAGCGCGGCTACTGTGTCGGGATCGCTGACGACTTGTTGCAGATGGCGGGCTTTGACCAGCGCGGTGACCTGGTCGGCGCCTTTGGCCCATCTACCCACGGTCGCCTCCGTCCGGATCGTGCTGGGTGCCTTGTGCGTGCGGCTGGATCTCGAGCAGCGGTGAGGAGTGCAGTTGCCGCGTGAAGCCATCGCCGGCGGCGTGCCACTCTTTGGGGCCTCGGATGATCACGTTGACTTCGCGGCCCAGTCGCCGCTCCGCCCGCCTCGCCGCCTCGTACGCCGCGTCCCGGTCCGGGGCGCCCACGAGGAGAACGTCCACATCGCGTGGCGCGGGGCCACTCTCACCTGCGTACCGCGCTGCCCATGACCCGAAGATGAAGATCCGCTCGATCCCGTCCACTGGAGTGAACTCTTCCTCGACCACCAGTGGCGGGCCGAACGCCATGAGAGCTAGCTGTGCCAGCGGCCGGAAGTATGGGCTGTCTGTGTTTGCGCTCAGCAGCTTGCTGCGCCCCACGGATCGTGCCCGCACAATGTCAGCGGTCTGCAATCGCCGCACCTCATTGGCTACTGTCTGGTACGGGTGTCCGGTGCGTTCCGCGAGATCATCGACCGTCCACTCCGTATTAGGGTCGGCGAGCACAAGCGCGAGCAGTTCACCCTGCAACCGGGAACGGAAGACAGGCAGCAGCGCCGGTGCCTCAGTACGCACAGGGCGAGTATCGCTCTATTACAGAGCGATGTCAACCATTAAAAGGATGGATTATCTGCCGGGTTCCGGCGGTCACCGGGAGCCGGCTGCGTGCATCAGGGTTCCGAACCGATGACACGGCGGACCACGGCGTCCGGTCGGCCGGTCAGCGCGGCGGCGAGTTGCACTCCTGCCCAGTTCTTGCGCCGCCCGACGATCAGTGCACCCGTGCTCGAAGCCCCTTATTCGGACATCGGCGTGCGCGCCGAGTACGCTCCCGCGTCGAGGTCCTCGATGAGAGTCGGGCCTGCGGGTGCCCAGCCGAGAAGCTCCCGTGTCACAGTGCTCGTCGCCGCGAGATCCATGCCGAAGAAGGTGCCGATCCACCCGAAATGGCCTTGGACGTCATCAGGGGCGATCGATGTGACGGGGAGGCCGAAGGCGCGGCCGATGGCCTCCGCGATGTCGCGGGTGGGTATGCCGTCTTCCGCGACGGCGTGCAGGCGAGTGCCGGCCGGAGCCTTCGCGAGTCCAAGAGCGACGAGGCGCGCGGCATCGGACCGGTGCACGGCGGCCCACCGGTTGGTCCCGTCTCCCGGGTAGCCGGAGACGCCTTTCTCGCGGGCCACCGCGGCGATTACCGCGATGAACCCGTGGTCGCCAGTTCCGTGCACGGTCGGCGCGAAGCGCAGGCTCGCGGTGTGCACGCCGCGGTCGACGAACTCGAGCGCGAGATTCTCGCTGCCGCCGCGGGGCGAGTCCGGGCCATGGAACGGGGACGGATCGTCCTCGGTGGCAGGCCTGCCCTGGGTGAGGGCGGCGACGCCCGAGGCGAGCAGGGCGGCCGGTGCCGGCGAGCGCATCGCCCATGGTGTGGACCGCCGCTCGCTCGGCTGCGATCGAGTTCGCCGGGTTGGACCAGTCGTGCTTGTTCGCGAGGTGGATGACGGCTTCGGCGGCCTCAGCGCCAGCACGGATGCTCGCGAGATCGTCGAGGTCACCGCGGTGGACGCGGGCCCCCTTGGCCTGGAGGGCAGCGGCGGAGGCGTCGGACCTGGCGAGCCCGGTGACCTCATGTCCGGAGGCGAGAAGTTCATCGACGGTGGCGGAACCGATCCATCCGGAGGCTCCGGTGACGAAAACACGCATGACAGTCTCTCCCTTCGGCTCTGCCGCGGACGGAGCGGCTATGGCCTGATGTCAGTGACTGATGTCAGCCACAGACATCACCTTACACCTACACGACAGTGACTGTCATCACTAGACTCGGATTCATGGTGCGCTGGGAGCCGGGCGCGAGAGAGCGCTTGCAGGCAGCTGCGCTCGAGCTGTTCGCTACTCGCGGGTTCGAGCAGACGACCGCCGCGGAGATCGCGCAATCGGTCGGGTTGACCGAGCGCACGTTCTTCCGGCACTTCAGCGACAAGCGCGAGGTGCTGTTCTACGGGCAGGATCAGTTCCTCCAGGCGTTCGCCGACGGGGTGGACGCCGCACCGCCTGACGCATCCCCGCTCGAGGTCATCGCCTCCGCGCTGCACGGGGCGGCATCGTTTTTCCCCGACGAGCGCCGCCCGTACTCCCGCACGCGACAGGCCGTGATCGACCAGAACCCCGCGCTCCGGGAACGCGAACTGCACAAGCTCGCGGGCCTCGTCACTACGGTCGCCGAGGCCCTGCGCGCGCGAGGCATCGGCGAGCCGGCGGCCACCCTCGCGGCGGAGTCCGGCGCCACCGTGTTTGGAATCGCGTTCGCCCAGTGGATCCGCGAAGGCGAAACGCGGTCCCTCTCCGACATCGCACCGGACGTACTCCAAGAGCTGCTCAACCTAACCGGAGCGGCAACCGGGTCACGGAAGTTCCCGTGACGCACAAGAGTGCGCTTGCGCAGCGTCGCATCCACCGTTTCGTGCCTGTTCCGTGAGCGACGGCGTGCGGCCTGATAGCCTCGCCGGAACGGAGGCGGACATGGCACGATGTGCGGGAAGTGCGGTGCTTCGCTCCACGGCCACGGCAGTCCTGATGGCATCCGCTCTGGTAGCGGCGAGCGCCCTGCCCGCGGCCGCGACCACGGGGACGGCACCATGTCCTCGCGGCCGGGCGGCCGTCACTGATGTTGCCTATGTCATTTTCCATTCCGATGGAAGCAGCAACGACGTGAGCACGCTGCGCGGGAATGTGCGTCTCGGCGACACCGTCAACGCCCTTTTCAACGTGCCTGCCCTGCCGTCCGGCTGTTCGCAGGTGGAGCTGTCGCTGGCGTCCTACTCATCGAGCCGCCGTCCGGCCGGCAAGCAGAGGCTGTTCTCCTCGGATACGGGCGGATTCCTGCCCGGCGGCCGGTACGAGATGAGCGTCTCTGTCGCGCCACCGCCGTCGCCGGGTGCGCCCCGCGTGCACTTCACGCTCGACTTCGCCACTGGCCCGGTGCGCACCGGGCCACACTACGGACCAGACCTGATCCAGTCCGCCCGGAACTGAAGCTCCACACAGCGACGTCAGCGACCTAGGCGGAGATCGGGCAGCCGACGGCCGATCACCCGCACGGTCCGCACCCTTGCGGCCCGACCGGGTTAGTGGGTGGCTGACTCGTGGGTGTCCGGTGAGGCGGGGGCCGTGTCGTCGGCGGTGGGGCCGTCTGCCGGGGTGGCGGCGCTGGTATGCCGGCGCAGGCGGGTCAGTGCGGTCACCGCACCGGCCGCCGCGAGCAGCGAGAAGGCCACGGCCTTGCGCCATGGGCGCGGCTTGGGCTGGCCCGGCTCGATGCGGTGGGCGGCCGAGGACAACGCGGCCGAGACCTTGGGCGCGACCTGATGCTGGAGGACCTGGCCACCGCGCTCAATCTGTGGCGCCGCCCACGCCCGGGTCCGGTGCACACTGCGTTTGGCCGCTTCGCTGGTGTTCTTGGCCAGTGGTGGCAGCTGGGCCGCCAGCCGCCGGGCGCTATCCATCGCGGCTTCGGCCTGTTGGTTTTTCTTCGTGCGGGACATGGGGACCTCCGCGGGGTGCTTTCCTGCCACGCCTGCGAGTCACCCTGCCCACCGCTGGCCTGATCAATCATTCACAGGGTCAGGACGGGGGTTACCGCGCCGCGCAGCCCAGCCGCCGCGGGTGGAGCCGGGCCGGGTCGGCCAGAGCAGGTGCAGCTCGGCGATCCGCCCATCCGTCACGGTGAAGCCGAGCCCGCACTGCGGTGCTTCCCAGCTGCCGTACAGCGCCCCCGGCACGCCGTTGACGGTGGCCGGGATCGCCTGCGGCAGGAACCGTGGCGCGGTGCGCAAAGGCACCCCGAGCTGCCTATTCGCTGCTTTCCGCGCGTGTCGCGTAGCGCGCTCCGAGGCTAGCTGTGGTCACAGCTTGCGGACGTATTTACCCCCGGTAATTGTCACGCTACGTGTTGTCAATCTGTGATCCGCCCAGCGCCACTGGGGTGACATGCCGACACAACTTTTTCCGGTGAATCAAGCGAATCCCTTGTCTGGTTCTGGCAATGTATCGCCGATGGCCTCGGCGACCGAAATGTCTGTCGGCCCCCGGTTGCGCTGGCGGGAGCCGGACGGCGTGAGTGGCTAGCCCGGCCATCGGGCGACGCGCTGCCCTACCCCGCAGCGGTCCGTACGCCGGGCATCCCGCCTAGCGTGCTTGACCGACGGAAGGACTGCCTTGTCAGAGCACCGGAGGCGGAAACCCGGCAAAAGGCGCTCGTCGCGCCGGCCCAGGTTCCTCCTGCCGGTGACGGTCACGGCCGTCACTGCCATCATGGGAGTCGTTGTCGC
>DATDGI010000008.1:0-49883 GCA_036522155.1 Streptosporangiaceae bacterium
TCCACCACGATGGCCACCGCCCCGGAATCGGCCAGGATCCACTCCACCTGCTCGGCGGACGAGGTCTCGTACACCGGGACGGTGACCGCGCCGGCCGCCCAGATCGCGTAGTCGGCGACGGTCCACTCGTAGCGGGTGCGCGACATCAGCGCGACCCGGTCACCCGTGCCGATGCCGGCCGCGATGAGGCCCTTGGCGTGCGCGGCGACGTCGTCGCGGAACGCCGCGGCGGTGACATCCCGCCAGCCGGCCCCGTCCGCTCCGGCCGGGCCGGCCTGGCGCCGGATGACCACGTCGCCGGGGCGGTCCTGGGCGCGCGCGAACACCGTGTCGGTCAGCCGCGCCGAGGCCGGGATCTCCACGACGGCCGGCGTGGTGTACTCGCGCATGCGTGCCTCCTTGCCCGCGCCCGGGACCGGCGACGACCGCGGTCAGCCCGGGACCTGCCCTGTTCCTGGGTAGCTTACGGCGGCCGTCACCCGGACCGCCGCGCCCGCCACCTGAGCCGTTCCCGGTGGCGGGCCCGGTCATTCCCGCCCCCGCCCTAATGTGTCGTCCATGCGGGTCCACGTGGTCAGCGACGTGCACGGCGCGGCCGGCCCGCTGCGCACGGCGGGCGTGGGCGCCGACGCCCTCATCTGCCTCGGGGATCTGCTGCTGTTCGTCGACTACGCCGACCCCGGGCGGGGCATCTTCCCCGAGCTGTTCGGCGCCGACGCGGCCCGCCGGTTCATCGAGCTGCGGACCGAGAAGCGGTTCGACGAGGCCCGCGCCCTGTCCGCCGGGCTGTGGCGGGAACTCGGCGGCGACCCGGCCGAGCACATCCGGGGTGCCGCCAGCCGCCAGTACGCGGAACTGTTCGCGGCCCTGCCCGAGCCGGCCTACCTCACCTACGGCAACGTGGACATCCCGCGCCTGTGGGACGGCCAGCTGCGCCCCGGTCACCGGGTGCTGGACGGGGAGCGCACCGAGCTGGGGGGATGGACGTTCGGGTTCGTGGGCGGCGGGCTGCGCTCGCCCTACCGGACCCCGAACGAGCTCGACGACGACGCGTACGCGGCCAAGGTCGCCGCGGTGGGGGAGGTGGACGTGCTGTGCAGCCATATCCCGCCGGCGGTGCCGCAGCTGCTGTACGACACGGTCGCCCGCCGGCTGGAACGCGGGAGCGAGGCGCTGGCCAGCCATATCCGCCGCACCCAGCCCCGGTTCGTGCTGTTCGGCCACGTGCACCAGCCCCTGGCCCGCCGGGCCAGGATCGGCCGCACCGAGTGCGTCAACGTCGGCCATTTCCGCGCCACCGGGAAACCGTATGTCCTGGAGTGGTAGCGGTACGCTCCGAGCATGGCCGACCGGACGAGCGCCAGCATCACCGTGTCCGCGCCCAGGGCCGATGTCATGGCCGTGATCGCCGACTTCGCCGCCTACCCGCAGTGGGCATCGGCGGTGCGGTCCGCCGATGTCGTCGGCAGCGACGGGGCAGGCCGGCCCAGCCGGGTGCGCTTCCAGCTCGACGCCGGGGTGATCAGGGACAGCTACGTGCTCGCCTACGACTGGGACGGCGACCGCGCGGTGCGGTGGGACCTGGCCGAGCCCGGGACGGTGGTCACCGCGATGACCGGCGGCTATCTGCTGGCCGAGGCCGGCGCCGGGACCCAGGTCACCTATGAGCTGACGGTTGACGTCCGGATCCCGATGCTGGGCATGGTCAAGCGACGGGCGGAGAAGACCATCATCGACACCGCACTGAAGGGACTGAAGGACCGGGTAGAGGCCGGAGAAGGAGGCGCGACGTGACAGACCAGTCCAGCCGGTCCGGCCCGGACCCGATCGGCGACTTCCAGCGGTGGCTCATCCGCTCGGGTGCCCGCAGCGTGACCCGTGAGGTGGGCGGCCAGCTCCGCTCGGTGCTCGGGCGCGGCGACCAGTCGGGCGACGTCTGGGACCGGGCCACCAAGCCGCCACCCGAGGAGGCCCCCGAATGTGCGTGGTGCCCGCTGTGCCGGGCCGCCCGGGCGCTGCGGGAATCGGGCCCGGGGGCGGGCGCGCAGGTCGCGGCCGCGGGCGGCGCCCTGACCGGGCTGGCCCAGGAGATCATGCATGGGGTGGAGTCGGCGCTGGCCGCCAGCGGGCGGACGGCCAGCCCGGATGGCCAGGACGCGGCGCCGCCGGAGGCCACGCTCTGGGCGGACGTGACCGTGCGGGCCGACGTCACCGGGGAGGACCTGACCGTCCAGGACGTGACCGTGCAGGACGTCCGGCTGCGCGACGCGCGGGATGAGCCCGGGCCGGCGGAGACCGCGGAAGGACCACCGGATGAGCCTGACCATCGGGGTTGATATCGGCGGCACCAAGGTCGCCGCCGGGGTGGTGGACGAGCACGGGAAGATAATCGAGCGGGTCCGGCGGCCCACCCCCTCGGCCAGCCCGGAGCGCACCGCGCAGGTCATCGCCGGGGCCATCACCGATCTGCTCGCCCGGCACCGGGTCACCGCGATCGGCCTGGGCGCGGCCGGGTTCGTTACCGAGACCGGGGGAACCGTCCGGTTCGCGCCCAACCTGGCCTGGCGCGACGAGCCGCTCCGGCAGCGGGTCGAGGATGCGGTCGGGCTGCCCGTGGTGGTCGAGAACGACGCGAACGCCAGCGCCTGGGCGGAGGTGAGGTTCGGCGCCGCCCGCGGGCACGAGCAGGTCATGTTCGTCGCGGTCGGCACCGGTATCGGGGCCGGGATCGTGCTGGACGGCAGGCTCTACCGTGGCCGGTGGGGGATGGCCGGCGAGCCGGGGCACGTCCGGGTGGTGCCCGAGGGCCGCCTGTGCGGCTGCGGCAACCGCGGCTGCTGGGAGCAGTACGCCAGCGGCAGCGCGCTGGTGGCCGAGGCCCGGGACTACGCCCGCCGGTCGCCGGAGGCGGCGGTGCGGCTGCTCCAGCTCGCGGGCGGCACCCCGGAGGGCATCACCGGCGCGCAGGTCACCAAGGCGGCGCGGGAAGGTGACCCGGGCGCGCTGCGGTGTTTCGAGACCGTCGGTGGCTGGCTGGGCCAGGGGCTGGCCGACCTGGCCGCCATCCTCGACCCGGGCTGCTTCGTCATCGGTGGCGGCGTGTCCGACGCCGGGGATCTGCTGATCGGCCCGGCCCGGGCGGCGTTCAGCCGCAGCCTCACCGGCCGCGCCTACCGGGATCAGGCGCCGGTCAAGCTGGCCGAGCTGGGTGCCGACGCCGGCCTGGTGGGCGCGGCCGACCTGGCGCGCGGCACAGGCTCAGCACCGGCCGGCGGAAGCTGACCCGAGCCAGCAGCTCTTACACCACGGCCCCGTCGTCGGGGCCGGAGTCGGCCGGCGGCCGGTCATTCATCCGGACCACCAGCGCCGCGAACCCTCCGACGAACGCCCCCACCGCGGCGAACGCGGCCCAGCCCGGGACCTGCCAGCCGAGCATGACGGCGAGCAGCAGGTAGCCGGGCCCACCGAACAGCGCCGTCCAGGCACCCTTGCTGATGGGGTCCAGCCGGGGCAGCGGCGGCGGTGTGGGCGGCACAAAGTGCTCGCTGTCGTCGGCCGGGGGTGGCTGTGGCGGCTGGGCCGGGCGGATGATCCGGAGCCGGGGCGGTGCCGGGATCACGCCCGGCACCGGGTCGTCCCAGCCGGGCAGTTGCGCCGGGGGCAGGTCCGGGTCGGTGTCGTCGCCGGGCACACCGGCCGCCGCTGCGCCCTCTCCGGACAATTCTTCCCTGACCGGCCACGGCACCGCGCCGCCGGTCACCCCCGGGGCGCCGTACTGGGCAACCAGGTCGCGCCAGGCCGCCTCGTCGTCTGCGGTCTCACCCGCCATCGTCCCCGGTCACCCCCTCACTCTGGTCGGATGCGGCGATCAGCCCGGGCGGGCTGCCCGCACGGCCGTTTGCCCGGACGAACTCCAGGCTGCCCGCGAAAATTTCGTCCGCATCGTTGTCGAGCGTGGCCACGTGATAACTATTCCGGAGCTCTCTGACAGTCAGCTGCCCGGCCGGCAGCGCCGACTGCAGGATCCGCATGCTCGCCGGCCCGACCACGTGGTCGTCGGTGCTGTGATAGGCCAGCACCGGCTGGGTCACGTCGGCGAGCCGCTGCTGGGTGAGCTTCCACAGTTGCGGCAGGCTGGCCGCGGCCCGGACCGGCACCCGGTCGTAGGACAGTTCGTGGGCGCCGTCCTTCTTGATGTCGCTGCCGATGCCCTTCAGCGAGGGCACGACCAGCTTGAGCACCGGGGCGAGCAGGAAGAGCTTGGTGTCGGCGGTGACCGACGGGTTCACCAGCACCAGGCCGGCCACCTCCGGCCCGTGCCGCTCGGCGAGCCGCAGCGCCAGGCAGCCGCCCATCGAGATACCCATCGCGAAGATCTGGCTGGCGTGCCCCTGCAGGTCGGCATAGGCGCGCTCGATCTCCGCGTACCAGTCCTCCCAGCGGGTGCGGCCCATCTCCTGCCAGGTGGTGCCGTGCCCGGGCAGCCGGGGCAGCGACACCGTCAGCCCGGCTGTGGCCAGGTACTCCGCCCATGGCCGCAGCGTGGCCGGGCTGCCGGTGAACCCGTGGCACAGCAGGACCCCGGTGGCCCCGCCAGAGTGGAAGAACGGCTCCGCACCCGGCAGCACTGGCATGCTCACCGTCCTCTCCACGCGTGCTCATGCCCTGCTGGCATCGTCGCACGGCGGCGCGGGCCCGCGCACCCTCCGCCGGTATCCAGCCGGTCCCGGCGAGCCCTCCTGCTGCCGCCCATCACATGGGACGATGTGAGCGTGTTCTACTGGGTGGTGAAGGCGATCCTGGGCCCGCTGCTGGCGATCCTGTTCCGGCCGTGGGCGGAAGGCACCGAGAACGTGCCCCGGGAAGGCGCGGCCATCCTGGCCAGCAACCACCTGTCGTTCTCCGACCACTTCTTCGGCCCGCTGCCGCTGCCACGCAAGGTGACCTTTCTCGCCAAGTCCGAATACTTCACCGGCCGCGGCCTGAAGGGGCTGATCAGCCGGGCCTTTTTCAGCGGGGTCGGGCAGATACCGGTCGACCGGACCGGTGGTGAGGCCAGCGAGCGCGCTCTCACCACCGGGCTGCGGGTGCTGTCCGAGGGCCGGCTGCTCGGCATCTACCCGGAGGGCACCCGGACCCCGGACGGCCGGCTGTACCGGGGCAAGACCGGGGTGGCCCGGCTCGCACTGGAGTCCCGCGCGCCGGTGATCCCGACCGCGATGGTGGGAACGTTCGAGTTCATGCCGTCCGGCCGGATCCTGCCCAAGCTCCGAATCCGGCCCGGCGTCAAGTTCGGCAAGCCGCTGGACTTCTCCCGCTACGCGGGCCTGGAATCGGACCGGCTGGTCCTGCGCGCGGTGACCGACGAGATCATGTACGCGCTGATGGAACTGTCCGGCCAGGAGTATGTGGACGAGTATGCGCAGCGGGCCAAGAGCCGCCCGCGTACCCACCGCGATCACGAGATCGACGCGGTCAGGACGACGCCAGAACCGTGAGCGTGCCGATTCACTGATATTTTCCGCAGAAGGTCTTCAACTGGCTTCCAGACGGCACTAAGGTGCCGCTCAAAAAGGAGCCACCGTGGCCGATATTTCCCTCGGGGCCGGAATGCCCCCGCCCCCGCCACCCGCCCCGAGGACCGCCGACGAAATCCTGCTGGACGTGCCCGGCCCGGCCCGGCAGCGGCGGCTGACCGTGCTGGTCCGGTGGCTGCTGGTCATCCCGCACCTCATCGTGCTCTTCTTCCTCGGCCTGGCCGCCCTGGTGACCGTGGTGATCTGCTGGTTCGCGGCGCTGGTCATCGGCCGGCTGCCGGAATCCATGGCCCGCTTCCTGGTGGACTACCTGCGCTGGACCACCCGCGTCTACGCCTATGCGTGGCTGCTGACCGACCGGTACCCTCCGTTCACCCTGGCCGACCCCGACTACCCGGTCCGGATGTCCGCCGCGCCGGGGAAGCTGAACCGGGTGGCCGTCCTGTTCCGGCTGATCATGGTCATCCCCGCGGTGATCCTGACCGACATCCTCCTGGCCGGCCTGTTCGCCGTTGGCCTCGTGACCTGGCTGATCGTGCTGGTCCTCGGCCGGATGCCGGAACCGCTGCATCAGGCGATCGCCGCCGCCGTGCGCTACTCCGTCCGCTACACCGGCTACTTCTACCTGATGAGCGCCACCTACCCATGGTGGGGGCTGTTCGGTGACCAGCCCGGCCCCGCCTCAACCGGGGCGGCCACGCTCACCCTGCCGGAAGCCGGGCCGCAAGAAGCCGGGCCGCCGGAAGCCGGGCCGCCGGACGCCGGGTCAGCGGAGTCGTGGCCGCCTCAGGGGGACAGCACCGCCCCATCCTCGCCGGGCTGGCCGGCCGGCCCGCAGCCGTGGCGGATCGTGCTGTCCAGCGGGGCAAAAGTGCTGGTCGGCGTGATGATCGGCATTGGCGCGGTGAATTACGTCACTAATGTGGCCCTCGGCGTGAGCGGGAACAACCCGGCGTCGCGGGTGGTCGCCATCGACACCGTGGGGGTCGCGTACCAGGCACTGAGCAGCGAGGCCAGGCAGCAGAACACGGCCGAGGCCGCGTGCCAGGCCACGGCCAGCCGGCTGGCTTGTGCGACCGCGTTTGACCGGCAGATCGCGAAGGACCTGGCGGCGTTCGCGAACACGGTCAGCACGACTCCCATGCCGCCGGGCGCGCAGTCCGCCGCCAGCCAGCTGACGTCCGCCGCCGGCCAGGCGGAGTCGGCCCTCAAGCAGCTCGCGACGGCTACCACGCCAGCGCAGTACCAGCAGCTTCTGGCGAGCACGGGGCTCGACCAGAAGCTGCGCGCGGTCGACTCGGACTATCAGAGACTCGTCAACACGCTGGGCACCAGCTGAGCTAAGCCGGGCCGGAAACCGGCCCGGCGGCCCAGCCCCTGGCCCGGTCGACCGCCCGGCGCCAGCGGGCATACCCGGAGTCGTCCCGCGGCCCCGGCTCGAACCGCCGGTCCAGCTGCCAGGTCGCGGCCAGCTCGTCCGTGCCCGACCACACCCCGGTGGCCAGCCCGGCCAGGAATCCCGCCCCCAGCGCGGTCGTCTCGGCCACTACCGGCCGTGCCACCGGCACCTGCAACTGGTCCGCCTGCATCTGCATGAGCAGGTCGTTGGCGGCCGCGCCGCCGTCGGCCTTCAGCACCGACCGGTCCCGCCATTCGCCGGTGACCATGAGGTCGAACACGTCCCGCACCTCGAACGCGATCGCCTCCAGCGTGGCCCGGGCCAGGTGGGCCCGGGTGGTGCCGCGGGTGAGGCCGGCGATCAGCCCGCGCGCGTCCGGGTCCCAGTCGGGCGCGCCCAGGCCGGTCAGCGCGGGCACGAACACCACCCCGCCGGAGTCGGGCACGGTCCGGGCCAGCGCCTCGGTCTCGGCGGCGGCCCCGATCAGGCCGAGCCCGTCCCGCAGCCACTGCACCGCCGCCCCGGTCACGAACACCGAGCCTTCCAGCGCGTAGGTGAGCGTGCCGGAGCCGTCCATCCAGGCCACCGTGGACAGCAGCCCGCCGGCTGGCCTGGCCACCGTGCCGCCCGTGTTGGCCAGCACGAACGACCCGGTGCCGTAGGTGCACTTGGCGTCGCCGGGCGCAAAGCAGCCCTGCCCGAACAGCGCCGCCTGCTGGTCCCCGGCGATGCCGGCGATCGGCACCGACAGACCGAGGAAGGTGCCCGGCTCGGTGTGGCCGGCGACCCCGGTGGAGGGCACCACCTCCGGCAGGGCCCGCTCCGGCACGCGCAGCAGTTCGCACAGTTCCGCCGACCACGCGCCGGCCGTGATGTCGAACAGCAGCGTGCGGGACGCGTTGGAGGCGTCGGTCACGTGCCGCCGGCCAGCGGTCAGCCGGGCGATCAGGTAGGAGTCCACCGTGCCCGCCGCCAGCGAGCCGTCCGCCAGGCCCTGCCCGATGGCCGGCTCGTGCTCGGCCAGCCAGGTCAGCTTGGTGCCGGTGAAATAGGGGTCGAGCCGCAGCCCGGTCAGCTCGCTGACCCGGGGCTCGTGCCCGGACACGCGCAATGCATCACAGATCCGGGCGGTTCGCCGGTCCTGCCAGACGATCGCCCGCCGGGGGGCGGCCAGGGTCGCCCGGTCCCAGATGACCGCCGTCTCCCGCTGGTTGGTGATGCCCAGGCAGGTGACCGGCCCGGCACCCGCCGTTCGGCGCCCAGAGCCGTCGGCGCCTGCCTGGCCGAGCGCCTGGCGGCTGGCGGCGAGGGTCGCCTGCCAGATGTCTTCCGGCTCGTGCTCGACCCAGCCGGGCTCGGGATAGTGCTGGCCGAACTCGGCGTAGCCGCGGCCGGCCACGGTTGCGTCCGGCGCCACCACCAGAGCGGTCACCCCGGTTGTGCCGGCGTCAATCGCGAGGACACCCATGGCCACTAATGTTGCCTGTATGCGAGTTGGGGTGCTGACCGGGGGCGGCGACTGCCCCGGGCTGAACGCGGTGATCCGGGCCCTGGTGCGCCGGGGCGTGCCGGAATTCGGCTACGAGTTCGTCGGCTTCCGTGACGGCTGGCGGGGCCCGCTGGAGGGGGACACGATCCCGCTCGACGTGCAGGCGGTCCGCGGCATCCTGCCCCGGGGCGGCACCATCCTCGGCTCCTCCCGTACCAACCCGCTGGCCGCCGCGGCGTCGGACGGCGGCCGGTCCGGGGTGGAGCGGATCAAGGACAACCTGGCCGGGCTCGGGGTGGACGCGCTGGTCGCGATCGGCGGTGAGGACACGCTCGGGGTCGCCTCCCGGCTGCACGGCGAGGGAGTCGCGGTGGTCGGGGTGCCCAAGACCATCGACAACGACCTCGGCGCCACCGACTACACGTTCGGCTTCGACACCGCGGTCAACATCGCGATGGAGGCCATCGACCGGCTGCACACCACCGCCGAGAGCCATCACCGGGCGCTGATCGTGGAGGTGATGGGCCGGCACGCGGGCTGGATCGCGCTGCACGCCGGGATGGCCGGCGGCGCGAACGTGATCCTGATCCCGGAGAAGCCGTTCAGCATCGAGCAGGTGTGCGCGTACGTCGAGCACCGGTTCCAGACCCGGTACGCGCCGCTGCTCGTGGTGGCCGAGGGCGCGAGCCCGCAGGAGGAGGACCTGGCCCTGGCCGACCAGCAGCTGGATGCGTTCGGGCATGTCCGGCTGGGTGGCGTCGGCCAGCTGCTGGCCGCCGAGATCGAGAAGCGGACCGGCAAGGAGGCCCGCGCCACCGTGCTCGGCCACATCCAGCGCGGCGGCACCCCGACCGCGTTCGACCGGGTGCTCGCCACCCGGTTCGGGGTGCACGCCATCGACGCGGTGCACGACGGGGCGTTCGGCATGATGGTGGCGCTGCGCGGGACCGAGATCGTGCGCGTGCCGCTGGCCGAGGCGACCAGGGAGCTGAAGCTGGTCCCGCCCGAGCGCTACAGCGAGGCCGAGGTCTTCTTCGGCTGACCGGGTGGCCAGGCCCGGCAGAACGGGTAGGGCCAGCCACAACCCCTGGGCTGGAGGTGGCCGTGCCGGACCTGGATCACGCCGTCGCGAGGCGCTGGATCGACCGCTGGGATGCGCAGCAGAACGGGTACATGCCCGACCGGGAGGAGCGTTTCACTGCGCTGATCGACGCGGTGGAGGAGGAAGCGGGCCGGCCCGATCCGCTGGTGCTCGACCTCGGCTCCGGTCCCGGGTCGCTGGCCGTCCGGCTGCTGGACCGGATGCCGGCCGCGACGGTGGTCGCCATCGACGCGGACCCGCTGCTGCTGGCCCTGGGCCGGGCCGCCTACCAGGGGCGGGCCGGGCTCGGCTTCATCGACCTCGACCTGGGGTCCCCGGGCTGGGCTGGCCGGCTCGGGCTGTCCCGGCCGGCCGACGCCGCGGTGAGCACCACCGCGCTGCACTGGCTGACGCCGGCCGCGCTGCGCGCGATGTACGCCGAGCTCGCCGGCGCCCTGCGCCCGGGCGGCCTGCTGCTCGACGGCGATCACTTCATCGAGGACACGGCGGTGGCGCCCACCCTGGCCCGGCTGGACCGGGCACTGACGCAGCGGATCGAGGATCGCGCCCGCACGGACGGCCAGCCGGATGACTGGAAGGCCTGGTGGCAGGCGGCGACGGCGGACCCAGCCCTGGCCGGGCCGGCCGCGGAACGCGAGCGGCGGCGGATGAGCGAGGACCACGACGGATCCGAGACGGTGCTGCTGGCCCAGCACGTCACCGCGCTGGCCGCGGCCGGGTTCACCGAGATCGGGATCATCTGGCAGCACGGCGAGAGCCGGATTCTGGCCGCCGTGCGGGCGGCCTGACCGCACCCGGCAGCATCTGGCCCCGTGACTCAGGCGCCGGACGTACTAGCGTTCGGCATAAGCGCCCGCCCACGTACCGAGCGAGGGACCGCCATGGAAGTACCGCTGACCCCGCTGGAGTTCGCCCGCCGCACCCGCCGGCTGCACGGTCACCGGGCGGCCGTCATCGACGGTGATCTGCGGCTGACCTACGAGCAGTTCTTCGACCGGTGCGACCGGTGGTCGGCCGCCCTGCAGGGACTGGGCGTGGCCGCCGGCGACCGGGTGGCCACGATCGCCCCGAACACCCACGCCCAGCTGGAGTCGTTCTACGCGGTGCCGCAGATCGGCGCGGTGCTGGTGCCGATCAACTACCGGCTCACCGCGGACGACTTCGTCTACATCATCAGCCACAGCGGGTCCTCGGTGGTCTGCGCCCACGCTGACTACCTGGACGCGCTCGACGCGGTCCGTGACCAGCTGCCGGGCGTGCGGCATTTCGTGGCCTTCGAGGGCGGCCACCGGGACGGCTGGGTCGACTACGAGACGGCCATCGCGAACGCCCCACCGGACTTCGAGCGGGCGGAGACCGGCGAGCGGGACCTGCTCACGATCAACTACACCAGCGGCACCACCGCCCGCCCGAAGGGCGTCATGATCACCCACCGGAACGCGGCCCTCAACACCATCGGCACCCTGCTGCACCTGCCGATCGGGGTGGGCGAGCGCTATCTGTGGACGCTCCCGATGTTCCATGCCAACGGCTGGACCTACACCTGGACCGTGACGGCCGCCGCCGGGGTCCACGTCTGCCTGCGCAAGGTCGACCCGGGCGTGGTGTTCGGGCTGATCCGGGACGAGGGAGTGGGCTCGCTGTGCGCCGCCCCCACCGTGCTGATCTCGCTGGCCAACGCGCCCTCCGGGGTCCGCGGCGAGGTCCCGGCCGGCGTGCGGGTGGTGACCGCGGGCGCGCCGCCGGCGGCGGCCACCATCGAGCGGCTGGAGGGCGAGTTCGGCTGGGAGATCACCCAGGTCTACGGGCTCACCGAGACCGCGCCGTTCATCACCGTGTGCGCCCCGCTGCCCGAGCACGAGGAGCTGTCACCCGCTGACCGGGCGGTGATCAAGGCCAGGACCGGGGTGGAACTGCTGACCTCCGGTGAGCTGCGGGTGGTGGACGCCAAGGGGATCGAGGTGCCCGCCGACGGCCAGTCCCTGGGCGAGATCGTGGTCCGCGGGAACGTGGTCATGGACGGCTACTACCACGACCCGGAGGCGACCGGGCGGGCCATGGGCGACGGCTGGTTCCACACCGGCGACGCGGCGGTGGTGCACCCGGACGGGTACGTGGAGATCCGGGACCGGATCAAGGACGTGATCATCAGCGGCGGGGAGAACATCTCCTCCATCGAGGTCGAGGGCGTCCTGCTGCGCCACCCGGCGGTGGCCGAGGTGGCGATCGTGGGCCTGCCGGACGAGAAGTGGGGTGAGGCGCCGCACGCGTTCGTGGTGCTCCGCGACGGCGGGCAGGCCAGCGAGCAGGAGATCATCGGCTTCGCCCGGGAACGGCTCGCGCACTTCAAGGCCCCGCGCCGGGTGAGCTTCGTGACCGAGCTGCCCAAGACCGCGACCGGCAAGATCCAGAAGTTCGTGCTCCGCGGCGGCGCGGCCAACCTGGCCCGCCAGTAAGCCGGGCCGGCCGGGCCGGCCGCCCCGCCGGGCCGGCCGCCGCTAAGCCAGCGGGAAGGAACCCCGGCGGGTGGTGCTGATCACATGGATGAGGGCGTTGATCAGGGCCAGGTGGGTGAACGCCTGCGGGAAGTTGCCCAGGTGGCGGCCGGTGTGCGGGTCGATCTCCTCCGCGTACAGGTCCAGCGGGCTGGCCAGGGATAGCAGCTTCTCGCACAGCTGACGTGCGCGGTCGGCCTCGCCGATCTCGCACAGGGCGGACACCAGCAGGAACGAGCAGATGGTGAACGATCCCTCGGAGCCGGGCAGCCCGTCGTCGACGTCCTCGGTCCGGTAGCGCAGCACCAGCCCGTCCTCGGTGAGCTCGTCCGCGATGGCCAGCACCGTGGCCCGCACCCGCGGGTCGCTGGCGGGCAGGAAGCCGGTCATCGGCAGCAGCAGCAGCGACGCGTCCAGCGCGGTGGTCTCGTAGTGCTGGGTGAACACGCCCCGTTCGTCCACCGCGTGCGAGCAGATGTCGGCCCGGATGGTTTCCGCCTCGGCCAGCCAGACCTTGGCCAGCTCGTGCTCGCCCCGGGCCAGCGCCGCCTGGGCTCCCTGCTCGCAGGCCGACCAGCACATGATCTTGGAGTAGGTGAAGTGCCGGGCCGGGCCGCGCACCTCCCACATCCCGCTGTCGGGCTCCCGCCAGTGGGCCAGCGCGGCCTCGACCTGCCGCCGCACCACGGCCCACATCCGGTCGTCCAGCCGGCTCCAGTCCCCGAGCCGGATGCGGATCGACTGCAGCACCGTGCCCCACAGGTCGTGCTGGCGCTGGGTGTAGGCGGCGTTCCCGGCCCGCACCGGCCGGGCCCCCTCGTAGCCGGTGAGATGGTCCAGGGTGGTCTCGGACAGGTCCCGTTCGCCGTCCACCCCGTACATCACCTGGAGGTCGTCGTCCCGCTGGGCGAGGTCGGCCAGGAACCAGAAGAAGTCGCCGGCCTCCCAGTCGAACCCGAGCGTGTAGAGGCTCCACAGGGTGAACGCGGAATCGCGGAGCCAGCAGAACCGGTAGTCCCAGTTGCGCTCGCCGCCGGGCCGTTCGGGCAGCGAGGTGGTGGGGGCGGCCACCAGCGCGCCGGACGGCGCGAACGTCAGCCCCTTCAGGGTCAGCGCGCTGCGCTGCAGGTAACGGCTCCACGGATGGTCAGGGAACCGGCCCCGGGCCAGCCAGTGCTGCCAGTGATGAGCGGTCCACACCAGCCGGTTCTTGGCTTCGGCATAGGTCTGCGGCGAGCCGTGCTCGGTCCAGGACAGGGCGCAGAAGTGGGTCTCGCCCTCCCGCATCAGGGTGCGGGCCAGCGCCCGCCCGTCCTCGAACCCGAGCCGCATGTCGGTGGTCAGCGTGAGGGAGAGGCCGATGCCGGGATCGGGCGCCCGGTAGACGCCCTGCCCGTAGCTGTCGCCGGGGTACGACCAGTTGCCCCGGAGCCGGCCGTAGTCGAAGGCCGGCTCGCAGTCGAAGGTCACCTGCACCTCGCCGGTGACGCACCGGACGGTCCGCAGCAGCACGTGGTCGGCGTCGTAATCGGTCGGGGTCCGGCGGTGGGTGTGCGACAGCTCGTCGTCGTGATGCCAGGGCCCCATGAGCAGCGCGTCCCGCACGATCAGCCACCCGGTCGGGGTGGCCCAGCTGGTCTCCAGCACCATGGTGCCCGGCAGGTAGCGGCGGGCGGCGGGCACGGTCACCCCCTCGGGGCCGAGCCGGAACCCGCCCGCCGCGCGGTCCAGCAGGGCGCCGAACACGCTGGGCGAGTCCATCCGCGGCAGGCACAGCCACTCCACGTTGCCGCCCGGGGCCACCAGGGCGGTGGTCTCGCAGTCCGACAGGAAGGCGTACTCGCCGATCGGCGGGAAGAGCGATTCGCCCGACCCGGCCGCGTCCAGCTCGTGCGGCAGGTGCAGGCTCTCCCAGGCCGGCTCATCCAGCGGCGCGTCCGCGCCGTTACTGATCGCGGTCATACCGCCGTTGTACCCAGCTACGGGCGGGCCGGTGCGGCCGGCCCCCCGGTTGACCTGGGGGGCGGGAGCGGCCAGGCTGGCAAGGCGCACCGCCGCGCCTGATCTTGAAGGGACACAGCATGAACGCCGCGGATCTGTTCCCGCTGCCGGGCGGCCTGCCGGTTCCGGCCGACGACGGCGCGGCCGATCACCTGCCCGGCCAGGCCATGCCCGCGCTGAGCCTGCCCGCCACCGACGGCAGCCGGGTGCACCTGGACGCGCTCGGTGCGGGGCGCACGGTGGTGTACATCTACCCGATGACCGGCCGGCCAGGCGTGGACCTGCCGGAAGGGTGGGATGACGTGCCCGGGGCCCGCGGGTGCACCCCGGAATCGTGCGGGTTCCGTGACCTGATGGCCGACCTGCGGGCGGCCGGGGCCGCGCGGATATTCGGGCTGTCCAGCCAGTCCACCGACTACCAGCGGGAGGCGGTGAGCCGGCTGCACCTGCCGTTCAGCATGCTGTCTGATGAAGGGCTGGCCCTGGCCGGGGCGCTGGGCCTGCCGACGTTCGATATCGCCGGGATGACGCTCTACCGGCGGCTAACCATGATCATCGCCGATGGGGTCATCGAGCACGTGTTCTACCCCATCTTCCCGCCCGACCGGCACGCCCAGGAGGTGCTGGACTGGCTGCGCGCCCATCCGCGTTGATCCGGCCGCGCCCATCTGCCGCGCTAATAGGGCCGCGCCCATCCGCGCGCGGATATGGCCGCGTCCGCAACGGGGCGTGAACTCCTGGCAGACTGGGAGCATGCCGGTCACCCCCCTGGCGGGCCGCACCGGACCCGCCGGAGCCACCGCACCAGCCGCGCCTGCCCCCGCGGGCCAGCGGCCGGAGCCGTGCGTGCTGCTGAAGCTGGGCGAGATCGTGCTCAAGGGCGGCAACCGGCAGCAGTTCGAGCGGATGCTGCACGCCAACCTGCGGCGGGCCCTGCGGGATCTGGGCGAGGGGCTGCGGTACTGGCAGCGGGACGGGGTGGTGGTGGTCCGCACCCCGGCGGGCGCACCGGATGCGGCCATGGCCGACAAGATCGCCGAACGGGCCCGGGACGTCATGGGCATCGCCCGCGTCTGCCGCGCGGTCCGTGTGGCCAAGGATCCTGACGCCGCGATCGAGGCGGCGGTCGCCCTGATGGCCGGCAAGACCGGGTCGTTCGCGGTCCGGGCCCGCCGCCGGGACAAGCGCTTCCCGGCGACGTCGGCCGAGCTGTGCACCCGGATCGGCGCCCGGGTGCAGCAGGAGTACGGCTACCCGGTGAACCTCTCCCGCCCCGACACGGCGGTGTTCGTCGAGGTGGACCAGCGCGAGGTGTTCGTCTACACCGAGGGCTACCCGGGCCAGGGCGGGCTGCCGGTCGGGATGAGCGGCCGGGCGCTGGTGCTCATGTCCGGCGGCATCGACTCGCCGGTCGCCGCCTACCGGATGATGAAGCGCGGGCTGCGCTGCGACTTCCTGCACTTCTCCGGGATGCCGCTGACCGGGCCGGAGTCGGTCTACAAGGCGTACGCGCTGATGCACACGCTGGACCGGTTCCAGGGCGGCTCGCGGCTGTACGTGGTGGCGTTCGGCCGGGCACAGCAGCGGCTGGCGACCTCGGGTGCGAGCAGGCTGCAGATCGTCGCCCAGCGCCGGATCATGCTGAAGACCGGGGAGGTGCTGGCGGCCCGGCTCGGCGCGGCGGCGCTGGTCACCGGTGACTCGCTGGGCCAGGTGAGCAGCCAGACCCTGCCCAACCTGGCGGCCCTGGACGACGCGGTGAAGCTGCCGATCCTGCGCCCGCTGATCGGCTGCGACAAGGTGGAGATCATGGCCGAGGCCCGCCGGATCCGCACCCTGGCCCTGTCCGAGCTGCCCGACCAGGACTGCTGCACGCTCCTGACGCCGCGGCACGTGGAGACCCGGGCGCGGATCGACGACCTGCGCCGGATCGAGGCCCGGCTGGAGGCCGCGGATTTGGCCGAGGAACTGGCCGCGCTGGCCCAGGAGTACCGGCCCGACCAGTCCTGACCGGCCGTTAGTTCACCACACCCGGTAGCGGCCAAACGGCGGTGCGCGCTGCTCCTCAGCCCACCTGCACCGGCTGCCTGGCCAGCGCGGGCGCGGGCGTGAGCGTGCGGCCCATCAGCGGCGACAGGTGCGCGGCGATGCTGGCGATCTCCCGGATGTCGGACTCGACCAGCGCCTGGTCGCCGTCGCACATCGCCATCTTCGGCTCCGGGTGGACGTCGATGATGACGCCGTCGGCGCCGACCGCGATGGCCGCCCGGGTCAGCGGCAGCACCAGATCCCGGCGGCCACCGGAGTGGGACGGGTCCACGATGACCGGCAGATGCGACAGCCGCTGGGCCACCGGCACGGCGCTGATGTCCAGGGTGTTGCGGGTCGCCGTCTCGAAGGTCCGGATGCCGCGCTCGCACAGCACGATGTCGAGGTTGCCGCGCTGGGCGATGTACTCGGCCGCCATCAGCCATTCCTCGATGGTGGCGCTCATGCCGCGCTTGAGCAGGACCGGCTTGGCGGCCGAGCCGACCGCCTGCAGGAGCGCGAAGTTCTGCATGTTCCTGGTGCCGACCTGGAGCATGTCGGCGTAGGAGGCGACCAGGTCGACGCTGCCCGGGTCGATCACCTCGGTCACCACCGGCAGGCCGGTCTCGGCCCGGACGTCGGCCAGGATCTTCAGGCCCGCCTCGCCGAGGCCCTGGTAGGCGTAGGGGGAGGTGCGCGGCTTGAAGGCGCCGCCACGCAGCAGGCTGGCCCCGGCCGCCCTGGCCATCCGGGCGGCGGTGAGGGTCCGCTCCGGGGTTTCGACCGCGCACGGCCCGGCGATCACGGTGAGCGTGTCCGGCCCGATCGGCACCCCGCCGACCCTGATCACCGACCGGTCGGGGTGGTGCTCCCGGCTGATGAGCTTGTAGGGGACCGAAATCCGCACCACGTCGAGCACGCCGCTGCGGCTGCGCAGGTTGAGCGCGCCGAACTGGTCCACGTCCCCGACCAGTCCCACGATCGTGCGGGAAATCCCCCGGCTCACGAACGCGTCCCCGCCCGCCGCGCGGACCAGATCCACGATCGTGCTCACGTCCTCCTGGGTGGCCTCGGGGGCCATCACCACGACCATCGGGCTTCTCCTGTTCGCCGTCAACGAAAAAAGCCCCGGGCCTCCGGCCCGGGGCTTTCTGGTCAGTCGCGTCAGCGCAGAGTCTGGCGGGCGACCGTCCGGATGCCGGGCCGGTAGCCATACCAAAACCAGAACTGCCTGCGCATGCCAGGCAGCCTAGCGCATCGCCGGGCGTACGGCCGGGGAAGGGGCCCGGCGGCGCAGCCGCTTGAGGGTGGCCCAGGTCGGCGGCCACCGCGTCGCGCGGGCCGGGGGTCTCGGCGTCAGGACGCGCGCGGATGCAGGCGGCGGGCGTAGATCTGGTATTTCCGGCCGATGAGGACCCGGCGGAAATGGGTGCGGAAGTAAGTCTGCAGCGCTGGGGTCCACGCCACCCGGAGCGTGTTCTTGTGGGAGAGCAGCAGGTACTGGGCATGGCTGAAGGCCTGCTGCCACGCGGCCCGGACGGCCGGGAAGCGAGCGGCCCCGTTGGCCGGGCTGCGCCCGCCGGAGAGCACCAGGTCGGTGCCGAGCCCGTCCACCATGGCCGGGCAGCCCGGCTGGCTGGACACGAAGCGGTTGGCGAGCAGCAGGTAGGACGCCTGGTCGGTGACCACGCAGGCACCGGCCGGGATGACGCTCCGGATGCCCGCGCCGTCGCCGTGCTTCACCGGGGACAGGTTCACCGACATGCTGACGGCGCCGGCCAGCACCGCCGCCGTGGTGATCCCGGCGGTCAGCAGGCCCAGCCGCCGGCGCACGGCCGGGCGGTCGGCCGCCAGCATGTCGCTGGCGGCCAGCCGGGACACGGCCAGCGCCAGCGACAGCGCCAGGAACGGCATGAAGAACGCCGTGTAGTGGGCGGCGTAGTACGGCGGCCAGAGCAGCATGACCACCACCAGCACCGCGCCGGCCAGGGCGAACCGGTCGAGGGCGGGCAGCGGCTGCCGGGTCCGGCGCCAGCTGACCATATCGGCCACGGCCACGAAGGCGATGATGACCACGACACTGAGCAGCAGGACGGCGGTGGGGGTGGTGTAGGAGACGCCGATCATGTCGGCGATCCGGTGCACCACGGGGGTGCGGGCCCCGCCCCGGTTCAGTTGCGCGCTGATGACACCAACAAAGAACCGCCGCGGGGCGAGCGCGGCGAACGGCAGGACCGGGACGAGGAAGCCGGCTGCCACCCCGGCGGCGAAGATCACGGCCCGGCGGATCTGCGGCAGGCAGAGCACCAGCAGCACGATCACCGGGACGATCGCCCACGCCTTTATCGCGCCGGCGAACCCGAACGCCGCCCCGCCCCAGGCCAGCCGCCGGGTGCTGGCCGTCAGCTGGTCCCGGTCGAACACGGCCACCGCCCCGGCCAGGCAGGCCAGCACCAGCCACGGCTCAAGCAGGATCGTGTGGGCGGCGGCGACCGAGGTGGGGTAGATGGCGGCAATGCCACAGGCGACGGCCACGGCGAGCAGGCCGCGGTGGCGGACCAGCAGGCCGATCAGCACCACCGCCGCGGCCCCGGCGGCGGCGGTGAGCAGCCGCCCGGTGACCATGGCCCAGGCGGTGCCGGTGACGTCGGACAGCAGCGCGGCCGGGCTCATCACCAAGGTGATGCCCGGTGGCTGGACCAGCACGAAATCGCGGTAGGGCAGGGCGCCGTGGATCAGCCGGACGGCGCTGCCGAAGTAGGGGCCGTCGTCGTACTGGCTCACCACCAGCAGCCCCGGGTGGGTGAGCCGGTAGATTCGCAGCACCAGCGCCAGGGCCGCGGCGACCGTGATGATCAGGCCGGCCGGGGGCCGCCAGGCTGGGCCGCCGCCCGGCCGGGCCGCGGCGGGCTGGCCGGGCAGATCGTGGCTGGACCCCTCGATGGCCGCTCGTGTCATCGTGCCGGTTGTCCTTTGCGCACGTACAGGGTGAGATCCCTGGGCGAGGTGTACACCCGCCGGAAGTGGCTGCGGAGGTACTTCCGCAGGCTAGGTGACCAGGGTATCCGCCGGGTGTTGATGCGGGTCAGCAGCACGTACTGGGCGTGGCCGAACGCCTCCGACCAGACCGCGGCCACCGCCGGGACGCGGGCGGCGCCGGTGCCCGGGGTGAGCCCGTGCGACAGCGCCAGGTCGGTGCCCAGGGTGTCCACCATCTGCGGGCAGCCCGGCGCGGCCGACACGAAGCGGTCGGCGTTGATGGTCAGCGACACCTGATCGGTGAGCACGCAGGCGCCCCGCGGGATGATCTGGTCGATGGCCGCAGGGACCGGGCCGAGCACCGGCGGCACGATGGTCTGCGCATGGGACTGGATGATGGTCATCACGGCCAGCAGGGCCGCGGCCGCGCCGAGCGACCACTGTCCCATCCGGGCAGCGGCCGCGGGCGAGCCCGCCTGCGCCTGCACCGCGGCCAGCAGTCGGCCCGCGGCCAGGGCGACCGACAGGGCCAGGAATGGGGCGAGGAACGCCGCGAAGTGGTAGTGAAACTGCGGCGGCCACAGGAAGAGCGCGGCCACCAGGCCGGCGGTGGCGACCGAGAACCAGTCCAGCGGGGCGGGCGGCTGGCTGGTCCGGTACCAGGCGAAGGCGTAGGCCAGGACCACGAATGCCACGATGGCCAGCGCGGCGAGCACCAGGGCCGTGTTCGCCAGGTTCAGGTCGAACACGCCAGCCATGTGATCGAGCCGGTTGAACAGCGTGACCCGGGTGGCATGGGCCCGGGAGCCGATCTGGGCGACGATCAGGCTCTGGTAGAACTTCTCCGGCGCGATGGCGGCGAACGGCAGCACCGGGATCAGGAAGCCCGCCGCGACCCCGGCGGTGAAGACGGCGGCGCGGCGGATCTGCGGCAGGCAGAGCACGAAGACGACCAGCACCGGCACGATGGCCCACGCCTCGACCGCGCCGGCGAAACCGAACGCCACGCCGCCCCAGGCCAGCCGCCTGGTGCTGGCCGCGAGGCGGTCGCCGCTGAAGATCGTCACCGCGCCGATCAGGCAGGCGAGGGCCAGCCACGGCTCGACCAGCACGGTGTGGGCGGCGGCGACCGCGTCGGGGTACACCGCGGCGATCCCGCAGGCGATCACCACGGTGAGCAGGCCACGGTGGCGGACCAGCAGGCCCACCAGCGCCACCCCGGCCGTGCTCGCCAGCGCGGTGAGCACCCGGCCGACGGCCATGCCCCAGGCGGTGCCGGTCAGGTTGGACAGCAGCGCGGCCGGGCTCATCAGCAGCGTGATGCCGGGCGGCTGGACAAGCACGAAATCGCGGTAGGGGAGCGAACCGTGGACCAGCCGGATCGCGCTGCCGAAATACGGGCCGTCGTCGTATTCGGTGACGCTCAGCAGGAATCCCGGGCGGGTGTACTGGTAATAGACCCGGATGGCCAGGGCCAGCACGGTGATGCCCAGGATGACCAGGTTCACCGGGGTGGCCCAGGCCGGGCGCCGCTGCGTCTGAGGCTTCCCGGGGTCGCTGCGCAGCCCGCCGGCCCCCGTCGTGGCCACCCTTCCGCTCACCAGGCAACTCCCTTGGCCATCTGGGCGCTTGGCCATCTTGCGCGGGATCCCGCGGCACTGGGGATCCCGCGGCGCGCTAGCAGCCCGGGCGCCCGGAGGTCCGGGCAGGGGGGCGGGCCGCGCGTGCGAACGGCCGTGTCCGACCGGGTTCGAATCGTACCTGTTTGGATGGGGTGACGTTAACTGAACGTTGCCGTCCGGCGTTTCCCGGAAATCCAGCCTTAGACACCAGTGTTTGCACATAGTGTGACACAGTGATTACATTTTGTTATACCTCGTCACAGCAGGCTCTTGTTTCCCGACTTTCGCCGGACTACCGCCCGGTTGCGGTACCGTTTGCTCTGCCCACGGGCGATCGAGCGGGACAGCGAGGAATGCCCTGACGGGTCCCTGAGTGGGGCGGTCAGGCTGGACGCGGCCGGTCATGCCGCCGTCGGCCATCCCAGCCCGGGGGCGATAGCCGGAGCCGGGCCACGTCCGGCGGATGCTGGGCATTCCCGCGATGAAGCGCCAGGCAATGGCGGTTTCCGGGCCATGCGGAGCTGCCGGACCAGGGCGAGGAGAGTGTGTGACAACCCTCAAGGACGACCCGGGCCGCAACCAGGATGGTGCCGGCGACTCCGAGCCGGCCGCCGCGTCCCCGCCGCCGAAGTCGCAGCCCCGCGCCGTGGCCGGGCTGACCGGCCTGATCCGGCGCCACCGGCTGTTCTCGCTGGCGCTGGTGCTGGGCGCGATCATCCGGCTGCTGACGATGCTGGCCTACCGCCCGGCGATGCTGTTCCGGCTGGACTCCTTCGACTACCTGTGGGGCGCGGTCCACCTGTCCCCGAATGCCGTCAACCCCAGCGGCTATTCGCTGTTCCTATGGCTGTTCCTGCCGTTCCACTCGCTGGTGCTGGTGGTGGCCATCCAGCATGTGCTTGGGCTGGTGGTGGCGGCCATGGTGTACGCGGTGCTGCGCCGGTATGGCCTGCCCGAATGGGGGGCGACGCTGGCCGCCTTGCCGGTCCTGTTCGACCCGTCGCAGCTGGTCATCGAGCACCTCATCATGGCCGACCTGCTGGCCATGGTGCTCATGGTCGGGGCGTTCGCGGTGCTGCTGACCCGCACGGCGCCGTCGCTGTGGCGGTCGGCCACCGCTGGCCTGATGATGGGGGTCGCGACGATCGTCCGCCCCACGGTGCTGCCGCTGGTTCTGCTGATCCCGGTCTACCTGCTGATCACGCGGGTGGGCTGGCGCCGGGCGGGTGCCGCCCTGGTGGCGGGGCTGATGCCGGTGCTGGGCTACATGAGCTGGTTCGCGGCCGTGCACGGCACGTTCAACCTGACCAACAGCAACGGGCTGTTCCTGTGGTCGCGGACGATGTCCTTCGCCAACTGCAAGGTCATCAATCCGCCCACCGACCTGCAGCCGCTGTGCCCGAACGCCCAGCCGGGCGCGCTGCACCGCGCCAACCCGGCGCTGCGCCGCCAGCCCCGGCGCTACCTGTGGAACCACCGCATCTGGGCCTGGCAGGGCACCACCATTGGCTTCGTCCCCGACTCGGCCGCGTTCACCGCGGCCAACAACGCCCGGGCGCTGCGGTTCGCGGTCAAGGCGATCGAGGCCCAGCCGGGGGCCTACGCCACCACCATCTGGTCAGAGACCCTGACGCCGTTCCTGCACACCGACAACTCGCTGCGGTTCCTGGACTACACGCCCAGCTCGGCCAACCTGTCCCCGCCCGATCTGAAGTACGCGATCGGCACCATCCAGGCCTATACCGGCAACACCCAGGGTGTCTCGTCCTATCTGGGCTACCACTTCGGGACCCGGCTGGTGCAGCCGTACGTGACGATCGTGAACTTCTATCAGCACGGGTTCTACCTGCCTGGCCCGCTGTTCGGGGTGATCGTGCTGGGCGGCCTGGCCGGGATCCTGATCCCGGGCCGCCGGTCGTCGGCCGCGGTCCTGCTCTGGATGTCAGCGGTGATCATCATGGTGCTGCCGACGGCCGAGCACGAGTACACCTACCGGTACGTGCTCCCGGCGGTGCCGCTGGCGTGCATCGCCCTGGCCCTGGCCTTCCGCAAGCCGATCGGCCGCCGCCAGGCCTCTAGTGACCAGGACGCCAGCGACCAGGACGCCAGCGGCCAGGACGCCAGTGGCCAGGACTCCGGCGGCACGGACCCGGGCCGCCAGGACAAGGCGGGTGAGGCCGCTGCGGGCGAGGCCACCGCGGGCGAAGCCGCCGGGGAGGCGGCTCCACTGGCGCCGGGCCAGGCCACCCCGGCCGGGCCGGTAACCGCGGCCCAGGTCACCGAGGCCGATCCGCAGACCACCTGACCGCCCGGCGCGGAGCTCCCTGATCGTGTTTAGCGCGTCCATCGGGTGCCGTCGCGGCACCCCGGGTCAGGCAGTGGCTGGGGCGCGATATCAAGCGCCCAGTTTGCCGCCAAACCGCTGGCAGGCGTCGCTATGCGTCCCTCCTCCGGACGGCGAGGAACGTGACCGCGATCAGCACGGCGGCGAGGGCCACGAAGATGCCGGTCTCGATGAACTGGAACGGCCAGAACCGGTAGCCCGGCTGGTAGGTCGTGAACGAGCGGTAGCCGAGGCGCGCCATGCACGCGAGTGTGGAGTTCACCTGGCCAGCAGCCTGGCATGTGGCGGGAATGGTGGGCCCAGTGAAGCCCGAGGTTGCGTGCCCGGGGCCGACGCTCATGTTGGTGGTGAGCTGGCCGCCGGGCAGCACCACGCCCTGCGCGAGCTGCCAGAACGCTCCCTTCGGGGTGAAGTTCTGGGTCACGCTGTAGATGGTGGTGACCGCGGCCATGTAGTGCACGCGCACCCAGTACGTGACCACCAGGCGAAGGGCGAGGAATACGCCGCCGGTCACCGCGAGCGCTGGCAGCGACCGGCCGATCAGCGCCCCGGCGGCGATCCCGAGCGCCACCGCGAACACGGCGTACCCGATCGGGACGATGCCCTGGATGTCGAAGGAGCCCGGCGTGAACTGGCCCTGGTTGAGTGCGTTCAGGGGCGCGTACCACCAGGTGACGATCCCGGCGACCGCGCCGCCGAAGACCGCGCCCGCGAGCAGCAGCCAGCCGGTTTTGACGGACAGCCAGTGCCGTCGGGTGACGGACTGCGTCCACGCGAACTGCACGGTTGCGGTTTCCCGTTCCCTGGCCACGGCCGGGCCGCCCCAGAACATCCCGAACAGGATCGGAACGGCCAGGGTCAGGATGGTCAGCGTGTACACCGGGCCGCCCAGCGACACGGCCTGCGAGAGGTCGCCGCAGGCCCCGTTCTTGACGCAGCTGGCGAGCGCGGCGTGCCATTTCGCGGCGTCCTGCAGTCCGGTGATCAGCAGCAGGACGGCGAAGGCGGCGAGAATAGCGCCCGCGATGACGGCGGTGCCGCGGTACTGGCGCCAGATGACCCAGGTCATCGCTTACCTCCGACAGCGGTCAGCTCCGCGCTCTGCGGGGCGGCGTCGGCGCCCATGTAGGCGAGCACCATGTCCTCCAGGCTGACGTCCGCGGCTTCCCACCCAGGGTCGGCGACAGGGCCGTTCAGCCGCACCAGCATCGTGGTCTGCCGGGCGGTCCGTTCGTTCTGCACGACGGTGTGGTCCCGTTCGATCGCCGTCGTGTCCTTCCTCGGGCCGACGAGTACCCGGTGCTCGTTCAGGAGGTTCTCGATATCCCCGCAGAGCTGGACGCGGGAGGACGCGAGCAGGATCAGGTGGTCGCAGACCCGCTTGATGTCCGCGACCAGATGCGAGGACAGGACGACGGTCAGCCCTCCCTCGGCCACCGCGTCGGCGAGCGTGCCGAGAAAGTGCCGCCGGGCGAGCGGGTCGAGCGCGGCGACCGGTTCGTCGAGCAGCAGCACCCGCGGGCGCTTGGCCAGCGTGAGCGTCAGTGCCGTCTGGGCACGCTGGCCCCCGGACAGCGTGCCCACGGCCGCGTCCAGCGGGATGTTCAGCCCGCGCAGCCGGTCCCTGACCGACTGGCCGTCCCACCGTGGGTTCATGTGCGCGCCAATGCCGATGTGGTCCTCGGCGGTCAGCCGCCGGTACAGCGGGATCTCCTGGGCGAGGAACCCGATCTCCGCGAGGAAGGCCGGGTCCTGGCGCGGCGCGCCGCCGAGGATCGCGGCGTCGCCACTGGTGGGGCTGGCCAGCCCGGAGAGCAGGCGGAGCAGCGTGGTCTTGCCCGCGCCGTTCGGCCCGACCAGCGCGGATATCCGGCCCTCCGGAACCGTGATGGAGCAATCGGACAACGCGGTGACCCTGCGGTACCGCTTGGTCAGGCCGCGGGTTTGGATGGCGGTGGTCAAGCGATCTCCTCCTCGTTCGCCGCGCGCAGCGTGACGCGCAGCAGCGATTCGATCGATTCGTCGTCAAGTCCCGCGTCGCGCGCCTCGCGCACCCAGCGGGCCAGGCTGCGGCCAAGCCGCGAGTGCGTGCCAGGCGGCGGGCCCGGCGGCCGGCCGCGCACGAACGTGCCGAGCCCGGCACGCGCCTCGACCAGGCCCTCGCGCTCCAGGTCGCGGTAGGCCTTCAGCACCGTGTTGGGGTTGACCACCGTCGCCTCGACCACCTCCCGCACGCTCGGGAGCTGGTCGCCCACGGCGAGCACCCCCATCCGCAGCGCCTGCCGCACCTGCTGCACGATCTGCAGGTAGGGCGGCACTCCGGACCGCCCGTCCACCCGGAATCTGATCATGCCGATGCTCCAGTGTCTTAGCTTGCTAAGACAGTATAGCACCGCCTCCGCCCCGTCAAACGAGCCATGGCACTGGCCCCCCCACTAGTCATGCAGGCGCCTGACCAGCGAGCGGAGCACAGCGCGCCGCGCGGCCACGCGCCGGCCCGATCAGCATCGCCACGATCACGGAACAGGGGAGCGCGGGCCGGGCCGGGGCTAGAAGCCGACAATGAGCGTGATGGTGCTGCCCTTGGGCGCCTGGCCGTTCGGGCTGTAGCTCACCACCGTGTGCAGCGGCCCGATCTGGTTGACGCTGACCGTGAAGCCGAGCCCCTGCAGGATGCGCGTGGCCTGGTCGACCTGCATGCCGTCCACGTTGGGGATATGCACCTGCGGCGGTCCGGGCGAGATCTTGATGATGATGACCTGGCCCGGGGCGAATGCACTGCCCGGGGGCAGCGACTGGTGGGTGACCGTCCCGGCGGGCAGGTCGCTGTGCTTGGCGGCGACCTCGTCGAGCTTGACCCCATTCGACTGGGCCCACTGCTCGGCCACCGCCACCGGCTGGCCGACGAAGTCAGGCACCGGCGGCCCCGAACTGACCACCAGCGACACCGGCTGCGGCTGTGGCTGCATCGCCCCGGCCGCGGGGTCGGTGCTGAGGACGATGCCAGCCGGGATGGTGGCCGACGGTTCGGTCCTGATCTTGCCCAGGGTCAGCCCGGCGTGCCGCAGAGCCTGTTCGGCCGCGCTCAGGCCCTGCCCGGTCACCTGCGGAACGGCGATCATGACCGGGCCGGCCGATGGGATCAGTTCGATCCGGCTGCCCTGGCCCACCCGGGCCCCGGCAGCCGGAACTGAGCGGATCACCTTGCCCTTGGCGACCTGGTTGTCCAGCAGCGCCTTGCCGGTGGTGACCTTGAAGCCAGCGGCGGTCAGCTCGGCCCGGGCGGTGGCCACGGTCATGCTGGCCACCGTCGGCACCGTGGAGTACCGCCCCGAGACGAGATACCAGCCCACCAGGCCGAGCACGAGGACCACGGCCAGGGCGGCGGCGAGATAGCCCAGCCTGCGGCTGAACAGCCATCCCTGCAGCCCCGGCCGGCGCGGGGAGTAGCGGGCCGGTGGGCCGTAGGGCCCGGCGGCGCCGCTCACGATCAGCGTGTGCTGGCTGCTAGCCGGGGGTTCGCCCCCGGCCAGGTATCCCGGCTGGAACTGGCTGGTGACCGATTCGGGCCGGGGTGCGCCGAACGACTGCCGGGCCGGTGGCGCCATCCCCGGGATCAGGTCATGCCCGGGCGGCGGCTGAGCGGGCCATCCCTGATCCGGCACGAACAGCCCGGCCGGCGGGGTGCTGCCGCTCACCGGCCCGGGACCGGCTGGCGCGGGCGGGTATCCCGCCAGCGGGGCCGGCGGGTAACCGGTGAGCACCGGCCCGGCCCCTAGCGCGTCCAGCGGCAGCCCGTGGCGGACCCCGGTGATGGCGCGCAGGAACTGGCCCGCGTCGCCCGGCCGCAGCTCGGGGTCCCGGCTGGTCGCCATGGCCACCAGCGCGTCCAGGGCGGGCGGCAGCCCGGGCACGAGCGACGACGGCGGAGGCACGACCTCGCTGACGTGCTTGTGGGCCACCGCCAGCGGGGTCTCGCCGGTGTGCGGCTGCCGGCCGGTGAGCAGTTCGAAGAGCATCACCCCGGCCGCGTACACGTCGGTGCGCGCGTCGGCCGTGCCACCGGACACCTGCTCCGGCGCCAGGTAGGCGGCCGTGCCGATGATCATGCCGCTCTTGGTCTGGCTGGCCTTGGCCACCATCCTGGCCAGCCCGAAGTCGGCCACCTTGACCGCCCCGGCGCTGGTGAGCAGGACGTTCTCGGGCTTGACGTCGCGATGGGCGATCCCGGCCTCGTGCGCGGCGGCCAGGCCGGCCAGCACGCCCTCCATGATGTCCAGCGCCTCACGCGGGCTCAGCATGCCGCGCTCGTTGAGCAGATCCCGCAGGGTCCGCCCGGGCACGTGCTCCATGGCCAGGTACAGCGTCCGCCCGTCCGCGCCTTGGTCGAAGACGGTGACCACGTTGGCATGAGACAGCCGGGCGACGGACCTGGCCTCGCCGACGAACCGGCGGACGAAGTCCTCGTCGTTGGCCAGCTCGGCATGCATGATCTTCAGCGCCACCGTCCGGTCGAGCCGGGTGTCGGTGCCGAGGTAGACGGTCGCCATGCCACCGCGCGCGATCAGGGATTCGACCCGGTAGCGCCCATCGAGCAGCTGGCCGATGGGTGGGCGGGCGAGGGTCGTGTCCATCGGGAATGATTCTAGGCGTGGCCACAGGTTTCAGCCTGCGAACGCCGTTAAGCTGTCCGCTCGCCACGGGGGGTGACCGGGCCCGGCAGATACCGCCCGGCCAGGCCGGCGGCGGGCGGGGTGTCCCTTAACGTAGGTGCTCGTGCGGATCGAGCGGGTGGTGATCGCGGGCGCGGGCCTGGCCGGGCTGCGGACGGCCGAGGAGCTGCGGGGGAGGGGTTACCCCGGCGCGATCACCATGGTCGGTGCCGAGCCGTGGCCGCCCTATGACCGCCCGCCGCTGACCAAGAAGTTCATGACCGGCCAGCTCGACGACACGTCGCTGGCCGCGGACCCGGCCGCGCTCCGGCTTGACCTGCGGCTGGGGGAGCCGGCCACCAGCCTGGACGCGGGGGTGCTGCGCACCGGCCAGGGTGAATACCGCTTCGACGCGCTGGTGCTGGCCACCGGGGCCGCCCCGCTCCGCTTGCCGGGCAGCGGGCGGCAGCGTGTCCTGCGCACCTTCGACGACGCCTGGGCGCTGCGCGACGCGTTGCGGCCCGGCGTCCGGCTGGCCGTGGTCGGGGCCGGCTGGATCGGCGCCGAACTGGCCACCACGGCCGCGGGCCGGGGCTGCCAGGTCACCGTGGTGGAGGCGGGTGCCGCCCCGCTCGCGGGGGCGATCGGGGCCGAGGCCGGGTCGCGGACCGGGCCCTGGTACGCGGAGGCGGGGGTGGACCTGCGCCTGGGCCAGCCGGTCGCGTCGGTGGAGGATGGTGGCCTCGCGCTGCCGGGCGGGGGGTGGCTGGCGGCCGACGTGGTCGTCACCGCGATCGGGGTCAGGCCGCAGCTGGACTGGCTGGCCGGCTCGGCGGTGATGGTGCAGAACGGCGTCGAGGTGGACGGGCAGTTGCGCACGTCGGTGCCGGGCGTGTACGCCGCCGGGGACTGTTCGGCTTTCTTGTCCGCCCGCTACCAGCGCCGGCTGCGGGTCGAGCACTGGGACAACGCGCTGCACGCGCCGGAGGTGGTCGCGGCCGGGATCGTCGGCGAGCAAGGGATCTACGATCCGGTCCCGTATTTCTGGTCGGAGCAGTTCGGCCGGATGGTCCAGTACGCCGGGCACCACACCGGCGCGGACCGGCTGGTGTGGCGGGGTGATCCGGCCGGCCCGGACTGGGCGGCCTGCTGGCTGGCCGGGAGCACCGCCGGGGACCGGCTGGTGGCCGTGCTCACGGTGGACCGCCCGCGCGATCTGGTCCAGGGACGCCGGGTCATCGCCGCGGGCGGGGCGATCGACCTCGCCCGGCTGGCCGATCCGGCCATCGCCATCCGCGACGCGGCGGCAGGTTCCGGGGCCGGATCTGCTCCCGATCGTGACCCGGCCCCGGAGTCCGGCTTGCCTGCGCCCCCGCAATGACGGGCGTGCTGGCCAGGCTGCCCCCGAGACAGCCGGACGGCCCGCCGCGCAGGCACGTGCGTGTGCCGGAGGATGAGACTAGCATGGCGCCAACCAGCCAGTCTTTATCTTCTCTATACCCTGACAAAGACCCCCCTTTACCCGAAGCCCGGATCTCCCCGGTGACGCGACGGTGAACGGTGTGGGGGTGTTTGCCCCGCCGTCTCATGTGGGACATTCGGAGATGTGGCACAGATCGACCCCCTGGCCGACACCCTCGTCGGTGATTGGCTCAGCCTCCCTGAGGTAGCCGCCCGCCTCGGCTTCCCGCCGGGCCGGATCCGGCAACTGCTCCGTGACCGCAAGCTGATCGCGGTCCAGCGCCCCGACGGCACGATGGGCGTACCCGCCGCCTTCCTGGACGGCAACCAGATCATCAAGGGCCTGCACGGGACGCTCACGGTGCTTTTCGACTGCGGCTTCGATGAGCCGGAGTCGATGCGCTGGCTGTTCACGGCCGATGACTCGCTGCCCGGCACGCCGATCCAGGCGATGACCGAGCGCCGATGCACCGAAGTGAACCGTCTGGCGCAGGCTCTGGCCCTCTGACCCGCCGCTCTCACCCCTAAGCAGCACCGCGGTTGCGCCGTGCCCGCGTTACCCAGCAGCGGCACGGCGGTTGCACCGTGCGCGCGGGCTCAGTCGTGGCGGGCGGTGGCGGCCACGGCCAGTTCGGCCAGCGCCTTCCTGGCCTCGCTGCTGACCGGCGCCTGCGCGAGCGCCGCGACCGCCTCACCCACATGCTGATCGATCATCGACTCGCACGCGGACAGCGCACCGGTTTCGGTGATCACGGCCCGCACCTCGGCCGCTCCCGCGTCATCCAGCCCGGGATCACCGAGCCGCTGGTCGATGATCCGCGCCTGCCCCGCGCTGGCCCGGGCCCTGGCGATCGCGAGCAGCACCGTCCGCTTGCCCTCCCGCACGTCGTCGCTGGCCGGCTTCCCGGTCTGGGCCGGATCCCCGAAGACGCCGAGGATGTCGTCGCGGAGCTGGAAGGCAACCCCGAGCGGGAGGCCGTAGGCGGAGTAGGCGGCCGGGACCGGCCCGTCCGGCTGGCCGGCCAGGGCCGCGCCCAGGTGCAGCGGCCGCTCGATCGTGTATTTGGCGGTCTTGTACCTGACCACGCGCAGCGCGCTGGCCACGGTCCCGTCCCCGGCGGCCTGGCCGAGCACGTCCAGGTACTGGCCGGCCATCACCTCGGTCCGCATCAGATCCAGCACCGGCTGCCCCCGCCGCAGCGTGGCCGGTGGCAGGCCGCTGCCGTGGAACATCGCGTCGGTCCACGCCAGCAGCAGGTCGCCAAGCAGGATGGCGGCGCTGACCCCGAACGACTCCGGCGAGCCACGCCACCCCTGCGCGGCATGGCGGTCGGCGAACATCCGGTGCAGCGACGGCCGTCCCCGGCGGGTGTCGCTGCCGTCCATGACGTCGTCATGCACCAGCGCGCCCGCGTGCAGCAGTTCCAGGGACGCGGCCGCGGCCAGGATCGGCGGGCAGTCGTCCCCGCCCGCCCCGCGCCAGCCCCAGTAGCAGAACGCCGGCCGCAGCCGCTTCCCGGCCGCCAGCAGCTCGGTCAGCGCCGCCAGCCCGGGCAGCAGTTCCTCGCCGGCCGCCAGCAGCACCTCACGCTGCTGGTCCAGGAAGTCGCGCAGGGCACACCCCACCCGGTCACGGATATGACCGAGGTCGGCCGGATCGCTGCGCATGAGCGCGAGACTAATCCCTGCCCGGCCCAGCACCGACCGGTGCCCGGGGCGCCGGGCCCACCGGCGCTAGCCTGGGGCCATGACACCCGGGCCGCTGCACCGCGCTCCCGCCATCCGCGACTTGCTCGCGGATGGACGTCAGTCGTTCTCCTTCGAGTTCATGCCGCCCAAGACCCGGGAGTCCGAACAGCAGCTCTGGCGGGCGATCCGGGCGCTGGAGCCGCTGCGCCCCACGTTCGTGTCGGTGACCTACGGGGCGGGCGGCTCGACCCGCGACCGGACCGTGCGGGTGACCGGCCGGATCGCCGAGGAGACCACGCTGACGCCGGTCGGGCATCTCACCGCCGTCAGCCACTCGGTCGCCGAGCTCCGGCACGTCATCGGCTCGTATGCGGGCGTGGGGGTGCGCAACGTGCTGGCGCTGCGGGGCGACCCGCCCGGCGATCCGACGGGAGAATGGCTGCCCCACCCGCGCGGTCTGCACTACGCCTCGGAACTGGTCAGCCTGGTCAAGGCGGCCGGTGACTTCTGCGTCGGCGTGGGGGCGTTCCCTGAAGGGCACCCGCGCTCGCCCGACCTGGCCACCGACATCGAGCATTTCGTGCACAAATGCCGGGCGGGCGCCGGCTTCGCGATCACCCAGCTGTTCTTCTACGTCGAGGACTACCTGCGGCTGCGGGAGCGGGTCAGCGCGGCCGGCTGCGAGGTGCCGATCATCGCCGGCATCATGCCGGTGACCAGCATGCGGACGCTGGAGCGGGTGGTCGTTCTGTCCGGCGCGAAAATCCCGGCCAGCCTGGTGAGCCGGCTGGGCGCGGCCGAGAGCGACAAGGCGGCGATGCGCGAGATCGGGGTGGAGTACGCGGCGGGCATGTGCGAGCGCCTGCTGGCCGAGGGAGTTCCCGGCCTTCACTTCTATACGCTCAACGGCTCGCGCGCCACGCTCGACATCTACCGGTGGCTGGGGCTGGCGGAACGGGCTGCCGCCGACCGGGCGCCGGGCAGTGGCAGCACCGCTCCCATGATCGCGTAGCTGGAACTGGCCCCCGGGAAGCTGAACGAGGGCAGCAAACCGCCGAAACCGAGGCTCCGGTAGAGCCGGTGGGCCCGGGTGTGGCCGTGCGGGGTGGACAGCACCGCGGTGCGCTCCCTGAGCCCGGTGGTCAGGCGGTCGATCATCGCCCGGCCCGCGCCCCGGCCCTGATGCTCGGGGTGGACGTGCACCTCGGCGACCTCGAAGCAGTCACCGAGCCACCAGTCCGCGGCCGCGCGCCCCCGTTCGGCGGCCAGGGTGCCGTAGACCACGTCGTGCCACCACTGGCCGGGCGCGCCGTGGAAGCCGTAGGCGAACCCGACCGGCCCGGCCGCTGGGCTGGCGGTGGCCCCGCTGCCGTGGCCGGCGCCGGATGAGTGCGGCGCGCCAGGCAGCTGCGGCGCGCCAGGCAGGTGCGGCACAGCCACCAGGCTGCGGAAGCCGGGATGGCCGGCATGGCGCTCCATGATGGCCAGGCGGCCGTGCAATTCGGCCGCTGGCGCGGCCATGGCATGGGCGTAGATCCACGTCAGCGTGTCCAGTTCGGCGATGAACTGAGCCGCGCTCAGTTCCCGCACCTCGGCTGCGTCGGGCACCCGGGTAGCGTACGCGACTCGGCGGCTCCGCAGGCGCGGCCAGAAATGTCAGACCCCCTGGCTACATTCGAACATGGGTACAGCGGTGGACGCAGAGCCGAATCTGTGTTCGAATAGAACCGCGGCCCAAGCCCGGCGGCGCCACCCCCCAGCCGCCGGGCACCGGCCGGGCGGAGCGTGGGGAAGCGCGCCGCCCGGCCCGGGCGGCGCCGGGGAAGGGAGACGGCCCATGAACGCGCTCGTGGAGGCACGGCCGGAGCAGGCCCGCCCGGGGCAGGCCCGGTCCGAGCAGACACGGCCGGCGCCTGCGCGGCCGGGGCCGGCGCGCTGCCGGATCGCGCCGACGGCGCTGGCCCTGCTGGAATCCGCGCGGCAGGGCCTGGCCAGCGCCGTGGACGAGACCGCCGCGAGCGGGCGTTACGTCGCCGCCCATCTCGCGGCCCTGCGCGCCGCCGCGGCCGTCGTCGCGGCGCGGCCGGCCCCGGGGACGGGCCGCCGCAAGGCACCCCGCAGCGTCTGGGAGCTCCTGCCGAAGGTGGAGCCGGCCCTGGCCGAATGGGCGGCATTCTTCGCGGCCGGGGCGGGCAAGCGGGCGGCCGCCGAGGCCGGCCTGCCACGGGCGGTTTCCAGCCGCGAAGCCGACGATCTGCTCCGGGACGCCGAGACTTTCCTGTCGCTGGTGGAGGAGGCGCTTGGCATGCCGTCCCAGGCCGCGCTGCCGCTGCGCAGTGTGGGCTAGCCGGGGACTGCTGCCAGCGGCGCCGTGCCGATAACGCCGGCCAGGCCGGGACTGGCTGGGCGGGGCTTGGAGGGCCGGAGCTAGGCGGCCGGGGGAGCAGGTCGGCCTGCCACCCCGGCCAGCGGCTCAGAAGGTCTCGACCGCGCCGCGGGCCTCGGCGTCGAGCACGCCCCAGCCGATCAGTTCCTCGGTCAGGTCGCCCGGCGACTTGTCGTAGATGACCGCCAGGGACCGCAGGTCCTCCTGCCGGATGGACAGCACCCGGCCGTTGTAGTCGCCGCGCTGGCTCTGGATCGTCGCCACGTACCGGGCCAGCGGCGCCGACTTGTCCTTCGGCAGCGCCGACATCCGCTCGAGGTCGATCACCAGCTTGGGCGACGGCGCCAGTGCCGTCGGCGCGGCGTCCCCGGGCAGGAGTTCCGATACCGGAACGCCATAGAACTCTGCCAGTTCGGCAAGCTTCTGCACGGTGACGGAGCGGTCGCCGCGCTCATAGGAGCCGACGACGACCGCCTTCCACCGCCCCCGGGACTTCTCCTCGACTCCGTGCAGCGAGAGTCCTTGCTGGGTGCGGATGGCGCGCAGGCGGGCGCCCAGGGTCTTGGCGTACTCAGATGGCATGGTCGGCCCCCCGGCCAGTCGTCGCTATGAGTGATGGTTACGCACAGTGACGGTAAGCCGCAAGCGCTACCAGGTCAAGCCGAATGGCAAAAACTGGGTGAACTTACGCGCTGCACACTTACCCCCACGGACTGATTCCGCGGGGGCACCCACTCGCCGGAACCGCCCGCCCGCAACCGATTGAGGGGCCCGGCGGGCCCTCGCCGGGCCGTCCGGCGGCCGCCCCCGCGACCGTTCTGGGCTGGTGTGATACGGGTCACGCAGGGTCACCGGGCCCGGCACGCCGGCCCGTTTTGCCTCCCCGATCCGAGCCTGCCCGGCTGGTACGGTGTTACGGACAGACATCCTTTAAGGCCCGTCCTGCGAGGCGGGAAAGGAGGTCCTGATGCCGCACGCGCCGTCAGCCGCGGGCGACCCCGGGTCCGGCGAGGGCGTGACCGCCCCCGGCCCCGGCAAAACGGTCCTGGAGCAGGCCGAGATCAGCCGTGTCCTGACCCGGATCGCACACGAGATCATCGAGCGGACCCGGGGCGCGGACCAGGTGGTCCTGCTCGGCATCCCGACCCGCGGAGTGCCGCTGGCCGCCCGCCTGGCCGCCGGGATCGAGCAGGTTGAAGGGCACGCCGTCCCCTACGGCTCACTCGACATCACCATGTACCGGGACGACCTGCGGCTCCGGCCGGCCCGGGCGCTTGGCCCCACCCAGGTGCCGGCCGACGGCATCGACGGCATGATCGTGGTCCTCGTCGACGACGTGCTCTACTCGGGCCGGACGGTCCGCGCCGCCCTCGACGCGCTGAACGACCTCGGCCGGCCGCGGGCCGTGCAGCTGGCGGTGCTGGTCGACCGGGGGCACCGGGAGCTGCCGATCCGGGCCGATTATGTCGGCAAGAACCTGCCCACCTCCCAGCAGGAGCAGGTCCGGGTCCTGCTCACCGAGGTGGACGGCGAGGACGCGGTCCGGCTGCGGGTGGCCGGGTGAACCGGCACCTGATCTCGGCCGCCGACCTGAGCCGGGATGACGCGCTGCGGGTGCTCGACACCGCCGACGAGCTGGCCCGGATCTCCGACCGGCCGATCAAGAAGCTGCCGACCCTGCGCGGCCGGACCGTGGTCAACCTGTTCTTCGAGGACTCGACCCGCACCAGGATCTCCTTCGAGGCGGCGGCCAAGCGGCTGTCCGCGGACGTGATCAACTTTTCCGCCAAGGGCTCCAGCGTGGGCAAGGGCGAGAGCCTGAAGGACACCGCCCTCACCCTGGAAGCGATGGGCGCCGACGCGGTTGTGATCAGGCACAACGCCTCCGGCGCCCCGCGCCGGCTGGCCGAGTGGGTGCGCGGCAGCGTGATCAACGCCGGCGACGGCGCGCACGAGCACCCGACCCAGGCGCTGCTGGACGCATTCACCATCCGCCGCCGGTTCGGCCGCAGCAGCGATGCCGGTCCCGGGCGGGGCAAGCCGGGCAAGGCCGGCCGCCAGGCCGCCGCCAGCGAGCCGGGCGGCGGGCTGGACGGGCTGCGGGTCACCATCGTCGGCGACATCCTGCACAGCCGGGTGGCCCGGTCCAACGTGCTGCTGCTGCACACCCTCGGCGCGGAGGTGCTGCTGGTGGCGCCGCCGACGCTGCTCCCGGTCGCGGTGGACACCTGGCCCTGCTCGTTCGGCTACGACCTGGACGCGGTGCTGCCCAAGAGCGACGTGGTGATGATGCTGCGGATCCAGCAGGAGCGGATGAACGCGGCCTACTTCCCCAGCGTGCGGGAGTACAGCCGCCGCTACGGGCTGGACGCGGCCCGGATGGCCCAGCTGCCGGAGCGGGCGATCGTCATGCACCCGGGGCCGATGAACCGCGGCATCGAGATCGCCGCCGGGGTCGCCGACTCGCCCCGGTCCACGGTGGTGGAGCAGGTGGCCAACGGCGTGAGCGTCCGGATGGCCGTGCTGTACCTGCTGCTGGGCGGGGCGGAGGCCGGGCAGTGAGCCCGGCCGGCGGCGGGGCGGAGGTGGCCCGGTGAGCGGGGCAGGCAGCTGGCTGATCCAGGGCGCGCGGCCGCTGGGGGCGGGCCCGGCCGACATCCTGATCTCCGACGGGCTGGTGGCCGGCCTCGGCCCCGGGCTGGCCGCCGGGGCGGGCCCCGGCGCGCAGGTCATCGACGCGACCGGCCTGATCGCCCTGCCTGGCCTGGTGGACCTGCACACCCACCTACGCGAGCCCGGCCGGGAAGATGCCGAAACCGTCGAGACCGGCACCATGGCCGCGGCGCTCGGCGGGTTCACGGCGGTGCACGCGATGGCCAACACCGACCCGGTGGCCGACACCGCGGGCGTGGTGGAGCAGATCTGGCGGCTCGGCCGCCAGGCCGGCCACTGCGACGTGCTGCCGATCGGCGCGGTGACCACCGGGCTGGGCGGCAAGCAGCTGGCCGAACTGGGGGCGATGGCCGATTCGGCGGCCCGGGTCCGGGTCTTCTCCGACGACGGCCGCTGCGTGTCCGACGCCGTGCTCATGCGCCGGGCGCTGGAGTACGTGAAGGCGTTCGACGGGGTGATCGCGCAGCACGCGCAGGAGCCGCGGCTCACCGACGGCGCGCAGATGAACGAGGGCGAGGTGTCGGGGCGGCTGGGGCTGGCCGGCTGGCCGGCCGTGGCCGAGGAGGCGGTCATTGCCCGCGACTGCCTGCTGGCCGCCCACGTCGGCTCGGTGCTGCACATCTGCCACGTGTCCACGGCCGGCTCGGTGGAGATCATCCGCTGGGCCAAGTCCAAGGGCTGGCAGGTGACCGCCGAGGTCACCCCGCATCATCTGCTGCTCACCGACGAACTGGTGGCCGGCTACGACCCGGTCTACAAGGTCAACCCGCCGCTGCGCACGGCCGCCGACATCGCCGCGCTGCGGCAGGCCCTGGCCGACGGCACCATCGACTGCGTGGCCACCGACCACGCGCCGCACCCGCTGGAGGACAAGGAGACCGAGTGGGCGGCGGCCGCGTTCGGCATGACCGGGCTGGAGACCGCGCTGCGGGTGGTCCAGGAAGCCATGGTCGAGACCGGCCTGCTCGACTGGGCCGGAGTCGCCGACCGGATGTCGGCCCGCCCGGCCGCGATCGGGCGGCTGGCCGGGCACGGCCAGCCGCTGGCCACCGGCTCGCCCGCCAGCCTGGTGCTCTACGACCCGGCCCCGCGGGAGGTGGTGGACCCGGCCGCGCACGCGTCCCGCAGCCGCAACACCCCGTTCGCGGGCATGACGCTGCCCGGCCGGGTCGTGGCCACGTTCCTGCGCGGCCGCCCCACCGTGCTGGAAGGGAAACTGGCCTGATGGCGGCCGGCCCGCAGGTCAGCCCGGCGGCACGGGGGGACGGCCCGCCGGCCCTGCTGGTACTCGAGGACGGCACGACGTACCACGGGACCGGCTTTGGTGCGTGGGCAGAATCGTTTGGCGAAATGGTCTTCAACACGGGCATGACCGGATACCAGGAGACGCTGACCGATCCGTCCTACGCGCGGCAGATCGTGGCCATGACCGCCCCGCACATCGGCAACACCGGTATCAACGACGAGGACGCGGAATCGCGCCGGATCTGGGTGAGCGGCTACGTGGTCCGCGAGCCGGCCCGGATGGCGTCCAGCTGGCGGTCCCGCCGGAGCCTGGCCGACGAGCTGGCCGCCCAGGGCGTGCCCGGCATCGCGATCACCGGCACCCGCGCGCTCACCCGTCACCTGCGCGAGCGGGGGGCCATGCGGGCGGCGGTGAGCTCCACCGAATCCGACCCGCAGGCCCTGCTGGCCCGGGTGCTGGCCAGCCCCCCGATGACCGGGGCCGACCTGGCCCGGGAGGTCACCACGGCCGGGCCGTACCAGGTGGACCCGCCGCCGGGCGTGCCGGCCAGGTTCGCCGTGGCGGCCGTGGATCTGGGCATCAAGACCGCCACCCCGCTGGCCATGGCCCGGCGCGGCTGCCAGGTGCGGGTACTGCCGGCCACCAGCACGGCCACGGAGATCCTGGCCACCAGCCCGGACGGGGTCTTCTTCTCCAACGGCCCCGGCGACCCGGCGGCGGCCGGGTACGCGGTGGACGCCATGCGGGGGGTGCTCGCGGCCCGCGTGCCGGTGTTCGGCATCTGCCTGGGCAGCCAGATCCTGGGCCGGGCGCTCGGGCTGGGCACCTACAAGCTGCGGTTTGGCCACCGCGGCGTGAACCAGCCGGTCAAGGACCTCGCCACCGGCCGGGTCCAGATCACCAGCCACAACCACGGTTTCGCGGTCGCCCTGCCGGACGCCGGGGCCACGGCCGGGCCGGCCGCGGGGGCAGCGCCAGGTCCGGAGCCAGCGGACCGGCCGCTCTGGCTCGCGGGGGCGCAGGTCAGTGCGGCGGCACTGGCGCCGTTCGAGACTGAGTTCGGGCGTGCCCAGGTCAGCCACATCAACCTGAACGACGGCGTGGTGGAGGGGCTGCGGCTGCTGGACAGGCCGGCCTTCAGCGTGCAGTACCACCCGGAGGCCGCGCCCGGCCCGCACGACGCCGCGGGCGAGTTCGACGCCTTCTGCGCCCTGATGGACGGTGCCCGGTGAGCCGCCCGTCGATGATCGTGAAGGATTTTCAGGGATATTCACTGACAATCCTTCAGGATCATGAAAGTTGGCGGTGTGACGGTGCCTAGGCGGGACGACATCCGGTCGGTGCTGGTGATCGGGTCGGGGCCGATCGTGATCGGGCAGGCGTGCGAGTTCGACTATTCCGGCACCCAGGCCTGCCGCGTGCTGCGGCAGGAGGGCATCCGGGTCAGCCTGGTCAACTCCAACCCGGCGACGATCATGACCGACCCCGAGTTCGCCGACGCCACCTACGTCGAGCCGATCACCCCCGACGTGCTGGAGAAGGTGATCGCGGCCGAGCGGCCCGACGCCGTGCTGCCCACGCTCGGCGGCCAGACCGCGCTCAACGCCGCCGTGGCCCTGCACGAAGCCGGCACGCTGGCCCGGTACGGGACCGAGCTGATCGGCGCCCGCATCGAGGCGATCATGGCGGGTGAGGACCGGCAGCGGTTCAAGGACATCGTCACCGGCCTCGGTGCCGAGGTCCCGGGCAGCCGGACCTGCCGCACGCTGGCCGAATGCGAGCAGGCGGCGGCCGGGCTCGGCTACCCGCTGATCGTGCGGCCCTCGTTCACCCTCGGCGGGGCCGGGTCCGGGATCGCCTATCACGCCGGCGACCTGCGCCGCATCTCCGGCGCCGGGCTGGACGCCAGCCCGGTCACCGAGGTGCTGCTGGAGGAATCCGTCCTCGGCTGGAAGGAGTTCGAGCTCGAGCTGATGCGCGACCGGGCCGACAACGTGGTCGTGGTCTGCCCGATCGAGAACATCGACCCGATGGGCGTGCACACCGGCGACTCGGTCACGGTCGCCCCGGCGATGACCCTCACCGACCGCGAGTACCAGCACATGCGCGATACCGCGATCGCGGTGATCCGCGCGGTCGGGGTGGACACCGGCGGCTGCAACATCCAGTTCGCGGTGCACCCGCAGACCGGCCGGATGGTCGTCATCGAGATGAACCCCCGGGTGTCGCGGTCATCCGCGCTGGCCTCCAAGGCCACCGGCTTCCCGATCGCCAAGATCGCCGCCCGGCTGGCCATCGGCTACACGCTGGACGAGATCCGCAACGACATCACCGGCGAGACCCCGGCCAGCTTCGAGCCCGCGCTGGACTACGTGGTGGTCAAGGTGCCGAGGTTCGCGTTCGAGAAGTTCCCCGGCGCCGACCCGGTGCTGACCACGCACATGAAGTCGGTCGGCGAGGCGATGGCCATCGGCCGCAGCTTCCCCGAGGCGCTGGGCAAGGCGCTGCGCTCGCTGGAAAGCCCCGGCGCCCGGCTGAGCTGGGCCGCGCCGCCCGGCGACCGGGCCGAGCTGCTCGCCCGCTGCGCCGTCCCGCACGACGGCCGGCTGGGCACGGTCCACCAGGCGCTGCGGGCCGGGGCCAGCGTGGCCGACCTGGCCGCCGCGACCGGCATCGATCCGTGGTTCATCGACCAGGTCAAGGGCATCGAAGAGCATGCCGAACGACTGGCGGCCGGTGGCCCGCCGTCGTCCGCCACCCTGCGCGCGGTGAAGCAGGCCGGCTTCGCCGACGCCCAGATCGCCGAGATCGTGGGGGTGTCCGAGGACCGGGTCCGCCGGTGGCGGCATGATCTCGGGATCCGGCCGGTGTTCCACACCGTGGACACCTGCGCGGCCGAGTTCGCGGCCCGCACGCCCTACCTGTACTCGACCTACGACGAGGTCAGCGAGGTGCCGCCGGGCGAGCTGCCGAAGGTGATCATCCTGGGCAGCGGGCCGAACCGGATCGGCCAGGGCATCGAGTTCGACTACGCCTGCGTGCACGCCTCGTTCGCGCTGTCCGCGGCCGGCTACGAGACGGTGATGGTCAACTGCAACCCGGAGACCGTCTCCACCGACTACGACACCTCGGGCCGGCTGTACTTCGAGCCGCTGACCCTGGAGGACGTGCTGGAGGTGGTGCACGCCGAGCAAGCCAGCGGGCCGGTCGCCGGGGTGATCGTCCAGCTGGGCGGGCAGACCCCGCTCGGGCTGGCGCGGGCCCTGGCCGCCGCGGGCGTGCCGGTGGTCGGCACCAGCCCGGACGCCATCCACCTGGCCGAGGACCGGGGGGAGTTCGGTGCGCTGCTGGCCGCCGCCGGGCTGCCCGCCCCCAGGTTCGGCACGGCCACCTCCGCGGCGGCGGCCAGGGCGGTCGCGGCCGAGATCGGCTACCCGGTGCTGGTGCGCCCGTCCTACGTGCTCGGCGGGCGCGGCATGGAGATCGTCTACGACGACGCCACGCTGGAGTCCTACGTCGGCCGGGCCACCGAGGCCAGCCCGGAGCACCCGGTGCTGATCGACCGCTTCCTTGACGATGCGATCGAGATCGACGTGGACGCCCTGTTCGACGGCGAGGAACTGTACCTGGCCGGGGTGATGGAGCACATCGAGGAGGCCGGCATCCACTCCGGCGACTCGGCCTGCGCGCTGCCGCCGATCACGCTGGGCCGCGGCGACATCGCCCGGATCAGGGACTCGACCGAGCGGATCGCGCGCGGGGTGGGGGTGCGCGGGCTGCTGAACGTCCAGTACGCGCTCACCGCCGGGGTGCTCTACGTGCTGGAGGCCAACCCGCGGGCGTCCCGGACCGTGCCGTTCGTGTCCAAGGCCACCGCGGTGCCGGTGGCCAAGGCGGCGGCCCGGATCATGCTCGGGGCCACCGTGGCCGGGCTGCGGGCCGAGGGGCTGCTGCCGGCCAGCGGCGACGGCGGCACCATGCCGCTGGACGCGGCCATCTCGGTCAAGGAGGTGGTGCTGCCGTTCGGCCGGTTCCGGGACGCCGACGGACAGGGGGTGGACACCGTCCTCGGCCCGGAGATGCGCTCCACCGGCGAGGTGATGGGGATCGACGAGGTGTTCGGCACCGCGTACGCGAAGTCGCAGGCGGCCGCCTACGGGACGCTGCCGGTCAAGGGGCGCGCGTTCGTGTCGGTGGCGAACCGCGACAAGCGCTCGATGATCTTCCCGGTGAAGCGGCTGGCCGACCTGGGGTTCGAGATCTGGGCCACCCGGGGAACCGGTGAGGTGCTGCGCCGGAACGGGGTTCGTGCCACCATCGTCCGTAAACACAGCGATGGCGTGGGGCCGGACGGGGAGCCTGACATAGTCGCCAGGATCCTGGATGGCCAGGTGGATCTGATCGTGAACACGCCGTTCGGCGCCCCGGGCCAGTCCGGGCCGCGGCTGGACGGCTACGAGATCCGCACCGCCGCTGTCCGGCGGCAGATCCCGTGCGTGACCACGATCCAGGGGCTGGCCGCCGCCGTGCAGGGCATCGAGGCGATCACCCGGGGCGAGGTGGGCGTCCGGTCGCTGCAGGAGCACGCGCGGGCGCTGCGCGGCGGCACGGCACCCCCGGAACACGGCACCGCCGTTCGCTCCCCCGGCGGGGCAGTGGCAGGTGATGGCAGATGACGGCAGGCCCGCCCGACCAGGGCGACGGGCGCAGCCAGGTCCAGGTCCGGGGAACGGTGCTGAACGTGCGCCAGGTGGACGCCTACCACGCGATGACGGTGGTGGCGCCGGGGATCGCGGCCAAGTTCCGCCCGGGCCAGTTCGTCGCGGTCGCGGTCGGCGGCCCGGAGACCTCGATGCTGCTGCGGCGCGCGTTCTCCATCCACGGCGTGCGGCCCGAGCACGGTGGCACGGTGGAATTCGTGTTCGCCATCGTCGGCCCGGGCACCCAGTGGCTGGCCGAGCGGCGGACCAGGGACGTGCTCGACATCGCCGGGCCGCTCGGGCGGCCGTTCCCGCTGCCCCGCGACGCGGTGAGCTGCCTGCTGGTCGGCGGCGGCTACGGCAGCGCCCCGCTGTTCCCGCTGGCCGACCGGTTGCGCGCGCGGGGCTGCACGGTGGACTTCCTGCTCGGCGCGGCCAGCGTGGACCGGGTGTTCGGCGCCCTCACCGCCCGCCGCGGCGGGCGGACCGCGACCATCACCACCGAGGACGGCTCGATGGGGGTGCGCGGGCTGGTCACCGACGTGCTCAGCCAGGTCATCCACGAGGCCAGGACCGACGTGGTCTACGCCTGCGGCCCGATGCCGATGCTGCGCCAGGTGACCACCCTGGCCAGCCGCTACGACATCCCGGCGCAGGTGCTGGTGGAAGAGTCCATGGCCTGCGGGACCGGGGTGTGCATGACCTGTGTGCTGCCGGTGGTGGGCGAGGACGGGGTGACCCGGATGGTGCGGTCCTGCGTGGACGGCCCGGTGTTCCGCGGCGACCTGGTCCGCTGGGACGACATCGGCACCATCCCGTTCGACGCGCTCGGGGCGCCCGGCTGGCAGCCGCACCGCCGGCCCAAGCCCGGCGCGGCAGCCAGCGGGAGGCCGGCCCGTGGCGGTTGACCTGCGGACCCGGCTCGGCCACGTCGAGCTGCCCAACCCGATCCTGACCGCCTCCGGCTGCGCGGGCGCGGGCCGGGAACTGGCGCACTACATCGACGTCGCCAAGATCGGCGCGATCGTCACCAAGTCGGTCATGCTGGCGCCGCGGGCGGGCCGGCCGACCCCGCGGATGGCCGAGACGCCGAGCGGGATGCTCAACTCGATCGGCCTGCAGGGGCCCGGCATCGACGCGTTCCTGAAGCGGGATCTGCCCTGGCTGCTGTCGCGCGGGGCACGGGCGGTGGTGTCCATCGCGGGCGGCACCGTGGACGAGTACGCCGACCTGGCGGGCCGGCTGACCGACGCCTCCGGGGTGACCGCGGTGGAGGTCAACATCTCCTGCCCGAACGTGGAGGACCGGGGCCAGGTATTCGCCTGTGACCCGGCGGCCTCGGCCGCGGTGATCGCGGCCGTGCGCGGCAGGCTGCGGTATGACGTGCCGGTGTTCGCGAAGCTGTCGCCGGATGTCACCGACATCGTCGAGATCGCCCGCGCGTGCGTGGAGGCCGGCGCCGACGGGCTGTCGATGATCAACACCCTGCTGGGCCTGGTCATCGACACCGACACGATGCGGCCGGTGCTGGCCGGGACCACCGGCGGGCTCTCCGGCTCTGCCATCCGGCCGATCGCTGTGCGCTGCGTCTGGCAGGTCCGGGCGGCGCTGCCCGACGTGCCGATCATCGGCATGGGCGGGGTGCGCACCGGCCGGGACGCGCTGGAGCTGATCCTGGCCGGTGCGGCGATGGTCAGCGTCGGGACGGCCATCTTCCACGACCCGTCCGCCTGCGCCCGTATCCTCCGCGAGCTGGAGGAGGAACTGGCCAGCCGGGGCATCGAGCGGCTGGCCGACGTCGTCGGGCTGGCGCACGAGCCGCGGCCCGCGCCGGGACGGAAGCTATCAGGGAGCACCCTGTAACGTGAAGTGACCGGCTTTGAGGAGAAGCATGACCAACCCGGCGCCGATCGCCGTCGCCCTTGACGCACCGGACCTGGAGACCGCCGCCCGGTGGGCCGGGCTGGTCACGCCCCACGTGAGCACGGTGAAGGTCGGGCTCGAGCTGTACCTGCGGTACGGGCCGGAGGTGGTGGCCTCCATCCGCGGTGCCAGTGGCGTCCGGATCTTCCTGGACCTGAAGCTGCACGACATCCCGGCCACGGTGACCGGTGCGGCCAGGGCGGTATCCCGGCTGCGCCCGGACCTGCTCACCGTGCACGCGGCCGGTGGCCCGGAGGTGGTCCGCGCCGCCGTGGAAGGTGCCCCCTATACGGTCGTGGCCGCCGTCACCGTGCTGACCTCGCTCTGCCTGGCCGACCTGGACCGGATCGGCATGGCGGGCCCGATGTCCGACGCGGTACGCCGGCTGTCCGTCCTCGCGGTCGAGGCCGGCGCGCGCGGGCTGGTGTGCTCCCCGCAGGAGGTCGCCGCCGTCCGGGCGGAGGTCGGCCCGGACATCATGCTCATCACGCCCGGCATCCGCCCGGCCGGATCGTCGGCCCACGACCAGGCCAGGACGGCCACCCCGGAGGCGGCGCTGCAGGCCGGCGCCGACCTGCTGGTGATCGGCCGCCCGATCACCGCCGCGCCCGACCCGGGGGCGGCCGCGGCCGCCATCGCCGCGCCGCTCCGCCGGCTGGTCTCCGCGCCCCCGGGCGCCTGAAAACTGGCCCCGATGGCACCGCTGGCGGCATACTCGGCGCGCGGCCCCGTTGCCAGCGAAGTTGGCTGCCCAGGGGCGCTGGGGACGCTCGTTTGACTACTATGAGTATTCGGTCAGTTCCGCAAAGTAGTATCAGCCAATTTATGACGCAATAAACGGGGGTTCGCGTTGCCTCGGGGAGCCGGACTCGCTACTTTCCCTTGCCGACCGATCTTTTTTTTCTATTCGGAAACCCGAGGTGAACTGGAGTGGCTCTTCCTCCCCTCACTCCCGATCAGCGCGCCGCTGCCCTGGAGAAGGCAGCCAAGGCACGCAAGGACCGTGCGGAAGTCAAGAACAACCTCAAGCGTGGTTCCACCACCTTGCCTGCTGTCCTGAAGCAGGGGCAGTCGGATGACATAGTCGGCAAGATGAAGGTCTCGGCGTTGCTGGAGGCCATGCCGGGTGTCGGTAAGGTGCGGGCCCGTCAGATCATGGAGCGGCTTGGTATCGCGGAATCGCGGCGGGTTCGCGGTCTCGGTGCCAATCAGCGCAGCGCGCTTGAGAACGAGTTCGGCGGTGATATCTGACTGATGCAGCCGACCCCAGGGGCGGGCGCGGGGGACACGGTTCTGACACCGATTCGTCCGGTCGTCGCGTTCGCGGTACCGCGCTTGTCCAAGGGGTGGCTGATGATGTCAGGCTGACGGTGCTTTCCGGTCCTTCTGGGGTCGGCAAGAGCACCGTGGCGGCCCGCTTGCGCAAGAACCGCCCGGACATCTGGCTCTCGGTTTCGGTTACCACCCGGCGGCCCAGGCCGGCGGAGGTGCATGGCCGCGAATATCGTTTCGTCGGCGACGGCACGTTCGAGCGCATGGTGTCCGGCGGGGAACTACTGGAATGGGCCCGGTTCGCGGGTAACGGTTACGGCACCCCGCTGGCGCCGGTCGCGGAGCGCATTGCCGCCGGGGTCCCGGCGCTGCTGGAGATCGACATCGAGGGGGCCAGGCAGGTGCGGCGGGCTATCCCCGGCGTCCTGCTGGTCTTCCTGGCCCCGCCGTCCTGGGAGGAACTGGTCCGCCGTCTCACCGGCCGTGGCACCGAGCCGCCCGAGGTGATCGCCCGCCGGCTCGAACTGGCGGCCGGGGAGATCGCGGCCGGCCCTGAGTTCGACATCACCCTGGTCAACACATCCGTCAAGGACGTGTGCACGCAACTGGTAGCCTTGATGACGGCCTGATCTGGCCAGAGACAAACCGGAAGGCAGATGGTGGCAGGCAATACCGCCGCGGATGGGATCACCAATCCGCCGATCGACGACCTGCTCGACGTGATTGACAGCAAGTACCGCCTCGTGATCATGGCGGCCAAGCGGGCGCGGCAGATCAACGCCTACTACGCCCAGCTCGGTGAGGGACTGCTGGAATACGTGGGCCCGCTGGTCGAGACCCGCGTGCAGGAGAAGCCGCTGTCCATCGCGCTGCGGGAGATCCGCCAGCGGCTGCTGTCCGCCGTGGAGACGGCGGAGAGCTGACCGCCCGGCACCAGGCGGGCACGTGCGCGCGCGCATCGTCCTCGGGGTGGGGGCGGGTATCGCCGCCTACAAGGTGGTGGAGCTGCTCCGGCTGCTCACCGAATCCGGGCATCAGGTCCGGGTGGTGCCGACCGCCGATTCGCTGAGGTTCGTGGGCGCGGCCACCTGGGCCGCCCTGTCCGGCCAGCCGGTCACCGCCAGCCCCTTTGACGACGTGCACGAGGTCCCGCACGTCCGGCTCGGCCAGGAAGCTGACCTGGTCTTCGTCGCGCCCGCCACCGCCGACCTGCTGGCCCGGGCGGCCGCCGGGCGTGCTGACTACCTGCTGACCTCGGTCCTGCTGACCGCCCGCTGCCCGGTCGTGTTCGCGCCCGCCATGCACACCGAGATGTGGGAGCACCCCGCCACCAGGGCCAATGTGAGACTCCTGCGCCAGCGCGGCTGCGTGGTGCTCGATCCCGCGGCCGGGCGGCTGACCGGAGCCGACACCGGCCCTGGCCGCCTGCCCGAGCCGGACGAACTGTTCCACGCGGCGGTCCGGGTGCTGGCCCGCGGCGCCGCCGGGCTCGCGCCCGACCTGGCCGGCCGCCGGGTCGTGGTCAGCGCGGGCGGCACCAGGGAAGAGCTCGACCCGGTCCGGTTCCTGGGCAACTGGTCGTCCGGCCGGCAGGGTTACGCGCTCGCCCGCGCCGCCGCCGTCCGGGGCGCGGAGGTCACGCTGGTGGCGGCCAACGTCAGCCTGCCCGACCCGGCCGGGGCCAAGGTGGAGCCGGTCATCTCGGCCGCCGACCTGCGGGCCGCCGTGCTCGCCGCCGCCGTGGGCGCCGACGCGGTGGTCATGGCCGCGGCCGTGGCCGACTACCGCCCGCAGGCGCGGAGCGAGCATAAGATCAAGAAGACCGGGGCCGCCCCCGAACCGCTGCGGCTGACCGAGAACCCGGACATCCTCCGCGAGCTGGCCAGCAGCCGGCCGCCCGGGCAGGTCATCGTCGGGTTCGCGGCCGAGACCGAGGACATCGTCGAGCACGGGCGCGCCAAGCTCGCGGCCAAGGGAGCCGACCTCATGGTGGTCAACCGGGTCGGGCGGGGGATCGCGTTCGGCACCGGCGACAACGAGGCCGTGGTGCTGGCCGCCGATGGCGGCACCACACCTGTCCCGCGCGGGCCCAAGGACGTGCTCGCCGACGTGGTCTGGGATCTGGTCGCGGCCCGGCTGCCCGGGCCGGCCCCGGACAGACCCGGATAAACCGCCCGTCAGGGTTCGGCACGTCCGCGTCGCCCAGCCCGGTTACACTTCGGCGAAGCCTCGCCCTGCAGAGAAGGAAGTCAGGTGGCCCGTCGCCTTTTCACCTCCGAGTCGGTCACGGAGGGTCATCCCGACAAGATGGCTGACCAGATCAGCGACGCCATTCTGGACGGGATGCTCAAAGACGACCCGACCAGCCGTGTTGCCGTTGAGACCCTGATCACGACCGGCCAGGTCCACGTGGCCGGCGAGGTGACCACCGAGACCTACGTCGATATCCCCGGCCTCATCCGCGACAAGATCCTGGAGATCGGCTACGACTCCTCGACCAAGGGATACGACGGGGCATCCTGCGGGGTTTCGGTCTCCATCGGCGCCCAGTCACCGGACATCGCCCAGGGCGTGCTGGACGCCTACGAGCACCGGGAGGGCGAGGGCACCACCGACCTGGACCGGCAGGGCGCCGGCGACCAGGGGCTGATGTTCGGCTACGCCTGCCGGGAGACGCCCGAGCTGATGCCGCTCCCGATCATGCTGGCCCACCGGCTCGCCCGGCGGCTGTCCGAGGTGCGGCGCAGCGGGGATGTCCCCTACCTGCGCCCGGACGGGAAGACCCAGGTCACCATCGAGTACGTCGGTGAGCAGCCGGTCCGGCTCGACACGGTGGTGGTCTCCGCCCAGCACGCTCCCGACATCGACCTGAAGGAACTGCTCGCCCCGGACGTGAGGGATCTGGTGGTGGCCCCGGTGCTGGCCAGCCTGGATCTGGACACCTCCGGGTACCGGCTGCTGGTCAACCCGACCGGGCGGTTCGAGGTCGGCGGCCCGATGGGCGACGCCGGCCTGACCGGCCGGAAGATCATCATCGACACCTACGGCGGGATGGCCCGGCACGGCGGCGGGGCGTTCTCCGGCAAGGACCCGTCCAAGGTGGACCGCAGCGGGGCGTACGCGATGCGCTGGGTGGCCAAGAACGTGGTCGCGGCGGGCCTGGCCGACCGGTGCGAGACCCAGGTCGCGTACGCGATCGGCAAGGCCAAGCCGGTCGGGCTGTTCGTGGAGTGCTTCGGCACCGAGCAGGTGCCGGTGGAGCGCATCCAGGACGCGGTGCTCCAGGTGTTCGACCTGCGGCCGGCGGCGATCATCCGGGATCTGGACCTGCTGCGGCCCATCTACGCGCAGACCGCGGCGTTCGGGCACTTTGGCCGGGAGGAGCCCGACTTCTCCTGGGAACGGACCGACCGCACCGGCGCCCTCCGCTCCGCCGCCGGTCTCTAGTCCTCGCGCCGCCTGCCCCCTGCCACCCTCGTGGCGCCCGCGCTCCGCTGCCCACGCGGCACCTGCCCCTGCCGCCACCTCCTTTGCCGCCGCCACGGATCGCGGGGCGGGCGGGAGTGGGGGAGTCCTCTGGTAGGACAGGAGCGTGGCTCGGCGGGCAGCGAGAGAGGTGGCACCGGCCGACGAGCTGCCCGTGGGGCGAGTCGCCGTCGACGTCTCGCTCGCGCACCTCGACCGGCCGTTCGACTACCTCGTGCCGCAGCGGCTGGCCGCGGCCGCCGTCCCCGGCTGCCGGGTCCGGGTGCGCTTCGCGGGCCAGCTGACCGGCGGCTATCTGCTCGCGCGGGCGGCGGCCAGCGAACATCCGGGGCGGCTGGCGTACCTGGAGCGGGTCGTGTCGGCGGAACCGGTGCTGCGGCCGGAGATCTCCGCGCTCGCCCGGGAGGTCGCCGACCGCTACGCGGGAACCCTGGCCGACGTGCTGCGGCTGGCCATCCCGCCCCGGCACGCCCGGACCGAGGCTGCCGCTCCGGAGGCGGGGGCAGGCGGGCAGCGCCCGCCGGGGGATGGTGACGACCGGAGCGGGGCCACCGGGCGGCCACCAGTGCCGGAGCCGGGGCCGTGGGCACGGTACCCGGCCGGGCGGGCCTTCCTGGCCGCGCTCGCCGGCGGGCGGGCGCCACGCGCGGTCTGGACGGCGCTGCCCGGGCCGGACTGGCCCGAGGAGATCGCGCTGGCCGCCGCGGCCACCGCGGCTAGCGGCCGGGGCACCCTCATCGTGGAGCCGGACGCCCGCGACCTGAGCATCACCGACCAGGCGCTGGCCCGCGTGCTCGCGCCGGGCCAGCACGCCTGCCTGGCGGCCGGCCTCGGGCCCGCCGAGCGCTACCGGCGCTGGCTGTCCGTCTCGCGTGGGCAGGTGCGGGTGGTCGCTGGCACCCGGGCCGCCATGTTCGCCCCGGTCCACGACCTGGGCCTGGCCGTCATCTGGGACGACGGGGACGACCTGCACGCCGAGCCGCGCGCCCCCTACCCGCACGCGCGGGAGGTGCTCGCGCTGCGCGCGCACCGGGCCGGGGCGGCCGCCCTGATCGGCGGTTTTGCCCGCACCGCGGAGGCGGCCAGCCTGGCCGGCAGCGGCTGGGCGGTTGCGGTGACCGCCGCCCGCCCGCAGGTGCGCGAATGCGCGCCGAAAATCAGCGCGGCCGGTGCCGACTCCGAACTGGCCAGAGACGAGGCAGCCCGCTCGGCCCGGGTTCCCGGACTGGCGCTGCGCGCGGCCCGCGCCGGGCTGGCGCGCGGCCCGGTCCTGGTGCAAGTGCCCCGGCGCGGTTATGTCACCGCCGTGGCCTGCGAGAACTGCCGGGCCAGCGGACGCTGTGCGGTGTGCGGCGGGCCGCGCGCGCGCGCGGCCGGCGCCCGGCCGGCGGCCAGCCGC
>DATDGI010000009.1:0-30942 GCA_036522155.1 Streptosporangiaceae bacterium
AGCGTGTCAAGCAGGACCATCTGGTAGACGAACCGCTCCAGCTCGTCGGCCTCGCCGATGGCCGACCGGATGGCCCGGTCCGCCTCGGCGGCCAGCGTGGCGGCCAGGCCGTCCGGGACCGGCCCCCGGGGAGTCAGCGGATAGTGCCCGATGAAGGGAGCCAGCGGGGACTCGAACGTGGTCACCCGGAGCATCCGGGCCCCGGCCACCTCGGTGGCGGCCACCCGGAAGCGGGCGAAGGCCGGATCGTAGCGCTTGGGGTAGGCCACCATGAGCGTGCGCCCGGCCCGCTCCGCCGCCGCCAGCATGGCCTGGCCCTCGGCGACGGAGAGGCACATCGGCTTCTCCACCAGCACATGCCGCCCGGCCTGCGCCGCGGCCACCGCGATCGGGGCGTGGCTGCCCGAGGTGAGCACCAGCACGGCGTCCAGCGGCTCGGCGATCAGCTCCCGCCAGTCGGTGAACACGGCGCCGATGCCGTACCGGTCGGCGCAGGCCCGGGCACTATCGGCAACCACGTCGCAGACGGCTGCGACCTCGTACGAATCGGCCAGCTCGGACAGGTAATGCAGGTGCATCACCTGGGCGATCAGCCCGGTACCGACCACGCCCAGCCGCAGCCGCCGGCTCACGGGCACGCCGCCGCGATGGCCGCCGCCAGCAGCCGGGCCGCGGCCGGCACCCCGGTCCTGGCCGGCACGAACGGATCCTCGTGCTCGATCGAGATCACCTTCATCCGGGACGGCGCCAGCGCCCTGACCAGGCCGGCCCACCAGTCGAGATCGTGCCCCTGCCCGGGCACCGCGAACGTCCACGGCATCTGGTCCGGCGGATCCGGCCAGCGCCGGTCGAGCAATCCGTTAAGCGCCAGGTTGTCGGGGTGAAACACCACGTCCTTACCGTGGGCGTGGCCGACGAGGGCCGCCAGCCGCGCGGCCACCCGGTGACCGTCCATGCCCATCCAGAAGAAGTGGCTGGGATCCAGGTTGGCGGCGATCGACGGGCCGAGCGCGGCGACCCGCTCGAAGGTCTCGACATTGAACGCGGCCGTGCCGGGGTGCAGTTCCAGGCAGACCAGCAGGCCTGGGTTCTCGGCCCGGGCAAAGGCGGCCAGTTCGGACCAGTACGGCGCGACCTGCCGCTCCCATTGCTGCTCGTACACGCCTTCCAGGTAGGGCAGCCAGCCGCCCGCCCCGAAGTGCGGCGCCCGGTCGCCGGGCAGCGCGGCCGGGCAGCCGGCCATGGCCACTACCCGGTCCACGCCGAGCAGGGTGGCCAGCCGGATGGCGTTGCGCAGATCGGTGTCGTGCCGGGCGGCGAGATCCGGGTCCGGGTGCAGCGGGTTGCCCCAGGCGTTCAGGGCATCGACCGCGATGCCGTGCCGGGCGATCTGGTCCAGCCACGCCGTGCGGGCCGGCCCGCTGGCCAGCAGGCCGGCCACGTCACAGTGCGGGTGCGGGGCGTAGCCGCCCGCCCCCACCTCGATGTCGGTGATCTCCGGGGCGGCCTGCCGCAGCCACGCCAGGACCTCAGCCAGCGGCTGGTCCAGGAAGGCTTCCAGCACCACCCCGATCCGCGGGCTGGGGTTGTCTGGCATGTCCCCGTCCAGTTCTGGCCGCGCCACGGGGCGGCTCGGCCGGTGCGGCTACCGTGCCCGATCCTCCCGAAGTATGTCAATACCTCATGACATTTTTTCAGCTGGTCAGCCGGGGTGCCTCTAGTGCCACCGGCCGGGGCCCGCTGGCGCGGCCGGCCCTCCCGGAATGCCGGCCGATCCATTCCCTGCTGAGCAGGGCGCCACCCGCGGCCTGGCGACGGGTCGCGGCCGGTATTCCGGTCCGGCTCACTTCCGCCGCTTAAGACTCTTTGTCAGGACAATCTCTTGACTGCTCCGGCATACAAGTGTAGATATCTCCTGACTGGTCCCGCCAGTGGCGGCGCGAGCGTGGCCGCGGCGAAACGGCCGGCCGGCCGGGTCCGCGGCACCTGCGCAGCGGGCCGGGACGGGCCCGGGACTGGAGCTGAGGCCTGTGACGAACTGGCAGCCGGACGGCAGCGGCGGCGCCGACGAGATCATCACCATGGGCCGGTCCGGGGTCGACCTCTATCCGCTGGAGGCCGGGGTGGGCCTGGCCGATGTCGACCGGTTCGGCCGCTACCTGGGCGGCAGCGCGGCCAACGTGGCCGTGGCCGCCGCCCGTTACGGCCGCCGGGTTGCTCTCATCACCCGCACCGGGGCCGACCCGTTCGGCGACTTCATCCACGCGGCCCTGCGCGGCTACGCGGTGGACGACCGGTATGTGACCGCCGTCCCGGGGCTGCCTACCCCGGTCACGTTCTGCGAGATGTTCCCGCCGGACCGCTTCCCGCTCTACTTCTACCGTTACCCCAAGGCCCCCGATCTGGAGATCTACGAGTCCGAGCTGGATCAGCCCGCCATCGCCCGGGCCGCGATCTTCTGGGCCACCGTCACTGGGCTGTCGGCCGAGCCCAGCCGGGCGGCCACGCTGGCCGCGCTGCGCTGCCGGGAGCGGCGCCACCCGACCGTGCTGGACCTCGACTACCGGCCGATGTTCTGGGCCTCGATGGCCGAGGCGCGGCAGCACACCGCCGTTGCGCTGCCCCTGGCGACGGTCGCGGTCGGGAACACCGACGAGTGCGAGATGGCGGTCGGCACCGCGGACCCGGACCGGGCGGCGGACGCGCTGCTGGCGCTCGGTGCCCAGCTGGCCGTGATCAAGCAGGGGCCGGCCGGGGTGCTGGCCAGGGACGGCCACGGCGAAGTCCGGGTGCCGCCGGTCCAGGTGCCGGTGGTCAACGGGATCGGCGCGGGCGACGCGTTCGGCGGCGCGCTCTGCCACGGCCTGCTGTCCGGCTGGGACCTGGCCACCACCATCGGTTTCGCCAACGCGGCGGGCGCCATCGTCGCCTCCCGGATCGCCTGCTCGGACGCCATGCCCACCGCGGCCGAGGTGACGGCCCTGCTGGAGGAGACCGCCCGTGCGTGATGACCAGCGCCGGATGATCTCCGAAACCCGGGCGCACCGGCCCGGCGCGGTGGCGGACGCGGCGGCCCGGCGGCAGCGGCGGCCGTGGCTGGGCGAGTCCGGCCGCCTGATGATCATCGCGGCCGATCACACCGCCCGCGGCATCCTCGGGGCCGGGGACCGGCCGATGGCCATGGCCAGCCGGATCGACCTGCTGGACCGCCTCCTGGTCGCGCTCGGCCGGCCCGGCGTGGACGGGGTGCTCGGCACCGCCGACGTGATCGAGGACCTGCTGCTGCTCGGCGCGCTGGACGGCAAGCTGGCCATCGGGTCGATGAACCGCGGCGGGCTGACCGGCGCGGCCTTCGAGATCGACGACCGGTTCACCGGCTACCGGGCGGCGGCCATCGCCGCCAGCGGGCTGGACGCGGGCAAGATGCTGCTGCGGATCGACGTGGACGACCCGGCGACCGCGGGCACCCTGGCGGCGTGCGCGGACGCGGTCAGCGAACTGGCGGCGCGCCAGACCATCGCCATGATCGAGCCGTTCATGGTCCGCAGGGTCAGCCAGCACGCGCGCAACGACCTGACGCCCGACGCCGTCATCCGGTCGATGGCCATCGCCTCGGGCCTGGGCACCACCTCCGCCTACAGCTGGCTGAAGATCCCGGTGGTGGCGCAGATGGAGCGCGTGGCCGACGCCTCCACCCTGCCGACCGTGCTGCTGGGCGGGGACACCAGCGACCGGCCGGACGAGATGTTCGCCCGCTGGCAGAAGGCGCTCCAGCTGCCCAACATGCGCGGCCTGGTGGTCGGCCGCAACCTGCTCTACCCGCCCGGCGACGATGTGGCCGCCGCCGTCGACATCGCGGCGAGCCTGGTGTGACCGGAGCGGTGAGCGGCGGCGCAGGCCGGGCGGGCGGCTGGCACCGTCCCGCGGGGTCGTGCCGGTCCGGCCCGTTCCCGGTCGCGCTGTCGCAGCAGGACTGCGGCTGGGACTACTGCTCGCTGCGGGTGCTTGAACTGCCCCCGGGTGGCCAGGCGGAGCTGCCACCCGGTCCCGATGAGCTGCTGGTGCTGCCGCTGTCCGGCGGCTGCCAGGTGACGGTGGACGGGCAGGATTTCGCACTGGCCGGGCGGGCGGACGTGTTCAGCCGGGTCACCGACTTCGCCTACCTGCCGCGGGACTGCGTGGCCACGGTCCGCTCGGCCGGTGGCGGCCGGTTCGCGCTGCCGGGCGCCCTGGCCACCCGCCGGCTCCCGGCCCGGTACGGGCCGGCCGAGCAGGTGCCGGTGGAGATCAGGGGCAGCGGGCAGGCGACCCGGCAGGTCAACAACTTCTGCTCACCCGGAGCCTTCGAGACCGACCGGCTGGTCGCGGTGGAGGTGCTCACCCCGGAAGGCAACTGGTCCTCCTACCCGCCGCACAAGCACGACGAGCCGCGCCCGGGCGAGGCGGTGCTTGAGGAGATCTACTACTTCGAGGTCGCCGCCGGGCCGGCCGGGCCGGGCGCCGGCTACCAGCGGGTCTACGCCTCGTCCCCGGGCCGGCCGATCGACGTGCTGGCCGAGGTCCGCACCGGCGACGTGGTGCTGGTGCCGCACGGCTACCACGGCCCGTCGATGGCCGCCCCCGGGTACCACCTGTACTACCTCAACGTGCTGGCCGGGCCGGCCGCGGAGCGGACGATGGCCTTCTGCGACGATCCGGCCCATGCCTGGATCCGGGGCACCTGGGCGGGCCAGCGGGTGGACCCGCGGGTGCCGATGACATCGCACGAGGAGCGGCCGTGAGACTGACCGTCGGGCAGGCGCTGGTCCGGTTTCTCACCGTTCAGTACACCGAGCGGGACGGCGAGCGGCAGCGCTTCTTCGCCGGCTGCTGGGGCATCTTCGGGCACGGCAACGTGGCCGGCCTTGGCGAGGCGCTGCTAGCCGCCGGGGACGAGCTGCGCTACTACCAGGCGCGCAACGAGCAGGCGATGGTGCACGCCGCGGCCGGGTTCGCGCGGATGAGGGACCGGCGGCAGGCGTTCGCCTGCACCTCCTCGATCGGCCCGGGCGCCACGAACATGGTGACCGGCGCGGCGCTGGCCACGGTCAACCGGCTGCCGGTGCTGCTGCTGCCCGGCGACGTGTTCGCCACCCGGCCGGCCAGCCCGGTGCTGCAGGAACTGGAGGACCCGCGCAGTCTGGACGTCTCGGTCAACGACTGCCTGCGCCCGGTCTCGCGGTACTTCGACCGGATCTGGCGGCCCGAGCAGCTGCCCGCCGCGCTGCTGGCGGCCATGCGGGTGCTCACCGACCAGGCCGAGACCGGCGCGGTAACGCTGGCGCTGCCGCAGGACACCGCCGTGGAGGCGGCCGACTGGCCGGACGAGCTGTTCGCCACCCGGGTGTGGCGGATCGGCCGGCCCCCTCCGGAGCCGGGCGCGCTGGCCGAGGCGGCGGCCATGCTCACCGCCAGCCGCCGCCCGCTGGTGGTGGCCGGCGGCGGCGTCCACTACAGCGGCGCCGCCGCCGAACTGGCCAGATTTGCCGAACGGACTGGCGTCCCGGTCGCCGAGACCCAGGCCGGCAAGGGAGCGCTGGCCTACGACCACCCGGCGGCGGTGGGCGCGATCGGTGCGACCGGGTCCACCGCGGCGAACGCGGTCGCCGCCGAGGCGGACCTGGTCATCGGGGTCGGCACCCGGTGGAGCGACTTCACCACCGCGAGCAGCAGCCTGTTCGGCCGCCCGGACGTCCGGTTCATCGGGCTGAACGTGGCGGCGCCCGACGCGTTCAAGCTGTCCGCACTGCCGCTGGTGGCCGACGCCCGGGCGGGCCTGGCCGAGCTGGCCGGGTCGGTGGGTGACTGGCACGCCGACCCGGCCTACACGGCGTCCGCCCGGCTGCAGGCAGCGGCCTGGGACGCGGTGGTGGAGCGCGCCTACCACCTGGGCCACCAGCCGCTCCCGGCCCAGTCCGAGGTGATCGGTGCGGTGAACGAGGCCAGCGAGCCGCGGGACGTGGTGGTCTGCGCCGCCGGCAGCATGCCGGGCGACCTGCACAAGCTGTGGCGCACCCGGGACAGCAAGGGCTACCACGTCGAGTACGGCTACTCGTGCATGGGCTACGAGATCGCCGGCGGCCTCGGGGTCAAGCTGGCGGCCCCGGACCGGGAGGTCTACGTGCTGGTCGGCGACGGGTCGTACCTCATGCTCAGCGCCGAACTGGTCACCAGCGTGCAGGAGGGCATCAAGCTGGTGGTGGTGCTGGTGGACAACCACGGGTTCCAGTCCATCGGCGGGCTGTCCGCGTCGATCGGCTCGGCCGGGTTCGGCACCCGCTACCGGTACCGCGATCCGGCGTCCGGCCAGCTCGACGGCGGCATCCTGCCGGTCGACCTGGCCGCGAACGCGGCCAGCCTGGGTGCGCACGCGGTCAAGGCCACCTCGGTCGGCGAGCTCAGCAAGGCGCTGGCCGCCGCCCGGGCGGCGGACCGCACCACCGTGATCCAGGTCGAGACCGACCCGTCGGTGCCCGCCCCCGGCTCGGACGCCTGGTGGGACGTGCCGGTCGCGCAGGTCTCTGAGCTGCCCGCGACCCGGGCCGCCCGCACGGCCTACGAAGATGCCAAACGCCGCCAGCGGCCGCGTTACCGCCCCTCCCGGCTCGGCTGAGCAGCATGCCAGGAACCGGCATCTATACTCGGGTGAGCTACGCGATAATGACATTGTCCGAACAAATGCGTTAACGCGCAGAAAGCTGGCCGATCAGCTTGCTACCGCAACCCGACACCGCGGTCTCCGATGCGATCGTCATCGACCGGACCAGCCCCGTGCCGCTGTACTTCCAGCTCGCCCAGCAGTACGAGACCGCGATCAGGTCGGGCACCCTCAAGGTCGGCTCCCGGCTGGACAACGAGGCGGATCTGGCGGTGCGGCTGGGCTTGTCCCGGCCGACCGTGCGGGCCGCGTTCCTGTACCTGTCGAACAAGGGTCTTGTGGTGCGCAAGCGCGGGGCCGGCACCCTGGTCGCCAAGGAGAAGATCGACCGGGACGTCGAGCTGACCAGCCTGTACGACGACCTGGCCGCGGCCGGGCGGATGCCCGCCACGCAGGTGATCCGCAACGAGGTGAGCCACGCCAGCGACCCGGTGGCCCGCGCGCTGCAACTGCCCGAGCGGGCGCTCGTGATCAGCCTGGAGCGGATCCGGCTGGCCGACGGCGAGCCGATCGCGCTGATGCACAACTTCCTGCCCGCCGCGCTGGTCCATCTGTCCAGCGAGATGCTGTCCGAGCATGGCCTGTACGAGCTGCTGCGGGCGTCGGGGATCCGGCTCGGCTCGGCCACCCAGCGGATGTCGGCCAAGAACGCCTCGGCCACCGAGGCCCGCATACTCAACGAGACCCGCGGCGCCGCGCTGCTGACCATGGAGCGGACGGCCTACGACGAGAGCGGACGGCCGGTCGAGTTCGCGCAGCACCTGTACCGGGCGTCCCGGTACGCGTTCACCACCAGCATGTCCCGGCTCGCCGCCGACCCGGTCCCGGCCGAGCCCCGCTAGGGCACGGCTAACCGCCCGCCGGATCCTCCTCCTCCGGCTCGTCGTACCAGCGGACCCGGTCGCCGGTCCGGCTGCGGAGCCGCCACTTCACGCTCTTGGGCTCGGCGTCGATCCGGTCCCGCAACGCTTCCAGGCGGCTGGTGACGGCCTTCTGCTCGTCCGGGTCCAGCCCGGAGCCGGCCAGGTGGGCCAGCGAGCGCTCGATGTTGAGCTGGCAGGTGCGCCACAGGCCCCAGTCGCGGCCGCACAGTCCGGCGATGAAGGCGGCCTCGATCGCGGCACCGGAGCCGCTCCCGACGTCGTGGTGGAAGAGCAGGTTGTAGATGTCGCCCTGGTCGTTCGGTGTCAGCTCGACGATCTGCAGCTTGGTGAGCAGCAGTTCCTCCCGCGGCACGGTCAGCGGCTCGCGGTCCATCCGTGCGGTGAGCGGGATGCTGTGGCACATCGAGAACTCGCCCACGAACACGTCCAGGTGGCGGCCGTTGGCCAGATCGTGGAACAGCAGCCGCCGGGAGCCGCGCAGCGCGTTGAACATCTCATCGCCGCGGTAACCGGCCCGCCCGAGCAGGGCGACGGTGGCCTTGCTGGTGCCCTGGGCGGCGGCGAGGTCGATGTCCTTGACCCGCCGGGGCAGCCGCGGCCGCGCGTCCGGCGCCTGCAGCAGCACTCCCACCCCGCCGAGCGCGCGCAGGACCAGGCCCTGCTGCCCGGCCATGGCGATGAGCCGCCGGGTTTCGGCCACCGGATCGGCCAGCGGGCCGTCGGCCACCCCGGCTATCCGGTCGTCAGCAGGAAGTCCAGGCACGTCCCATCCTCGGCGAGGTCCACCACCGCGCCCCGCAGCACGCCTGAAGAGTAGTCGCTGCCCGGATTGATGCACAGGGTCCGGCCGATCTTCTGGACCCCGCGTGACTCGTGGATGTGGCCGTGCAGCCCCACCCCGGGCTGGTACTTCTTGATCGCGTTCCGTACTGCGTGGCTGCCGACCGGCACGATGCTGGGCCGGCCGCCGCGGATGACCGGCCTGAGGCTGGCGTCCAGTTCCGGGGCGTCGTCCAGGGTGGATCCGTAGGGCGGGCAGTGGAAGTTGAGCAGCAGCCTGGTGCCCTCGGGCAGCGGCTCGAGCATGTCGTCGATCCGCTTGGCCAGCTCCTCCTCCGGGCACTCCCGCTCGGTGTTCCACGGCGTGGGCGGCACCATGCCCAGGCTGGCCATCGTGACCGGGCCCAGCTCGCAGACCCGGGACTCGGGGAACTCCACCCGCTCGTCCGCGGCCAGCACCGGGTCCGCACTCACCGGGTCGTCATTGCCGGGGGTGATGATGCAGCGGACGGCCGGGTCCAGCCGTTCGGCCGCCAGTTCGCACCAGCGCTTGACCTGCGCCGCGATCTCAGTCTGGAACAGCGCATCCAGTTCGGCGGGATCGGCGCTGAGCCGGGCGAGCCGGGCGTCGTCCATCTGCACCGGGTAGAACCCGCGCCGCCGGAAGTCGGCGGCCAGCCGGTCGTACTCCGCCAGCGGCACGGTCATCTCCTGGCCGTCCAGGCTGGCGGACCAGGATTCGCCCCGGCGCAGCACCGGGACCAGGGCCTTGCCGGCGAAGTCGCCGCCGAGGATCAGCACATCGGGTTCGTAGACCTTGGCGGCGGCGAGGAACTTGCGGAAGCAGACCTCGGAGCCGTGCAGGTCGGTCGCGAAGAAGAGGCGCAGTGCGCGCCTCTTCTTCGGCTGGCGGAAGACCGGCACGCGTCAGTCCGGCGGGAGCTCGTGCATGGCGAGCGCCAGGTCCAGCGAGTTGCGCCGGCGGCGGATGGCCCGGGCGATGAGGTAGATCACCGGTCCCGCGCCGAGCACCACCAGCAGGGTGATCGTCGACGGGACACTGAAGCGGCCGTAGACCGACGGGTGGATGAGAATCTCGATGACGGTGAACAGGGCGAGTACGGTGGTGACCCAGCCGACCGTGGAGACCTTACGCAGGAACGACTGCCGCTCGGCATCGGAGGCGCCGGACAGCGTGATCAGGTCCGGCCGCCGGGACGGCAGGAAGGCCGCGGCCACCCCGCCGGCCAGCAGGATCAGCGCGAAGAACAGGCTCTGCTGGGCCACGATGTTGGTGAGGTTGACGTAGCTGGTCAGGTAGCAGAACGCGGCCCCCACGACCAGCACGATCGCGATGGCCACGTTCGGCGCGTGGTTGCGCTCGCCCACCTTGGCCACCCTGACCGGCAGCAGCCGGTCGAAGGCCTGGGCGAACAGCACCCGGGTGGTGACCGTCACGAAGGCCAGGTTGACCGCGATCTCCGCGAACGGCACCGCGGTGGCGAACAGGAGCTTGGCGATCGGGTTGGAGGTCAGGATCATCCCGTAGCCGAGGCCGCCCGCCACCGAGCTGAGGTTGGTGATCTTCCCGTAAGCGGTCGGGTTGCTGGCCCCGAGATTGGCCTGGGCCTGCATGAACGGCAGCCCGATCCGGGCCCGCAGCAGCGCCCAGACGCCGACCCACAGCACCACCAGGATGGCGAGGCTGATGACCGACGCGTAAAGGTAGGTGCGGCCGGGCCGGCGCAGCTCACCGCCGACGTAGTAGGAGTAGAGCACGCCGTTGTAGTTCAGCACCATGAACGGGATGATCGCGATCGCAGAGGCGATTGCGGTGCCGAACGCCACCCCGCTGGCCTTGCCGGCGGCGATCACCGCCCCGTACGCGGCCGGGTGGTGGCTGTAGCTGGCGAACGCGGCGGCGAAGTCGGCCCGGGAGTTGAACGCCAGCACCAGCATCAGCACGATGAAGGCCACCAGCTGCAGCACCATGAGGCCGAGGATGATCCGGGCGACGATCTTGACCGAGGATAGCGAAAGCAGCGCCACGATCACCATCACTATCAGGCTGATCCCGAAGACCCAGCCGTTGCTGGTCACCGTGCTGGCGGCGTTCGCCATGCCGCTGCTGTGGAAGACCGAGCCCAGGCCGCTCAGCATGAACGGGGTGAACTGCGCCGCGAAGTGCGCGTTCGTCGACAGGACGTAGGTGAAGACCACGGCGATGCCCAGGCCCGCGATCGCCCCCACCACCGGGGAGACGATCCGGGTCAGGTAGACGTACTCGCCGCCGGCCCGGGGCACCGCGCGCAGCAGGTAGCGGTAGGCGAACATGGCGATGAGCCAGATCACCGCGGCCAGCACCAGCGGCAGGTACATGTCGGCCTTGGGGAAGGCCGTCAGGCCCGCGTTGAAGTTGATGAAGGTGTTCACCACGGCCACCGCCGCCAGCGAGATGGCGGTGGCGGCCGGGATGCCGAGTTCCCGGACCAGGCCCGAGGTCTGCCTGATGAACAAGCGCCCGGTCTCGCCGGGGGGTGCCGTCCCCCCTGTTACCTCACTACTTGCCACTTCCGACCTCCTGTCACAGGAGCCGCCAAGACGGGGGCATGCGAGGGCTGGCTGGCAGGCGCCGGCAAGCAGCGGCGGCGCAGTCTCCTCGGTTCCTCACCATATGGTTAGGTTCGGACAAGAAATTGTCAATATCTACAGACATACGGCACGGCGCAGCTCCGGCCACGGCCTGGGGCCGGGACCGGCCTGGACCAGAGCGGGCGGGAGCCGTGGCCGCCGCCGGCTCGCGGCCGGGCCCGCTGGCCGGGCCGAGCGCCCGTCCGGTGGCGCGAAGTACAGCGCACCGAGCACCGCGCCCGCCACCAGCGGCGCCGTCGCCCGACGGCCGTCTCTGGGCCGTGTGACCTGCGGATTCAGCACAGAGATGTCATTGACAGTTCGCCTGGCGGTCACGGTGTCGCGCCCATCCCCGGGGGACACGCCGGCGAACTTATAACTGTGCGGATCGCATATGTCACCGAGTCCTTCCCACCCGACGTCAACGGCGTCGCGCACACCGCGCTGCGGGTGGCCGAGCACCTGCTCAGCCGCGGCCACCACCCGCTGGTCATCGCACCTGAACCGGCCAGCGGGCTGCGGCGGCCGGACAGCGCGTTCGGGTACCCGGTCGTCCGCGTGCCCTCCGTCGCCCTCCCCCTCTACCCCGGCCTGCGGATCGGCCTGCCCGGCCAGAGCATCCGCGCCGAAATCGCCGCCCACGGCGCTGACCTGGTCCACCTCGCCGGGCCGTTCGTGCTGGGGGCCAGCGGCTGTGCCGCCGCCCGGCGGCTCGGGCTGCCCGCCGTCGCCGTGTACGCGACGGACATGGCCGCCTACGCCCGCGCCTACCACACCGGCTCCATCGGCGAGGCGATCTGCTGGCGGAGGCTCCGCCAGCTGCACAACGCGGTCAACCGGACTCTGGCCCCGTCCACCGCGGCCGCCGCCGATCTGGCCGCCCATGGCATCGAGCGGGTCCACCTGTGGGGCCGCGGCGTGGACACCAGCCGGTTCGGCCCGGCGAAGCGCAGCGCCCGGCTGCGCGCCGAACTGGCGCCCGGGGGCGAGGTGATCGTCGGCTATGTCGGCCGACTCGCCGTGGAAAAGCGCCTGGACCTGCTGGCGGGGGTGGCCGCCATGACCGGGGTCAGGCTGGTGATCGTCGGCGGCGGGCCAGCCGAGGCGGCGGCCCGGCAGGCCCTGCCCGATGCGCTGTTCCTCGGGCCCAAACAGGGTGAACAGCTCGCCGCGCTGTACGCCAGCCTCGACATCTTCGTCCATGCCGGGCCGCATGACACCTTCGGCAACACGCTGCAGGAGGCCGCGGCCAGCGGGCTGCCTGCGGTGGCGCCAGCCGCGGGCGGCCCGCTCGACCTGGTGGCGGACGGCATCACCGGGTTCCTGGTACGGCCGGGCGAGGCGGATACGATCACCGCGGCGGTGGCCAGGCTGGCCGCCGATCCCCAGCTCCGGGCCCAGCAGGGCAGCGCCGCCCGGCGGCGTATGCTCGGCCGCGGCTGGGCGGCGATATGCGACGAGCTGATCGGCCACTACCAGGCGGTGCTCGCCGCCGCCGGGCCGGTCCCCATCCAGGTCAAGGCGGCGGCATGACGACCTACACCGCGCTCGGCGACTCGATCACCCTTGGCATCGGCGACCCGGTGCGCCCGGTGGTGCCGGGCGGGCCACGCTGGCGCGGCTGGGCGGTGCTGCTCGCAGAAAGCCTGGACCAGCCGAGCGTGCACATCCTGGCCGCCAGTGGCGGGCGGGCGGCCGACGTCGAGAACGTCCAGCTGCCCACGGCGCTCCAGCTGCGCCCGGATGTGGCCAGCGTGGTGTTCGGCATCAACGACACGCTCCGGCCGGGCTTCGACCCGGAACGGTTCGCCGCCGCCGCCGCGCACGTGGTGGGCGCGCTGCGGGCGGCGGGCGCGGAAGTGCTCACCATGCGGCTGCCCGACCCGGGCCGGATGCTCGGGCTGCCCGGCCCGCTGGCCCAGCCGCTCGCCCGGCGGGCGCACCAGCTCAACTACGTGATGGACGGCATCGCCGGCCGGTTCGGCACGCTCCACTTCGACGCGGCCGGTGACCCCGAGACCTACGACCGGCGGATGTGGGCGGTTGACCGGCTGCACCCGAGCGAACGTGGCCACCGGCTCATCGCCCGCCGCTTCCACGCCCTGCTGGCCGCGGCCGGCCACCAGCTCGGGCCCGCGCCGGACGCCGAGCCGCACAACCCGCCCCCGAGCCGGCTGGCCGAGCTCAGCTGGCTGGCCACCAAGGGCACCGCCTGGGTGGTGCGCCGGTCTACCGACCTGGTGCCGCACCTGCTGGCCACCGCGATCAGGGAATGGTCGGCCGGGCCGGACGAGCCGGCCGCCCGGCCCTGGTCGTCGTCTGGCCCTGGGCTCGCCACGCCACCGGCCGGCGCGGTAACGGGCCCGGCCTCGGTGGCGCCCGGCGGGACCGCGACCGCACCCGCTGCCGTCGCGCCCGGCGACACCTAGGCCAAGCGCGGCCCGGCCCCTGCCGGGCACTACGCGCCGGGCAGCCCGCCGCCGGATCTGCGGCCGTCGGTGCGCTACGGATGGCTGGCCGCTTCGATAGTCCGGCAGCCACCCACGCCACCTCAGCCACTCCAGCCACCACCTCAGCCACCTGAGTCTCCCCGGTCACCGGAGCCGCCCAGAGCGGCGGCAACCGGCCCGGCCCGGTCCGGACCGCCGCCAGTCGCCCCCTGGCGAAAAGCCCGCAACCTGCCAAAATAAAGCGCTATGTCCACATGGATCCTCAGGGAGGACGTGTCCGGGCCCGGGCTGCGGGTCGCGGTCAAGGACCTCATCGACGTGGCCGGCCTGCCCACCACCGCGGGCAGCCTGGCCGTCGCCGACCGGGCCAGCCCGGCACCAGCCGACGCCGCCTGCCTGGCGGGCTTGCGCGCCGCCATCAGCCGTGGCCATGCGGTTCTGGTCGGCAAGGTCAACCTGCACGAGCTCGCCTATGGGATCAGCGGGGTCAACGCCGCGTTCGGGACGCCGGTCAACCCGCTCGACCCGCGCCGCGTGCCCGGCGGCTCGTCCAGCGGGTCGGCGGTAGTGGTGGCCACCGGCGAAGCCGATGTCTCCTTCGGATCGGACACCGGCGGCTCGGTCCGGATTCCGGCCGCCTGCTGCGGGGTGGCGGGACTCAAGACCACCGGCGGCCGGATCCCGCTGGCCGGGGTCTGGCCGCTCGCGCCCAGCATGGACACGGTCGGCCCCCTGGCCCGCGACGTGGCCGGGCTGGCCGCCGGGATGGCCTTACTGGAGCCGGGTTTCACCGTGGCCAGCGACCCGCCGCAGACCGTCGGGCGGGTGGCGATGGACGCCGATCCGGTCATCGACGCGGCCGTGGACGCCGCCCTGGCCCGGACCGGCTGGCGGATCGCACCGGTCGTGCTGCCCGGGCTGGCGGCCGCGATGACCGCCGCCATGATCGTGATCGATGCGGAAGCCTGGCAGACCGACGGGGCGCTGGCGGCGGCCGCACCCGGCCGGATCGGCCGGGATGTGCTGCGGCGGCTGCGTGAGTCCAGCAAGATCACCCCGGCGGAGCTGGCCGCGGCCCGCCGGGTAGGTACCGGCTGGCGGGCGGTCCTGGACGGCCTGTGGGACCAGGTCGAGATGCTGGCCCTGCCCACTCTGCTCGGCTTCCCGCCGGTCCTGGGTGACGCCCGTGGGCTGGCCCGGATCCGGGGACTCACCTCGCCGGTCAACCTGGCCGGCCTGCCCGCGCTCGTGCTGCCGGTGCCAGCCACCGGGCCGCTGCCGGCCAGTGTCCAGCTGATCGGGCCGTCCGGCAGCGAGGAACGGCTGCTCGCCGCCGGTTACGCGCTGGAGCAGGCGGCCCAGGAGTTACCCGCCTGGGCTCAGCAGGTCCGCGGGGCGGCGGTGGCGGCGGCCCGGCGCCCGCGGCCCGGCGGGCACCAGCCGGACGTGATAGATGAACCGCCAGGTCTTGCCGGTGAGCATGAACTCGCCGTCGCCGGGCAGCGCTGCGATCCCGTTCAGCACCGCCTGCGGATCGCCCCAGTGCCGCTCACGCAGGCTACGGGCGTCCACGATGTCGGTGACCTCGCCGGTGCCGGGGTCGATCCCGGCCAGGCAGGGCTGGAGCAGAATGTTGGCCCAGATCCGGCCGTTAGCCCAGGCCAGGTCGTTCAGGCCGGACACGCGCGCGCCCTCGCAGCGGATCTTGACCACATCCAGCGGTGCCAGCGTCTGCGGATCGCGGCGGACCAGTTCGCCGCTGCCGTCGCTGGTCAGCAGGTGCTCGCCGGCCTCGCAGATGCCCCAGCCCTCGCGGTTGTAGGGGACCGTGGCCAGCAGTTCGAGTGTGTCCGGGTGCCAGCGCAGCGCGGTACGTTCCCGCCAGGTGAGCTGCCAGATGGCCCCGCCCGCCCGGCAGATGCCCTCCGCGAACAGTTCCGGTGGCAGCGGCGCGCTCGCCTCCGGCTGCCCGGCGCCGAGCCGGTACCGGCGCAACTCCGACTCCCCGTAGAGCCCGGTGCTCTCCCAGGCGACGCCATCGGTGACGATCAGCCCCTGGGTGAAGCCGCGCCCGGGATGGGGGAACCGCCGCAGCACCCGCAGCCGGTGGAATCTCATGCCCGGCCGCGGGGCACGCCACCGGGCTCGACGCGGGGCGCGCCACCGGACTGGCCGCGGGGCAGGCCAGCGGGCTCGCCGCCGGCCGGTCCCGCCACCCACCGGGCCAGCGGCCACCGGGCCACCGCCGGGCGCAGCGGCCGATCGACGTACCCGCCGCCGGACAGCCCGGCCAGCCGCTCGAAGACGTTACGCGCCCCGAAGTCGCCGGTGAGCAGCCAGGACCAGGCCGCGGCCAGGAAGTACAGCGGCAGCATCAGCAGGCCTGCGCAGCAGGCGAACTGCGTCGCGTGCCGCGCCTCGTGGACCAGCAGCGCCTCGGCGCCGGCCAGTTCGTCCCGGCCCATCTTGGTGACGATCATGTTCCCGAGCGTGAACGCCGGGGCGGGCGGCACCGGCAGCCGGTACCGCTCCCCGATCAGCAGGCCGTCATGGCCGCGGGCCAGCCGGGCCCGCCCGGCGGCGGCCACCAGGACGCCCGCCAGGGTCGACCCGTTCACCAGGTTGGCGACCAGCCGCACCCGGTAGGCGGCCCGCATCCGACGGTCAGGACCCGAGCTGGTCAGGCTTGGGCGTGGCCGCGGCGCCCTGTGGCAGGAGCAGCGGCTTCGGCGCGGACGGCAGGCTCATCGGCACCTTGCTGTGCTCATGGTGCGCGGTCGCCGCACCCTCGTGGTATTCCTCCAGCTGCTCCACAAAGGACGGATCGGCGTAGATCCGGCCGTCCACGAACGGGCCCGGCCGGTGCTCCAGCACGGCCAGCACGTCGTCACCGCTGAGTGTCTTGTGCGACTCCAGCGCGTGCGCCAGGCAGAGCACCTCCCCGCGGTTCTCGGCGATGATCCGCTCCACCTGTTCCAGCAGCACGTGCAGGTTGTCCTCGATACGGTCGGCCAGCGCGCGGCGGAGTTCCGCCTCGGGATCCTGGCCCTTCTTCTTCCGCCCGGCCTGGCCGCCGCCGGGCGAGCCGACCTCTAGCCGCTTGGCGGTCGAGTACGAGGACACCGTGGAGCCCATGCCCCAGAAGCCCTCCATGAACGAGGCCACGGCGGTCGCCGACTCCAGGTCGCCGGACACCCCGGACGAGCTGTCGTTGTTGAAGAACATCCGCTCCCCAGCCAGCGAGGCCAGCGACACCAGGATGTCGGTCTCGTATTCGCTGCGCCACCGGGTGAACTGGTCCTCCGGCGGGATGCTGGCGACCATGCCCAGGTAGTCGCTGCCCTTCTCGATCGTGGCGATGTCGATCTCCATGTGCAGGCGGGTGTGGTGGGCCACCAGCGCGTGGCAGGCCTCGTGGATCGCCACCGCGTGCCGCTCCCGCTCGATGTACTCCACGTCCTGCGGCGGGCCGAGTTCCTTGAGCTGTTTGGCGCGGATGATGTCCTGCCAGGTGATGACATCCCGGCCGTTCCGGATCGCGGTGATCAGCGCCTCGTTGACGGTGTCCTTGATGGTGGCGCCGGTCGCGTACGGGGTGATGACGGCCAGCTTGTCGATCTGCTCCGGGGTCAGCTCATGCCGCACCTTGCCCAGGTAGCCCTCGTAGGTGCGGACCCGGCCCGCCTTGGACGGGTAGCCGACCTTGTAGATGCGGTCGATCCGGCCCGGCCGCAGCAGCGCCTCGTCCAGCGCCTCCGGCATGTTGCTCGCCATCATGACCAGGATCCGGTACTTGGGCGGCGGCTTCGGGCGCATGCCGAATATCCGCCGGACGTAGCGGTTGAAGAAGCCGCGCGGCTTCTTCAGCCCGGACAGCTCGGTGAGCAGCGCCTGCAGCGTGCCCATGCCGCCGCCGCCGCCACCGCCGTTCATGCCCGCGCCGATGATCTGCTTGCTGCGCCGGCCGGAATCAGGCTCGTCCTCGATGCCCGACTGCATCTCCCGCCGCATCAGCAGCCACTGCACGTCCTGCGACAGGTAGGAGAAGCCGTTACAGCCCGCCCGGTACGGCGCGGGCGTCATGCCACGCGGGAAGTTCGGGCCGCCCTGGGCGAGCGCGCCCCGGTTGCCCAGCGAGTCGGCCTCGTCGAAGAAGACGATCACCCCGCCGTACCGCAGCGCCAGCTTGCGCAGCTTGCGGAACAGGCCTTTGACCTTGAGCACACCGACACCCATGAACATGTTGATGAACGCGCCCGGGTCGACGAACACATACGGCCGGCCGGTCTCACCGGCCACCGCCTCGGCCATGAGCGTCTTGCCGGTGCCGGGCGGCCCCCACAGCAGGATGCCGCCGGGCACGTAACCGCCCCGGTCCTCGACCTGCTCCGGGTTCTCCAGGTAGAGGATGTTCTCCTTCACCCGCGCCAGCACGTGGTCCTGGCCCCAGACGTCGGCGAACCGGGTCTTGATGTCGTCGGGGTAGTAGACGTCCACCCCGCCCCGGGACAGGAACCAGAACAGCGCCGCGAACTGGATGATGATGAAGAAGATGAGGAAGACGTACTGGATGATGGTCGGCAGCGCGTGCCAGATCAGCCGCGGGGCGGTCAGCAGGGCCAGCACCGGCGACGTGTGGATGATCTTGCCGATCACCAGCGCCGCCACGGCAATCCACAGGATCCAGGTGAACATTCGCCATAGCCGGAACCTGGTCCAGCTGGACAGGCGGCGGTGAGTCAGCCGCTCAAACCCGCCGAACACCCCATGGGTCCAGAACCGGTGGTAGCCGGCCCAGTGCTCGCTGATGAGGTAGTGGATCTGGCGCACGGCCTCCAGCCCGGCCAGGATGAACACCCACTTACCGGACCGGGCCTCGATCCGGGCCCCGTCGCCGAAGCCCATCAGCGGGTTGTTCGCCATCGCCGACCAGGTCAGGATGAGCCAGATCAGGGTGAGGAGCAGCAGGATCTTGATCCGGTCCCAGACAGCCAGCGGCTTCCGGGTGCGCAAATCCTCGTCCCGCGGCCGCCCGCCGGGCGGGCGCAGCCCTTCCACCGGGCCCACGGGGGTTGTTGTCATCAGCTGCTCCTGACGGTGAATGAGCTCATCACTGTGTTGATCTCGCCGGTGTGCTTCTGGTAGCAGGTCGCCAGACAGTGCAGGACGAGCAGGTAGAGCTCGGTGTTGTCGGCGTTGGTGAAGGCGATCTGGTCGAAGGTGTCGGTGCTCCCGCCCGGGAACGTGTAATCGAAAATATCGCGGACCCCGTGCACACCCTGGCCAGGGGTGAGAACGGAGTCCTGCAGCAGGTGGAACCCGGTCAGCGGGAAGCCGCTCTTGGTGGCGCTCTGGCGGGTGGTCGAGGTCACCGGCAGGAAAACGTCCCGGAGCGAGTTATAGGACATCGAGTTGGCAGCCGTCGCGCTCAAAGGCTCGACCAGCGCCAGCGCGAAGGGCTGTGAGGCCGAGGCGCCGAAGATATGGGAGGCCGACGGGATGGAGCTGCCGTCGTAGCCGACCGACCACACGCCGACCGGGACGGTGGCCGACTTGGCGCCCCCCAGCGCGTGCGCGATGGCCGCATCGCTGAGTTTGTGCCAGCCGTTCGGGACCTTGAAATACGTCTGCGAAGCGGAATTGGCGACATAGGTGAACTGCGGTGCCGCGCAGGCGGCAACCATGACCGCGATCACGGTCAGCCACAGTCCGGCGAGGCCCCTGCTCTGCCACTTTGCCCTGCTCGCCAACCGGCGTGACCTCCCTGCCCCGTTTTCGTTTCGTTATCTGGAGTATGGCTCGTAGGTGCCACGCGCGGATAGGGGCGGGCGGCAACGTGCACACTCCTTTAACACGTACGTCATGCTATGCGGGTTCCGGCGCGGCCCGTTCCTCGCGGGTGCCGTGGGTAAGGTGTGGCCCGCGTGCCCGGGGAGACGGCAGTGGCCGCACCAGCAGCCCAGGGCCAGGGCCCGGCCGCAATGATTGGATGCGTTACATGGATCCCGAACTGTTCACCGAAGAGCGCTCGGCGGAAGTGGTGGCGGCCAGCTTCGCCGCCGCCCCGCCCCGGCTCCGGCAGGTGCTGACCTCGCTGGTCAGCCACCTGCACGCCTTCATCAAGGACGTGGAACTGACCGAGGCGGAATGGGAGCAGGCCATCGGGTTCCTGACCGCCACCGGCCACCGGTGCGACGAGGTCCGGCAGGAGTTCATCCTGCTCTCGGACATCCTCGGGGTCTCGATGCTGGTCGAGACGATCAACCACCGGGCGGCGGGCGGGTCGACCGAGTCAACCGTCACCGGCCCGTTCCACGTGGTGGCCTCCCCGCCGCGGGCCCTCGGCGACACCATCTCGCTGGACGGCCAGGGTGAGCCGTGCCTGGTCACCGGCCAGGTCACCGGCGCCGGCGGGGAACCGCTGGCGGGCGCGCAGGTGGACGTCTGGCAGGCCAGCGCGGACGGGTTCTACGACGTCCAGCAGCCGGGCATCCAGCCGGAACGGAACCTGCGCGGGCTGTTCACCACCGGCGCCGACGGCGGCTTCTGGTTCACCACCATCGTGCCGAGGTACTACCCGATCCCCGACGACGGCCCGGTCGGCGAGCTGCTGCGGGTGACCGGCCGCCACCCCTACCGGCCGGCCCACATCCATTTCATCGTCACCGCGCCCGGGCACCGCCCGGTGGCCACCCACCTGTTCGTGGCTGGCAGCCCCTACATCGACTCGGACGCGGTGTTTGGCGTGAAACATAGCCTGGTCCGTGAGTTCCCGGTGGTCGACGACCCGGACCGGGCCACCGCGCACGGGCTGCCCAACCCGTTCCGCGCCGTCCACTTTGACGTCCGGCTGCTGCCTGCAGGCAGCCAGGCCAGCCCAGCCGGAGCGGCTGGAACGGCCGGTACGGCCGCCAGCTAGCGCACGCCACGCGGCCGGAACTGGACGCTGATCCGAGGGCCGGTGGCGCGGGCCGTCTTGGGCACGGCGTGCTCCCAGGTGCGCTGGCAGCTGCCGCCCATCACCAGCAGGTCACCATGGCCCAGGTCGTAGCGCAGCGCGGGACCGCCGGCCCGCGGCCGCAGCAGCAGCGCCCGCGGCGTGCCCAGCGAAACGATCGCGACCACGGTGTCCTCGGTGCTGCCCCGGCCGATGGTGTCCCCATGCCAGGCGACGCTGTCCCGCCCGTCCCGGTACAGGCACAGCCCGGCCGTGGACAGCGGCTCCCCCAGTTCGGGCCAGTAGTGCCGGTCCAGATCCGCCCTGGCCGCGGTGAGGGCCGGATCGGGCATCGGCTCGCCCTCGCCGTAGAAGCACAGCAGCCGGGGCACGTCCACCATCCGGTCGTACATCTGCCGCCGCTCGGCCCGCCACGGGACGGCCGCGAGCAGCCGGCCGAACAGGTCGTCCGCACCCGCCAGCCAGCCCGGCCGGATGTCTACCCAGGCGCCGTGGGCCAGGGCCTTGGGGCGCAGCGAATCCGCCAGCGGGCCCGGCCCCGCCTGGCTGGTGAGGTCGAGCAGCGACCCCTGGAACATCCCTGCCATGAGGCAGACTATAGAACATATATTCGGCTCCGGCGGCGGCCCGCTACATCACCGTGCGGGCGCCGCTGGACAACCGGGTAGCCAGTTCGCTGTCGATCTGGCGGGCGCTGTCGAGCAGCCGGGGCAGGAACTCCTTCTCCAGCGTCCGCATCGGCACCCGGGCCGCGTGCGCGCTGGCGTTGATCGCCGCCACCACCTTGCGCGAGCTGTCCCGGATCGGGACCGCGATCGAGCGGACCCCGGCCTCCAGCTCCTGGTCGACCGCGGCCCAGCCCTGGCTGCGCACGGTGGCCAGGACGGCGCGCAACCCAGCCGGATCCACCACCGTCCGTTCGGTGAGCTTGCGCAGTTCGGTCCGGCTCAGGTAGGCCTCGAGTTCGGCTTCGGGCAGGTGCGCCAGCAGGACCCGGCCCATCGAGGTCGGGTAGGGCGGCAGCCGGGTGCCGACCGTGAGCGAGATCGTCATGATCCGGTTGGCCGAGGCCCGCGCCACGTAGACCAGGTCGTCGCCGTCGAGCACGCTCACCGAGCAGGACTCGTGCAGTTCCTCGGCCAGGTCCTCCAGGTGAGGCTGGGCGATCTGGGCGACGCTGAACGAGGACAGGTAGGCATAGCCGAGGGCGAGCACCCGCGGGCGGAGCGAGAACTGCCGCCCGGAACTGCCCACGTAGCCAAGCTCCTGCAGGGTCAGCAGGAACCGCCGGGCGGCCGCCCTGGTCAGCCCGGTCCGCTCGGCCACCTCGGACAGGGTCAGCGACGGGTGCTCGGAAGAGAAGCAGCGGATCACGGCCAGGCCCCGGTCCAGCGACTGGACGAAATCGGTCCGTCGGCCCGCCGTATCCGCCGTCCTGCGGGCCGCCGGGGCCGGGCTCACCTGGTCATCTGGGTGATCGCCGGCCCCGTCAGCCAGACCGGCAGCCTCGGCCGCCCCACCCAACTTGTTCACATTGCGAACGATAGCGCGCGGTGGCCCGGCCCGCCAGACCACCGCTCCCGCTGGCCCGGGCGGTCACCGGGTCATGGGCACGGGTGGCGCCGGGTGGCTACCGCGTGCAGGGCGATCCCGGCCGCAACGGAGGCGTTCAGCGACTCGGTGGCGGCCGCCATCGGGATCCGGGCCAGCAGGTCACAGCGCTGCGCTACCAGCCGGGACAGGCCGCGGCCTTCCGAGCCAACCACCACCACCAGCGGGCCGTCGGCAACTTCCAGATCGTCCACCCCGGTCCCGCCGGCCGCGTCCAGGCCGACCACGAACAGGCCCGCCTCAGCGTAGGACGCCAGCGCCCGGTCCAGGTTCGGCGCCTGGGCCACCGGCACCCGCGCCAGCGCGCCGGCTGACGCCTTCCAGGCGCCGGCGGTGACCCGGGCCGACCGCCGGGCCGGGATCAGCACGCCGTGCCCGCCGAACGCCGCCGCCGACCTGGCGATCGCCCCCAGGTTGCGCGGGTCGGTGATCCCGTCCAGGGCGACGATCAGCGGCGGCTGGCCTTGTGCCACCGCCCGGGCGGTCAGGTCCGCGGGGTGTGCGTAGCTGTAGGGCGCGATCCGCAGCGCCAGGCCCTGGTGGATGGCGCCGCCGGTCAGCCGGTCCAGTTCCGGGCGGCTCGCCTCGATCATCGGCACCCGCGCCTGCGCCGCCAGCGCGATCACGTCCCGTACCCGGTCGTCGGCGTCCAGCCGCTGGGCGGCGAACAGGGCGGTGGCGGGCACGCCGGCCGTCAGCGCCTCCAGCACCGCATTGCGCCCGGTGACGACCTCGGGTGCGTCACCGGCCCCGCGCGCCCGCCCGCCGGCCTGGTCAACGGCTGGCGCCCGCGACGGGACCCTCTTACCGGCCGAACGACTGGCGGTCCCCCGGCCCCGTCCCCGGCCGGCCGCGGCCGGTGGCTCACCAGGACCGGCACGGGCCGGCCGGGCCCGTGGCGGGCCGGCGGAACGTGGCCGGGCGGACGCGGCCGGTGAGCCTTCTCCGCGCCCGGCTCCATCTGGCGTGGCCGCGTCACCCCGGGCCGCGGCCCGGCGCTGGGCCGGGTGGCCGGGCCGCATGTGCGCGGGCGGGGTTGGCCCTTTGCCCTCCAGCCGCCGCTTGCCGTACCCGCCGGTGCCCGGGCGCGGCTTGCCGGACTTGGTCCGGCCGCCGCGGGCCGCCCGGCCGCCGCCCGCACCGGGCTTGCCTGCCGGGCTCATCGCTTCAGCTCGATTCGGGGCCCGTTCGGGGTGTCATCGATGATGACGCCGGCGGCTTGCAGCCGCTCCCTGATCGCGTCCGCCGCGTCGTAGTCCTTGCGGTCCCGCGCCGCCTGCCGCTCGTCGAGCGCCATGGTGACCAGCGCCTCGACCACGCCGCGCAGGTCGTCGTCGCCCGCCCGGGACACCCAGGGCGGCGCCAGCGGGTCCAGCCCGAGCACGCCGAGCATGGCCCGCACCGAGGCCAGGGCGGCGGCCACGGCGTCGGTGTCCCCCGCGGCCAGCGCGTTGTTGCCGGCATGCAGCACGTCATGGACGACAGCGAGGGCCTGCGGCACGCCGAGATCGTCATCCAGCGCAGCGACGAACGCCGCCGGCAAGTCCCGCAGGCCGACCGGTGCATCGGCGGGGTCCAAAGTGCCCCTGAGGTCGCCCCGGTCTTGGTCCTGATCGGCATTGGGCTCCCAGGCGACGCCAAAGTCGCCCTGGGCTCTCAGGAACTCGGCCGCCCGGATCACGAAGCCTTCGATCCCCCGGTAGGAGGCGACCGCTTCGGCCAGCGCCTCCGGCGAGTACTCAAGCGGCGACCGGTAGTGGGCCTGGCCCAGGTAGTAGCGCAGTTCGACCGGCCGCACCTGGGTGATCATCGCGTCCACTAGTAGCGAATTCCCCAGCGATTTGCTCATCTTCTCGCCGGCCACCCCGACCAGGCCGTTGTGCACCCAGTACCGCGCGAACCCGTCGCCCGCCGCGCGGGACTGGGCCAGTTCGTTCTCGTGGTGCGGGAACACCAGGTCCAGCCCGCCGCCGTGGATGTCGAAGGACGGTCCGAGGTACTTGGTGGCCATCGCCGAGCACTCCAGGTGCCAGCCCGGGCGGCCCGGCCCCCACGGGGTCTCCCAGGCCGGCTCCCCCGGCTTCGCGCCCTTCCACAGGGTGAAGTCACGCGGGTCGCGCTTGGCACCGGCGGTGTCGCTGTCGCCGGCGGGCCGCATGTGATCGGGACGCTGGCCGGACAGCGAGCCGTACGACGGGCAGGAGCTGATGTCGAAATAGACGTCGCCGCCCGCGGCGTAGGCGTGGCCCCCGTCGATCAGCCGCCGCATGAGGACGATCATCTCCGGCACGTGGCCGGTCGCGCGCGGCTCCACCTCCGGCGGCAGGCAGCCGAGCGCGTCGTAGGCGCGGCTGAACGCCCGCTCGTTGCGCTGCGCTACCTGCCACCACGCGACGCCTTCGGCCGCCGCCACCCGCAGCACCTTGTCGTCAATATCGGTGACGTTCCGGCAGAACGTGACCTGGTAGCCGCTCGCCTTGAGCCAGCGGACCAGCACGTCGAAGCTCACCCCGGAGCGGATGTGCCCGATGTGCGGGGGCGCCTGCACGGTGGCGCCACACAGGTACAGCGATACCTTCCCGGGCACGAGCGGGACGAAGTCGCGCACCTCGCGCGCGGCAGTGTCGTAAAGACGGAGCGTCACGGGCCAAGGCTACCGGCGGCCCGCGGTCCGCCGCGCGCCCATAACCGCGCACCCACCGGCACGGACTCCTGTCGGTCACTGCGCCTGACAGGATTCCGTGATCATGAATCCGGCACGGGCGGGGAGCCGCGCGGCCTCCCCCGGCGCGTCTTACGGGCGCGCGGCGCGCGCCCAGGTCCAGGCGTACTCGGGGTCCTCGGCCCGGCGGGCCGCCGGGCCGAGGTGCAGCGGCCGGAAGGTGTCGATCATCACCGCGGTCTCGTCGGTGGTGACCCGGCCCTCGGCCAGCCCCGCGACCGCCGCCTCCACCGCACCGGGCTGCGGGCCATGGGTGAACCCGGCCGGGTGCAGCGTGATCGAGCCGATCCCGACCCCGGAGCCCTTGCGGGCCGAGTAGTCGCCGCCGACGTAGAACATCATCTCGTCGGAGTCCACGTTGTGGTGGTGGTAGGGGATCGGGACGGCCCGCGGGTCGAAGTCGAGCGGCCGCGGGCAGAACGAGCAGATCACGAAGTTCGGCCCCTCGAAGGTCTGGTGCACCGGCGGCGGCGCGTGGGTGCGCTTCACCACCGGCTCGAAGTCGGCCAGGTTGAACGCGAACGGGTAGAGCTGCCCGTCCCACCCGACGACGTCGAACGGGTGATGAGCGTAGGTCAGCCGGGTCAGGCCGCCGCGGGTGCGGACGATGACCGGCACCTCCTCGCCCTCGGCCAGCAGCGGCCCCTCCGGTGCACGCAGGTCACGCTCGCTGTAGGGGGCGTGCTCAAGGAACTGGCCGGAGGCCGACAGGTAGCGGCGCGGCGGCCGGATATGGCCACTGGCCTCGATGGTCAGCACGCGCACCCCGGAATCCCCGGGCAGCCAGCGGTGAATCGTGCCGCGCGGCACGACCACATAGTCCCCGGGACCGGTGGTGATCCGGCCATAGACCGACTCAAAAACCGCCGATCCTTCCTGCACATAGACGGCCTCGTCACCAGCTGAATTGCGGTAGAGGCCGGAGGGTGCCGTGGGTGCGGCAAAGGAAATGCGGACGTCGTCATTGCCGAAAAGCAGGTCCCGGCCCAGCACCAGATCGGCACCCCCGGGCAGCCCGGCGGTGCGCACGTGCCGGGGCAGCAGGGGGTAGTTCGGCACGGTCTCGGCCGTGGGCGCGGCGAGTCCCTCGCTCTTGACGATCGCGGTGGGCGGGTGAACGTGGTAGAGAAGGGACGAGTCGGCGGAGAAACCCTCTTCGCCCATGAGTTCTTCGGAGTACAGCCCCCCATCCGGACGGTGAAAGCGGATATGGCGCTTGCGGGGAACCTCCCCGGTCACCCGGTAGTACGGCATATCGTCTCCCTTGACGCCGAGGCCGTGCGCGCAATCACGCGGCCAATCTGGCCGTCCCCGCGCCGGGCGATCCGGGGCCAGCCGCAGGCGGCACCCCGCCGCCTGCCCGCCCGGTGACCGCTGGGCGCACAATGGTGCCCGTAGTCCCGACTATAGGCGGGCGCTCATCTCCTGAGCGGTCGGGCAGGAAGGACAAAGACCGGAGATGACCGACTATCCCGTGGCGCGTGGATCGCGGGCCGCCGATCCCCAGCCCCGGCTGCGCGCCACCGCGCTGGCCGCGGTGATCATCGGCGTGCTGCTGGTGGCCGCGGCCGCGTTCCTGCTGTCCTATCAGGGCATCCACCAGATCGCGCTGCATGCCGGGGTCTCACCGGAGCTGGCCCGGCTGTACCCAGTGATCTTCGACGCGATGCTGGTGATGGCCTGCTCCGCGGCGCTGGCCCTGCGCGGCGCGGGCTGGTGGACCCGCTGTTACGTGTGGGCGTGCCTGCTCCTGCTGCTGGCCGCGGTGGCCGCCGGCGACGCGGTGTACGCCATGAGCATCAGCCTGCCGCGCCAGGCCGCCCGGGCCGTGGTCGCGGTCCTGCCGTGGGTGCTGCTGCTGATGGGATTCGGGCTGCTGCTGTGCATGCTCCGCTACTGGCGCCGGGCCCGGTCCGCCAGCGGCACGGGTGCCGAGGCCGGGGCGGCCAGCGCGGCCGACAGCACGGCCGGGGCCGCGGCTGGGGCGACCGCGGTCACCTGGGCCGGCGCCGGTGCCGGCGCAGCCAAGCCCGGGTCGCCGAAGGCCGGGATCGCGGACCTCCTGGAGCCCCGTCCGGGGCAGCCGCCCGACCGGGCCGCGCTGGCGGCGGGCGGGGCGGCCGGAACGCGAGCCGCCATCGCGACCGCGGAGCCGGCCGAAGGCGAGCACCTGGACTGGGACGATGCCGGGAGCCGGAGGTACGACGCGGGCTGGCAGGAGGCCGAGGGCGGCGCCCCGGCGGGCACCGGCACGGACGACGACCTGCCGCCCGGCCCGGCAGTGACCTACGAGGCCGAGCCAGCCGCACCCGGCGAGCCCGGCGCACCACCCGCCGAGCCTGGCGCCGCCGGCCCGGAGCCCGCCAGCACCGCTGGCCCGCCCGGGCCACCGTCCGTGCCCGCTCCGAGCACGCCGCACTTCGACCGGATCCTGAGCAGCCCGACCCACCCCCAGGAACCAGAAACCGACGTGGAGTGACAGGAGCGACCGGAGGCGGACGGGGGAGTGACAGTGGCGGCCGGAGGCCGGGAGTGACGGAAACGGCCGGAGGCCCGGGGGTGAGCGGGGCGGCCGCGTGCTGGGTCGAGATACCCGCGGGCAGCCACTTCCCGGTGCAGAACCTGCCCTACGGCGTATTCGCGCCGCCGGGCGGGACGCCGCGCGTCGGGGTGGCCATCGGGGCTCAGATCCTCGACCTGGCCGGGCTGGCCGCCGCCGGGCTGCTGGCCAGTGACGGGCTGGAGCCCGCGCCCGGCTGGTTCGACTTGCCCGCGCTCAACGACTTCATGGCGGCCGGCCCGGCGGCCTGGCAGGCGATCCGCGGCCGCCTCACCGGCCTGCTGACCGACCCGCGCCAGCGCGGCCTGGTCGAACCCCACCTGACCAGCCAGGACGCGGCGGAGATGCGGGTGCCGTTCGCGGTCGCCGACTACGTGGACTTTTACTCCTCCCGTGACCACGCCACCACGGTGGGGGAGATTTTCCGCCCCGGCTCGCCCCCGCTGCCCCGCAACTGGCTGCACCTGCCCATCGGTTACCACGGCCGGGCCGGCTCGGTGGTGGTCTCCGGCACCCCGGTCATCCGCCCGCACGGCCAGTACCTGCCCACCGGCCGGGCGGCACCGGGTTTCGGCCCGAGCCAGGGGCTGGATTTCGAGGCCGAGGTCGGCTTCGTGACCGGGGTCGGCACCCGGCCCGGCCAGCGGGTGGCGACCGGTGAGTTCCGGCAGCATGCGTTTGGCTTCCTGCTGGTCAATGACTGGAGCGCGCGGGACGTACAGGCCTGGGAGTCGCAGCCGCTGGGGCCGTTCCTGGGCAAGTCGTTCGCCACGTCGGTGTCACCGTGGGTGGTGCCGGTGGCGGCGCTGGAGGCGGCCCGGGTGCCGCCGCCCCGGCAGGACCCGCCCCCGCTGGCCTATCTGCAGTGCGGCAAGCCCTGGGGCCTCGACCTCACCCTGCAGATCATGCTTAACGATCAGCTGGTGGCGCGGCCGGCTTTCCGGCGCATGTACTGGACGCCACCGCAGCAGCTGGCGCACGCCACCGTGAACGGGGCGCGGCTGCGTACCGGCGACCTGTTCGCCTCCGGCACGGTGTCCGGGCCCAGCCCGGATGAGCGCGGCTGCCTGCTGGAACTGACCTGGGGCGGGACCAGGCCGGTGGTCCTGCCGGACGGCACCGAGCGCAGATACCTGGCCGACGGCGACGTGGTGAGGATCAGTGCCACCGCGCCGGGGCCAGACGGGGTGACGATCGGGTTCGGCGCGGTCGAGGGCACGATCATCGCCGGATGAGCGCGGCCAGGGCGCTGGTCAGGCCCGGACCAGGAGCGCGGTCGCGATCGCGGCGATGCCCTCACCCCGGCCGGTCAGACCCAGCCCGTCGGTAGTGGTGCCGGACAGGCTGACCGGCGCCCCGCCCACGGCCTCGGACAGTACCTTCTCGGCTTCGGCGCGCCGGGACGCGATCCGCGGACGGCTGGCGATGACATTGACCGCGACGTTCCCCACCACGAACCCGGCCCGGCTGACGTGGCCGGCGGTAGCGCGCAGGAGGCTGACTCCGGAAGCGCCGTCCCAGGCCGGGTCGTCCGTGCCGAAGACGGCACCCAGGTCGCCGAGCCCCGCCGCCGAGAGCAGCGCGTCACACATGGCATGCGCGGCCACGTCTCCATCGGAATGCCCGGCCAGCCCGTCCTCGCCCGGCCACAGCAGCCCAGCCAGGTGAAGCGGCAGCCCGGGACGCAGCGAATGGACGTCGGTGCCGACGCCTACCCTGGGGGGCAGCTCAGTGGTCACGTGACGGCCCCGGCTCGGTCAGCGAGCGCTGATCAGGACGCCAGGATCTCGTCGAGCAGCGCCTCTGCCTTGTCCTCGTTGGTCTTCTCGGCCAGGGCGAGCTCACTGACCAGGATCTGGCGGGCCTTGGCCAGCATCCGCTTCTCGCCTGCCGACAGCCCACGCTCCCGGTCCCTGCGCCACAGGTCGCGGACGACTTCGGCAACCTTATTCACGTCGCCGGAAGCCAGTTTCTCAAGGTTGGCCTTGTAACGCCGGGACCAATTGGTCGGCTCCTCGGTGTGCGGGGCGCGCAGCACCTCGAACACCCGCTCCAGCCCTTCCTGCCCCACGACGTCGCGCACACCTACCAGTTCGGCATTGTCCGCGGGCACGCGTACAGTCAGATCACCCTTGTCGACCTTGAGAACCAGATAGGCCTTGTCCTCGCCTTTGATCGAACGGGTCTCGATCTCCTCGATACGAGCAGCCCCATGGTGGGGGTAGACGACAGTGTCGCCGACCTTGAAAGTCATGTGGCACATACCCCTTCCGCTGAGGTAATCCTACCATGCCGAAGGCGGCTCAATGTCCGTGCTTCGCGGCAAACGTGCAGGTCAAGGGACCATTTTACCGATCTGAAAGATGCACCGCGTGCGTGTGGCGTCGCAATCGGGTACCGGGCGGGCGGCCGTGGTGACGTCCCGGCGACCTGACGGTGGCGCGCAGGCAGCCACCCGGCCGGGGCGGTTAGGGCGCCGGACCGGGCCGCCACGAACGCGTCCAGCCGGCCCGCCGCGGGGGCATCCCGGCCACCGCGGGGGGTCATCCCGGCCACCGCGAGCGCGTCCGTCGGCCAAGCGAGCGCATCCCGCCGGCCACCGGCAGCGCGTCCCGCCACCGGCAGCGCGTCCCGGCACCGGCAGCGCGTCCCGGCCACCGGCCGGCCGTGCCTGCCCGGACCAGGCAGGAACGCTGCTGGCCAGTGACGTGAGGCCGCCGCTGGCACATACTGGGGGGAACGTGGCTGCCACTGCCGGAGAGATGCGCGTGAACCTTGGCGGCGACCCTGGCCGGGACGATTACGGCCTGCCACCGGTCGATATCGAGATCCCTGACGATGCCCGGGAGCTCGATCGTGAGGTGCAGGCCTACCACCGCGAGCTGCGGGCGATGCGGTGGCGTCGCCGTACCCGGGGGTGGCACCGCCCGCTGACCCGCGATGGCATGGTGCTCCCGCTGCTGGCCGGCTGCCTGGCGCTGACCCTGCTGGCGGGGACGCTGCTCACCGTGTTCACCGGTGAGCAGATCACGATGTCCAACTCTGGCCAGCCCGGCCACCAGCTGCCCGACGCCCTCGTCATGATGGGCGGGAACGAGGTGCCCATGGCCGACCTGCGCGGCTCGGTGCTGGCCCTGGTCCCGCCCCGCTGCGGCTGTGCGCACCTCCGCCAGCTCGCCCAGGAGGCTAGCCGGGCGGGCGTGGAGATCTATGTTGTCGGCACGCAGGGCGTCCAGGTCGACGCCCTGGTCAAGCAGGTGCCGCTGGACCCGACGCACGCGTTGGAGGACACCGGAGGTGACCTTTATACGGCCTATCACCCGGTCACGCTGACGGCGGTGCTGGTCAACCTGAACGGGTCGGTGGCCAAGGTGGTACCCGACCACGGGCAGGGCTTCGCGCTGGCGCCCGAGATACGCGCCCTGATCCCGGGCAACCGCGGCGCCGCACCACAACCGTCCGGCAGCGGGGCCGCCGCCAGTGGCCAGGTCTGGGGTGGCGCGCTCCGCTGACCTCTGGCCGGAGTACGCTGTCCGGCGTCTACGTGGACCTTCGGCCCGGGAGAGCACGCAGTGATCTTCAGTAACCGCAGCGCCGCGTCGTTGCGCGTACTCGTCGTCGTCATGGCTGCCGGCCTGGCACTCGCGAT
>DATDGI010000010.1:0-34232 GCA_036522155.1 Streptosporangiaceae bacterium
TGCTGCCCGTCCGCCACGATGTCCCGGCCGCTCACGACCACGTGCCGGACATCCGCAGCGGTCGCGCCGAATATCACTGACTCCAGCGCCGACCCCGGTGCGGCACCAGCGGTCCTGGGCGAGTCCAGCGCGACGGTGACCAGGTCAGCCAGCGCGCCGGGCGCGAGCTGGCCGGCGTCCGGCCAGCCCAGGCTCGCGTGCCCGGCGGATGTCGCGGCAGTGGCAAGCTCGGCCGCGGTGAAGTGCCCGCGCTCCTGGCTCGCCAGCCGCTCGCCGAGCTCGACCCGGCGGGCCTCCTCCAGCAGGTCGATCACGGCGTGGCTGTCACTGCCCAGACTCAGTGGGCAGCCGGCCGCGGCCAGCGCCCCGGCCGGGCCCACCCCGTCGGCCAGATCCGCCTCGGTGGTCGGGCAGAGGCAGGCCACCGTCCGGCTGCCGCCCAGCAGCTCGATGTCGCTGCCGGTGAGGTGAGTGGCGTGCACCATCGTGCTGCGCGGGCCGAGCGCGCCCGCCCGGTCGAGCAGGCCGGCCGGGGTCACCCCGTAGGCGGCCAGACAGGCCTGGTTCTCGGCGGGCTGCTCGGACAGGTGCGCGTGCAGCGGCGCGCCGTAGGCGTGTGAGCAGGCGATCACCGGGGCCATCTGCCCGGGCGGCACCGCCCGGACCGAGTGGATCGCCACCCCGAGCCGCGCGTGCCCGGTGCTGGTCCCGGCCGTTCCGGGGGGCCCGGTGAGCAGGCCATGCTCGTCCGCGCCCAGCGCCTGCACCCGCGCGGCCCATTGCCCGCCGTCGCCGTCGCCGAACCGCAGCTGCGGGCCGGCCAGCGGCTGCGGTGAGCCGTCCGCGGCCAGCCCGCCGGACAGATAGCACACGTCGATCAGGGTGATCCGGATGCCCGCCTGGCCGGCGGCCTCGACCAGCGCCCGGCCCATCTGGTTCGGGTCGGCGTAGCGGGCGCCGCCCGGGTCGTGGTGCAGGTAGTGGAACTCCCCGACGCAGGTGATCCCGGCCAGCGCCATCTCCGCGTAGACGGCCCGGGCCAGCGCCAGGTAGCTGTCCGGCGTCAGCTCCGAGGCCACCTGGTACATCCGCTCCCGCCAGGTCCAGAACGTGCCCTGCCCGGCCTGGGTGGTACCCCGCAGGGCGCGGTGGAAGGCGTGCGAGTGGGCGTTGGCCAGCCCCGGCAGGGTGAGCCCGGGCAGCCGCACCGTGCCGGCCGGCACATCGCCCGGCCGGGTGCCCGGCGCCACCGAGACGAACCTGCCGTCAGCCGCCTCGATCAGCACCCCGGGCCGCACCCCATCCCTGGGCAGCCAGGCCAGGTCGGCGTACCAGCGCCGGATCGCGCCCCGGTCGACCTCCGCGGTCATCGGCACGCCAGGTCGGCCAGCACGGCGGCCAGGGCCCGGACCCCGGTCTGGCAGTCGGCCAGTTCGGCGTGCTCGGCGGGCGAGTGGGAGACGCCGGTCGGGTTGCGAACGAACAGCATCGCGGCCGGCACCCGGGCCGCCAGCACCCCCGCGTCGTGGCCAGCGCCGGTCGGCAGCGGCACGGCCGCGATCTCGGTGGCCGCCAGCGCGGCCGCCACCGAGCTGCGCAGGGCCGGGTCGAACTCCACCGCCGCCGTGACCGACTCCGGGCCGGCGGCCAGCCTGACCCCGTGCACCGCCGCCTGCGTCCCGGCCGCCGCCAGCACCTCGTCCACCACCTCCCGCAGCGCCTGGTCGTCCGGGCCGCGGGCATCCAGCCACGCGGTGACCCGGGCGCTGACCGCGTTGACCGCGCCCGGCTCGGCGGTCACCCGGCCGACCGTGGCCAGCGCGCCATGGGCCGCTGCCGCCTGCCGGGCGGCGAGCACGGTGGCCGCGAACGGCAGCATCGGATCGTGCCGGTCGGCCAGCACGGCCGTGCCCGCGTGATCGGGACGGCCGGTGAAGTCGAGCCGCCAGCGGCCGTGGGGCCAGATCCGTTCGCCGATCCCCATCGCGGTGCCCGCCTCGGCCAGCGCCCGCCCCTGCTCCACGTGCAGTTCCACATAGGCGCCGATGCCGGCGAGCAGGCTGTCGTCGGGGCCGAGACCGGCGGGGTCGTGCCCGGCGGCGGCCATCGCAGCCGCCAGGGTGACCCCGGCGGAGTCCGCCAGGTCCCGCGCCACGCCCGGGCTGATGGCCCCGGTCAGCAGCCGGCTGCCCAGGCAGGCGACGCCGAACCGGCCACCCTCCTCCTCGCTGAACGCGGCGATCCCCAGTGGCCGCACCGGCACCTGGCCCTGCTCGCGCAGCAGGTCGATGGCCGCGAACCCGGACACCACCCCGAGCGGGCCGTCGAAGGCACCGCCGTTCGGCACCGAATCAAGATGACTCCCGGTCACCACGGCCGGGCCGGTGGCCTCCGGCGGCTCCCACCACGCCCACAGGTTGCCGTTGCCATCGGTGCCCGCGCGGAGCCCGCGGTCGGCCGCCGCCCGGCTGAACCAGGCCCGGCAGGCGGCGTCGGCCGGGGTCCAGGAGAAGCGCCGGTAGCCGCCCGTGGCCGGATCCCGCCCTACCGGCAGCAGCGACGCCCAGAGTTCGGCGAAGCTCATGCCGGTCAGCCTGCGCCCGCGGGCGGCTCCGACATGGGGATACGGACGCCCCGTTCGGCCGCGACCGCGGCCGCCTCCGGGTAGCCCGCGTCCACGTGCCGGATCACGCCCATGCCCGGGTCGTTGGTGAGCACCCGCTCCAGCTTCGCCGCGGCCAGCGGGGTGCCGTCGGCCACGCAGACCTGCCCGGCGTGGATCGACCGCCCGATGCCCACCCCGCCGCCGTGGTGCACGCTCACCCAGGACGCCCCGGACGAGGTGCTGACCAGGGCGTTGAGTATCGGCCAGTCGGCGATGGCATCCGAGCCGTCGGCCATGTCCTCGGTCTCACGGTAGGGAGAGGCGACCGACCCGCAGTCGAGATGGTCGCGGCCGATCACGATCGGCGCCGCCACCTTCCCGCTCGCCACCAGTTCGTTGAACCGCAGGCCGGCCAGGTGCCGCTCGCCGTAGCCGAGCCAGCAGATGCGGGCCGGCAGTCCCTGGAAGTGAACCTTCTCGCGGGCCAGCCGGATCCACCTGGCCAGCGCCTCGTTCTCAGGGAACAGGTCCAGGATGGCCGCGTCGGTGGCGGCGATGTCCGCCGGCTCGCCCGACAGCGCCGCCCACCGGAACGGCCCCTTGCCCGCGCAGAACAGCGGCCGGATGTAGGCGGGCACGAACCCGGGGAACGCGAACGCGCGGCCGTACCCGGCCAGTTCCGCCTCGCCCCGGATCGAGTTGCCGTAGTCGAACACCTCCGCGCCCGCGTCCTGGAACCCGACCATGGCTTCCACGTGCGCGGCCATCGACTCGCGGGCCCGGGTGGTGAAGCCGGCCGGGTCCTCGGCCCGCAGCGCCGGCATGTCCTCGAACGCCACCCCACGCGGCAGGTAGCTGAGCGGGTCATGGGCCGAGGTCTGGTCGGTGACCACGTCCATCCGGGCGCCCCGGGCGAGCATGGCCGGCACCACCTCGGCCGCGTTGCCGAGCAGCCCGATCGACAGCGGCAGCCCGGCGTCGGCCGCAGCCTCGGCCCGGCGCAGCGCGTCGTCCAGGTCATCGGCGGCCACATCCAGGTAGCCGTGCTCGATCCGGCGGCCGATCCGGGACGGGTCGCACTCCACGCAGATGGCCACCCCGCCGTTCATGGTCACCGCCAGCGGCTGCGCGCCGCCCATCCCGCCCAGCCCGGCGGTCAGCGTCACCGTCCCGGCCAGGGTGCCGCCGAAGTGTTTGGCCGCCACCGCGGCGAACGTCTCGTACGTGCCCTGCAAGATCCCCTGGGTGCCGATGTAGATCCACGACCCGGCGGTCATCTGGCCAAACATGGTCAGCCCCGCCGCCTCCAGCCGCCGGAACTCCTCCCAGGTCGCCCACTGCGGCACCAGCAGCGAGTTCGCGATCAGCACCCGGGGCGCCCACTCGTGGGTCCGCATCACCCCCACCGGCTTGCCGCTCTGCACCAGCAGCGTCTCGTCCCCGGAAAGACCTTGCAGGCTCCTGACGATGGCTTCGTACGCACCCCAGCTCCGGGCCGCGCGGCCCGACCCGCCGTAGACGATCAGCTGATCGGGATGCTCGGCGACCTCCGGATCGAGATTGTTCATCAGCATCCGCATGGCCGCCTCCTGCCCCCACCCCCGGCAGGTCAGCGCGGTGCCACGGGGGGCGCGGACGGCCCGCGGCCCGGGCGTGCTGGCGTCGGTCATCGTCGGCTCCTCGTCGAATCAGCGAGCGGGGCCCACGGAGCCCCAGGCCATCATCTCTCGCCCGGTTCCCGCCTCCCGCCCGGCCGTCACCTCCCGCCCGGGCCCTGCCTCCAGCCCCGGCGCCACCTCTCGCCCAGCAGCCACCTCCGGCCCGTGCGGCCAGCGGAAGAATGACCGCATGAGCACCATCCGGCGGATCTGGTTCGCCCTGGCCGCCATGGCCGCCATTCTGGTGGCCGGCACGGTCGGCTACCTGATCCTGGGCTTCAGCCCGCTGGACGCGGTCTATCAGACCGTCACGACCGTCACCACGGTCGGGTTCCGCGAAGTCCATCCGCTCGGTGAGGCCGGCAAGATCTTCACCATCGTGCTGATCATCATCGGGGTCGGCACCGCCCTGTACGCGTTCGGGGTCATCCTGGAAGCGCTGGTGGAGGGCCACCTGCGCGGGCATCTGGAGGAACGGCGGATGGAACGCCAGATCGCCCGGATGACCGGGCACACCATCGTCTGCGGCTGGGGCCGGGTAGGCCGGGCGGTGGGCGGCTACCTGGTGGGACTCGGCACGCAGGTGGTCGTGGTGGACAGCAGCCTGGAGCGGCTGGCCACCGTCCCGGCCGAGATACGGACCCTGCACGGCGACGTCACCAGCGACGACGTGCTGCACGCGGCCGGGGTGATGCGGGCGGCTGCGCTCGTCGCGGCCATCGACACCGACGCGGAGAACGTGTACGTGACCCTGTCCGCCCGGGCGCTGCGGCCGGACCTGGTCATCGTGGCCCGGGCCAGGACCGAGGCGTCCGAGCCCAAGCTGCTGCGGGCGGGCGCGACCCGGGTGGTCAACCCGCAGCGGATCGGCGGCCAGCGGATGGCCGCGGCCGCGCAGCAGCCGAACGTGGTGGAGTTCCTCGACGTCGTGATGCACGACGGGACCCTGGAGTTCCGACTGGAGGAGGTGCCGGTCGGCACCGGCTCCCGGCTGGCCGGCCACACCCTGCAGGAGGCCGGCCCCGGTAACTCACCCGCGGCGCTGGTGCTCGCTCTGCGCAACCTGGACGGGACGTTCATGACCAACCCGTCCGCGCGGACCCCGATCGAGGCCGGTGCCATCCTGATCGCGATCGGCACCGAGCCGCAGCTGGCCGAGCTGCGCGGCGCGGCTGGCCAGCCGCGCCGCTGACGCGCTATCTGAGATCAGCGGCACGCCGCGGGTACCGGGGGCTGGGCGTGCCCTGCGGCGAGCCACTGGTGATCCACCGGGCAGCAAGCAGCCCAGAGGCGAACGTGAGGGCGCCGCCCGCGATCACGGCTGCGCTGAGGCCGAACGCCTCGGCCAGCAGCCCGGCGACCACCGCCCCGATGGCGTAACCGAGATCACGCCAGAACCGGTACACCCCGAGACCCTGCGCGCGCCACGACGGGTGGGTGTGGTCGGCGACGGCGGCGCTCAGGGCCGGCTGGGCCATCGCTGTCCCGGTGCCGAGGAGAACCGCGCTGACCAGGCCGGCCACCAGCGGCCGGGCGAGCAGGAGCAGCGCGGCGGGGAACGCGGCGGCCTGGACGATCATCCCGGTGACGATCAGCGGCCGGCGCCCCATTGTGTCGGCCAGCCGCCCGGTGAACAGCTGGCACCCGCCCCACAGCATCGGGTACAGCCCCTTGATCAGCCCGATCGCGGCCAGCCCGAGCCCGTGGGAGGCGAACAGCAGCGGGAACACCGCCCAGCTCAGACCGTCGTTGAGGTTGTTGGCCAGCCCCGCCTGGCTGGCTCCGCGCAGCGGCCGGCTCCGCCAGCTGGTGTCCTTGACTACGTCCCAGAATTGAGTCCGGGCCGCTGGGCCCGGCGGCATGACGGACCCCGGCTTGGCGGCGTAGGCCGCCGTTTCGGCGGCCACGTGCGCGGCGGTGTCCCTGACCACCGCCACCGAAAGGGCCAGCCCGGCCACGGCGTAGATCACGCCGATCAGCTCGGGCACCGGCCGCAGCCCGTAGGCCGCGGCCAGGTACCCGGTCGCCAGCGCCGTCGCACCCACGGCCATGTACCCTGCCGCCTCATTCAGGCCCATCGCCAGGCCGCGGCCACGCGGCCCGACCAGGTCCATCTTCATGTTCACGACCATGGACGACGTCAGGCCCTGATTGACGCCCAGGCACACATTCGCGGCGACGATCCAGCCCCAGGCGGGAGCCCACGCGAGCGCAAACGGGACCGGCAGGCCGGCCGCCCAGCCTGCGACCAGCAGGCTCTTGCGGGTATGCCGGGCGGTCAGCGGGCCTGCCGCCAGGTTGGCCAGGGCCTTGGTGACGCCGAACGCGATGATGAAGCTGAACACCGCCAGGTAGCCGGACAAGTGGAACACCCGCGTGCCGACCAGACTGGTCGTGGCCCGCTCCAGTCCGACCATGCCGCCGACGAAGACGTTCACCACTACCAGCAGCGCGAACTGCGGCCAGTTCGCCCGCAGCCCCAGCTGCACCGGCCTGGTGGCGGCGGCCGGGCGCGGCTGGTCCATACCGATAGCCATGCTGAGTCCTTGCTGGTGCTGTGTCCTGCCGCTCATCCTGAGCCGGGGCGTTTGCATTGAGATTGCAGCGGTGCCGGACCGGGAGGCGCCGGACCGCAGCCCGCGCCAGCGTGGTATGACGGCCCGGTGGATACGCGGAGGCAGGTCATCAAGGCCATGGCGGTGATCCGGCGGCCGCGGGATGGCGCGCTGCTGGTGTCGGCGGAAACTGACCCGCTGGGCAGCCCGTTCCACCGCCCGCTCGGCGGTCACGTGGAGTTCGGCGAGTACGCGCTGGCCGCGGTGCACCGTGAGCTTCAGGAGGAGATCCGCCAGGAGCTGGCCGGCGTCTGGCTGCTGGGCGTCCTGGAGAACATCTTCCAGTGGGATGGGGCCGTGCAGCACGAGGTGGTCTTCATGTTCAGCGCCTCGCTCGCTGACCCCGCCGCCTACGAGATCCCTGAACAGCGCATCCTCGACGAAGCTGACAGCCGCGCCCGCGTGGTCTGGCGAGCCCCGGATGCGGCCAGCCCGCCGCTGTACCCGGCTGGGCTGGCCGATCTGATCACGGCCGGGTAGCTCACCAGCACCGGCCCGGGACCGTCACCATTCACCGCTGAACGGCACCGGCCAGCACCGGCGCGGCCAGGCCCGCAAGCGGCCGGTTGGCCACCGGCCGGTTTGTGGCAGGGTGGTGGGAATCCTCGAGCGAGCGAGAGGGGCGCGCGATGATGACAGGAGCGGGGTCAGCCCTGGCCGACCGGCTTGCCCGGGGCACGGTGCTGGGGGCCGAGGGATACGTGTTCGAGCTGGAGCGCAGAGGCTACGTCAAGGCGGGCGCTTATGTGCCCGAGGTGGTGCTGGACTTTCCCGGGGCGGTCACCGAACTGCACAGGGAGTTCCTGCGCGCGGGTGCCGACGTCATGGTGGCGCTTACCTACTACGCCCACCGGGACAAGCTGCGTCAGGTGGGCCGCGAGTCCGACCTGGAGGCCATCAACAGGCAGGCCGTGCGGCTGGCCCGGGAGGTGGCGGCGGAAGGTGGCGCCCTGGTGGCCGGCAACGTGTGCAACACCTGGGCTTACGACCCGCAGGACGCGGCTACCGCAGACGTGGTGCGCGCCATGTATGCCGAGCAGCTGGGCTGGGCCGCCGACGAGGGCATCGACTTCGTCATCGCCGAGACCAACGACTATCTCGGCGAGGCGCTGATCGCCCTGGAGGTCAGCCAGCAGCTTGGCCTGCCGGCCATGGTGACGCTGGCAACCACCCAGCCGGCCAAGACCTGGGACGGTTACGACTACGTCGAGGCGTGCAAGATCCTGGCCGATCACGGCGCCACCGTTGTGGGGCTGAACTGCGACCGCGGGCCCGCCACCATGCTGCCGCTGATCGCCAGGATCAGGGACCAGGTCGACTGTGCCGTGGCCGCGCAGCCGGTTCCGTACCGGACCAGCGAGGCCTCGCCCACGATGGAATCGCTGCGGGCGGAAGGCGTGGACCGGGTCTTCCCGCTGGCGCTCGACCCGTTCACCTGCACCAGGTTCGAGATGGCCGACTTCGCGGTGGCCGCCAGCGAGCTCGGGGTGAGCTACGTGGGCATCTGCTGCGGGGCCGGCCCGCACCACGTCCGGGCCATGGCCGAGGCGCTCGGCCGCACGGTGCCAGCCAGCAAGTACTCACCATCCATGGACCTGCATCCGATCCTCGGTACTGCGGCCTCGAGCCGGGACCCCGATGTGCTTGGCGCCTGGAACGTGACCTCTTAGCCGGAGCGGGCCGCCCGGGCGAAGCGGCCCGCCCGGACGGCATTGACGAGTGGCTCCAGCTCCGCAGGCGGAGCCTCTCCACGGGCGGTGAAGCCGACGAGCTCACGCACGAGACCAAGCGCCCGGCCGGTCCCCTCACCAAGACGGGAGGGCCGGCGCAGATCGATGGCCTGGGCCGCGATGAGGAGCTCGAGCGCGACGACCCGTGCGGAGAGGTCGGCCATCTCGGCGAGGCGCCTCGCCGAGAGCGGGGCCATGGTGGTGCGGTCCTCGATCCCTTCAGCCTTGCTCGAACTCACCAGCTCGAAGGAGACCGGGTGGGCGAGCGTGCGTGCCTCCGCCGCGATCGCCTGCGCGGCGACCGCGAACTCGGCAAGAGCGTCCTCGCCGAGGTCCGGCTCGGCCGCCAGGCCGCCCGGGAGGCCGGAGACGGGGCCCAGGAGAAGCTTCACCGTCCGCTCGGCCGCGGATGTCACCACGGGAGCAAGAGCGATGCGGGCCAGGTCGAGCGCTGCGGCGACCGACACGACGTCGAGGTTGCCGACCGACACGATCCGGCGTTCGGCGAGGACGACGGCGGGATTGCCCTGCGCGGAGTTGAGCTCGGTCTCGATCGTGGTCCGGACGTATGCGAAGGCGTCCCTGGCGGCGCCGAGGATCTGGGGGATGCTCCGGAAGGTGAGCGGATCCTGCAGGTTCCTGGCGCTACCAGGCTCGAAGAGGGAGCTCCCGGCGAGCAGCGCACGCAGGCGGCGGATCGTCGCGACGACACCCGGATGCGGCCGGATCTCGGCGACCACGGGATGGAGCGGGCTGAGATTGGCTGCGAACGCCTCGAGATCCAGGGCGGCGGCGACGTCGGCCTCCCCGAGCAGCTGTTCGGCGGCGAGCTCTGCCAGCGCGGCCCAGCCGGTGGAGAAGGCATTGTTGTTGATGAGCGCCAGCCCTTCGCCGTCCTCGAGGACGAAGCCGGTCTCGCGGAGGAGACCCTCGGCCAGGTCGGCCATGGGGCCGAGATCAGCCTGGCCCACCGAACCGAGGCTGCGGACGGTTGGCACAAGACCACGGTTCAGAGCGTGGACCAGCATCTCGGCGAGCTCGGGGCGAACCCCGGCTGCGCCCTTGGCGTAGCCGTTCACCAGGCAGACCATCGCAGCCCTCACGACGGGGGGCGGTGCGGGCGGTCCCTGGGCAACCAGGTGACCTCTGATCCGGAACCGGCTCAGCCCCCGGCGCGCCGCGGCGTCAAGCACGACGCTCTTGCGCTCCGCGACCGCGGTGGTGAGGCCGTAGACGGCGGCTTCCGACCGCAGCGCCTCCTTGACGACCTCCCGGGCTGCGGCCATGCGGTCGCGCGCCGCCGGGGCGAGGGCAACCTCTTCCCGCCCCTCCGCGACGGCGGCAAGGGAATCGATGGTGAGTGACGCGCCGTCAAGCACCACCATCAGCGTGGCCCTCCACGGGAGGGTGCCCCAGCGCTGGCCTGCCCGGGGCCGGCAGAGGAGGGACCGGCACGTCGCCCAGATTGGCACGTGGGCCGGTCAGAGTACAGGAGGCGCTACCCCGGTGCCCCGGGCGGTCCGGTGGAGCCCCGCTCACGCAGGTGCGGCGGCTGGACAATGTGGCGGCGGTAAGGCTTGTGCTCGATAGCAGCGAGGATGAGCCGGACGGCGGCGCGGACGATTCCGTCGATATTCCAATCCATCGTGGTGAGCGCCGGTGTCAGCAGCGCGGACATCGGGTGATCATCGTAGCCGGAGACCGACACCTGGTCCGGGATGCGCAGGCCGAGTTCGCGGGCGGCCGCATAGGCGCCGTAGGCGATGGAGTCGGCGAAACAGAACAGTGCCGTTGGCCGGTCTGCCTTCGAGAGCACCCCGTGCGCCACCCCGGTTGCCGCCGTGAGCGCGAGCGGTGAGCTGATGATGCTCGCGTGCAGGCCGAGCCGCTCGGCTTCGGCGATGACGTGGATGTCGGCGGGGCGATCCGGCGTGCTCGGCCGGGTCGGGGTCAGCACCCCGATCCGGCGGTGGCCGAGCTTGTGCAAATGCTCCAGGGCGAAGGTGACCCCAGCGCGGTTGTCGAACACCACCTCGCCGGCGGCCTGCCCGCCGTCCAGTGCGTCGCCGATCGACACGATGGGCAGGCTCCCGGCCAGCTCTGACCATCTCTCATCGGACGGGTCGAGCGGATGGACGATGAGACCGTCCACCCGCTGGTCCCGGAGCTGATCGGCAAGAAGCAGCTGCCGTTCGGGATCGCCGGCGGCGTCCACGAGGAGGGCATAGTGGTCACGGGCCAGCAGCGCCCCGCCCATGCCGACACCGAGCAGCTGCTGCCACAGATCCTCCAGCGAGCCGAAGAGCAGCCCCACCGTGCCGGTCCGGCCGCTGGCCAGCGCGCGGGCGATGCGATCGACGTTGTAGCCAAGCTCAGCCGCGGCGCGGCGCACCCGCTCCTGTGTTTCCTCGGAGGTCTGGATGCCGCGCAGCGCGTACGAGACGGCGGCCGGTGACAGCCCGGTCGCCTCTGCCACGTCGCGGATCGTCGCGCGCTTGCCTTGCTGCGGCGCCATTTCCAGCCTAGGGTTTGCCGGCCTTTTACCAGATTAGTTGCCGCGGCCGCCATGCCAGCCCGCCACGTCATGACCAAGCGTAATGGCAGGTTCCGCATTCAGCGGCCGGAGGGGCTGGCCAAGCCCCTTGACGCCGCTGGTACTGAAGCGGTTCACTGAAGCGGATAAGTGAACCGCTTCAGTGAACCGGATCAGCCGGAGCCGGGCCGGCCGTAGGCCCCAGGCAACCGCCTCGCGGCCGGCCCAGCGATCAGCGGAGGAGCACCGTGCACGTCGACATCCATCAGCACGTCTGGCCGGACGCGCTGATCGAGGAGTTGCGGCGGCGATCACAGCCACCGCGGCTGGACGGCTGGGCGCTGCTCACCTCAGGCGAACCGCCCTTCGCGGTGAATCCGGCAGATCACGACGTCGGACGGCGGGCAGCACAAGCGGCCGGCGATGGCGTGGGCCTGGTGGTCATCGGCCTGTCAAGCCCGCTCGGCATCGAGTACCTGGCGCCTGAGGACGCGGAACCACTCCTTGACGCTTACCACCACGGGGTCACCGAGCTAGGCGCCCCGTTCGCCGGGTGGGCCGCGGCCTGCCTGGCGGCGATCGACGCGCCCGGCCTCGCCAAGCAGCTCGACCGCGGGTTTGTCGGGCTCCAGCTGCCAGCAACCGCGGTCGCAGACGAGTCAGGCTACCGCTGGTGCAGCCCGCTTCTCGACGTGCTCGCCGAGCGGGACCTCCCGCTCTTCATCCACCCCGGCCCCGCGCCCTGTGCGGGGGCGGGCGCCCCGGCGTGGTGGGCCGCTGTCGTCTCCTACGTTCAGCAACTCCACGCGGCATGGTTCGCGTTCCGCGCCTACGGCCGGCCGGCCTACCCGCGGCTGCGGGTCTGCTTCACGGCACTGGCGGGTCTCGGGCCGTTGCACGGCGAGCGACTGGCCGCCCGTGGCGGAGCCGACCCGCTGGCGCGGGGTGTGGTCGATTCGCGCGTGTTCGTGGAAACTTCCAGCTACGGCAGCCGTGCTGTCGACTCCGTGCTCCGTGTGCTCGGGGTTGACATGCTCGTATTCGGCTCGGACCGGCCCTATGCCAAGCCGCACCCCGATCTCGGCCTCGGCGAGGCTGCCCGCCATGCGATCTGCGTGACAAACCCGGCCCGGCTCCTTCAGGACGACCGGCTGCCCCGAGGCCGGGATTTGATCGTCCAGCAGTCAGGGGAGGAGCGACCGCAATGACCATTTCCGCGCTACCCGCCCGGTATCTCGACCAGCGCGAGCTAGTGCAGCTCGTGGAGAACCTGTCGGCCCGCCCGGATGTGTGGAGCGACCAGGTTGCCTACGCCGGGGGGCGGCGGCACTTCGCCTCGATCCACCGCGACGAGTACGTTGACGTCTGGCTTATCTGCTGGTCTCCGGGGAACGACACGGGCTGGCACGACCACGACGTCTCGTCCGGAGCGGTTCGCGTGGTGCGGGGCGCGCTCATGGAGTCCAATCTCCGTATCGGTGGCGAGCACGTGCAGACGGTGGTCGCCGAAGGCAGCTCGTTCTCCTTCGGGCCTGACCATATCCACCGGCTTGCCGACGAGGCTGAGCAGACCATCTCCCTGCACGCCTACTCACCCCCGCTGTGGCGGCTCGGTCAGTACACCATCGATGACGGCGGCGTGATGCGCCGCGTATCGGTCTGCTACGCCGACGAGCTCCGCCCGCTCGACTCGCCGCCTTCTGTCCAGTTCGCATAGCTGCGGTCGGCGTGGCCCACCGGTTCCCGGCCCTTATCGCGGCTCCCCCGCCCGGAGCGGGACGGCTGTGGCTGACCGGCCTGCGCCTGTTCGACGGCACCGGCGGCCCACTGCGTGACGGCGTTGCGGTGCTGGTTGAGGACGGTGTCATCCGGCGGGTCACAACTGCTCAGGAGCCATGCCCCCCGGGGGCGCGGTGGATCGATGGCGGACAGCGGGTACTGCTGCCCGGGCTGATCGACGCCCACACCCACGCGGCAGGCCGCACCCCGCGGGTTCTGCCCGGGGCGGAGGAGGTACTGCCCGGGACGGCGGCGCATTTCCTGCAGGCCGAGCTGCGGGACTACCTGCGCCGGGGTGTGACCACGATCCGTGTCACCGGGTCACAAGGGCTGGCACCGCAGGAGGCCCGGCAGGCCATGCGCTACGGCGCGTTCCGCGGCCCGCGCTTGCTGACCTGCGGGAAGATCATCTCGGCTACCGCGCCCGGCGGCCGCTTCTACGGGGACATGTACCGCGAAGCCGACGGGCCCGACGACATGCGGCGGGCGGTCCGCGAGCAGATCCGCGCCGGCGCCGATTTCGTCAAGGTCATGACCACCGGCGCACGCTCTAACGAGCTGGAAGATCCCGAACCGCTCCAGCTGACCGCGGCCGAGCTGGCCGCCGTAACCGGCGAGGCGCACCGGATGGGGTTCCGGGTCTCCGCGCATGCCGAAGGGCTGGCCGGGTGCGAGGCGGCGATCACGACCGGCGCGGACACCATCGAGCACGGCATGTACTTGCACCGGCGGCCCGACCTGCTGGCGGCGATGGCCGCCAGCGGCCAGGTACTGGTCCCGACGCTGTCGGGCTATTACTGGATGGCCGGGCTTGATGACGCGGACGGCGAGAAGGCCGGGCCTGCCCTGCAGATGACGCCGATGCTGGCCGAACTGGCCCGCCACAACCTCGATGAGGGCGCCGCCAGCATGCGCGCCGCCAGGGACGGGGGCGTCAAGATCGCGCTCGGCAGTGACGTCTATCTCGGCACCGGGCTGGAAATCCAGCGGATGATCCGCCATGGGCTCACCGCACCCCAAGCCCTCATGGCCGCAACCAGCACCGCCGCGGAGGCGCTGGGCCTGGCGGAGCACATCGGCACCGTGGAAGAAGGCAAGCTCGCCGACCTACTGATAGTCGACGGAGACCCGCTCGAGGAACCGGACCTGCTCACCGATACCAGCAGGATCTGGCTTGTGCTGCAGCTCGGCGTCCCGGCCGCCGGCCAGGCCCTGGAGAGGGAAGCCGGCTCAGTGGGGTAGCCACGGTCCCCGCTCAGCGGCCGGTCAGGCGACCTGGCTGGTCCGTCCGGGTGGTGGCCGGGCCACGTCGGGTGCCATCGAAGGCGCCGGCGAGGATGGCCCGGATGTCGGGCCCGGTCGGCGGGCGCGGCGTATTGGCCAGGACCTCATCGTCGAGGGCGTCCGCGACGATGAGATCGAAGTCCACGGCGGTGATCCCGAAGTCGGTCAGCTGATCCGTCATCCCGACCCGGTCCGAGAGGGCGGTAAGTGCGTCGATCGCCGCGGCCGCGTTCCACCCGGCGCTCCGCGCGGTGTCCCCGCCGCCGAAGGCGAACGCCACCGCGGCGAGGCGCTCCCGGCAGGCCGGGAGATTGAACCGGAGCACCCCCGGCAGCACCATGGTCAGCGCCACGCCGTGGGCGATGTCGAACCGCCCGCCGAGCGAATGGCCGATGGCATGGCAGATGCCAAGACCGGTGGTGGCCATCCCCACCCCGGCCAGGTGGGCGGCGAGCAGCATCTGGGATCGTGCCTCGAGGTCGGCGCCGTCGGCGACAGCCCGCGGCAGGTGGCCTGCGATCATCCGGATGACCTGCAAGGCGATGCCTTCCGACCAGGGATTGGCACGGCTGGACATCAAGGACTCCAGCGCGTGGGTCAGGGCGTCCATCCCGGTGGCGGCTGTCGCGCCGGGCGGCAGGCCGACCGTGAGATCCGGGTCGAGGATCGCCGCGGCCGGCCGCGAGCTGGCGTGGCCGACGTAGAACTTGCGCCGTGTCGCCGGATCGGTCACTACCGCGAACGCGTTCGTCTCCGCCCCGGTGCCCGCGGTGGTCGGCACCGCCACGATCGGCAGGGCAGGCCGGGCGAAGTCGCGGTGGTAGTCGAGGTCGCGGCCGCGCTCCGGGTTGACGGCGGCGAGCGCGATGCCCTTCGCCGCGTCGATCGGGGACCCACCGCCGACCGCCACCACGGCCACCCGGCCGGCCTCCGCCGCCAGCCCGGCCACCACGTCGGCTCCGGCTGCCACGTCGTCGGTGCTGGGGTTGGGCCGGACCCCCGCGAACACGCTCGTCGTCATCCCGTCCGCGGCAAGCGCGTCCCGTACCCGGGCGATAACCGGCGTGCCGGCCAGCGCCGGGTCGGTGACGATGACCGCAGCGGAACTGCCGGTGCCGCGCACCGCCCGGGGAAGCTCGCTGGCGGTGCCCGCGCCGAAGTGCGCGGCGGGCATGGGGGTGAGCACGAACCTTGCGCCGGCGAGTGGGGAGACCATGGTCACTCCTGCGGGGATGGCAAGCGGAGCGGGGTCTTGGTCAGGTCTTCGAGCAGCTTCATGGGGAGCATCTGCCCGCCCGCGTCGCCGTACTGTGCGCGCGCCCGCCGGTAGATCTGCTCGACAACGGCGCTCACCTCTACCGGCACACCGGTCTGCCGTGCGAGATCGACCGCGAGCCCCAGATCCTTGCAGGCAAGCGCCAGCACGAAGGAGTTGTCGAAGTCGCCGCGCTCCAGCACACTCAGCACGTCGTATTCGAGGAAATGGCTGGCTGCGGCGCTGGCGAGCAGCGACTCGCGCAGCACCGCCGGGTCAACCCCGGCTCTGACCCCGACGGTCAGCACCTCGGCGGTGATGGTGAGGTGGGCGAACCAGAGGAGGTTGATCATCAGTTTGACGGTGTACCCGGCGCCGGGTGGCCCGACATGCAGGATCCGCTCCTGGTCCCCCATGGCCTCAAGCAGCGGCCGCATCCGCAGGTAGTCCCCGGCCGCCCCGCCGACGAAGATTTGCAGGGTGCCGTCCCTGGCGCCGGTTACCCCGCCGGAGACCGGCGCATCCAGCACCGCTACCCCACGGGATCCGGCGAGGGCCCGCACCTTGTCCGCCACCGCCGGGACGCTGGTGGACATATCGATCCAGATGGCGCCGGTGGGCAGGCCGGCGAGCAGGCCGCTGGGCCCGTGCAGGACCTCCTCCACCTGGGTGGGCCCCGGCAGCATGGTAATGACGACGTCGCGATCCGCGCCTGCCTCGCGGGGCGATCCCGCCCAGGAGGCACCGGCGGCCAGCAGGCCCGCGGCGGAGTCCGGGCGCACGTCGTGGACCAGCAGGTCATGGCCGGCGGCCAGGATGTTGCTGCTCATCGGCACGCCCATGCGGCCGAGGCCAATGAAGCCGACTTTCATGATCTCTCCAGGCGAGCGAAGCGGGATGATCCCGGCGACGGAGACGGGCCGAAGATCCGGCTGGCCATCAGCGCAGAGCCCAGTGGGTGACCGCGGATTCGTCAATGTCCACCCCGAGTCCGGGCTGTCCCGGCACGGCGAGGCATCCCTGCGGATCAATGAGCAGCGGGTGGGCCAGGAAGAAATCGCGCCGCCGCTCGGTCCAGCCGGGTGGGTCATAGGGAAACTCGATGTACGGGCCGCCGCCGACCCCGGCCACCACGTGCAGGTTGGCCACCAGGCCAAGCCCGTTCGTCCAGGTGTGCGGCGTGAACCAGCGGTGCCGGAGCAGCGCGAGCTCGGCGACCGTCCGGGTGCGGAGCAGCCCGACCGACAGGACTACGTCGGGCTGGACCACGTCCAGCGCGCCCGCATCGAGCGCGGAAATCAGTTCGCCGGGGGTGCGGGCCATCTCACCCCCCGCGACGCGGATCCCGGTCTGCTCCCTGAGCATGCGCATGCCCGCCAGGTCACCCCGGGGGAGCGGTTCTTCCAGCCACAGCACGCCAAGCTCCGACAGCTCGCTGGCCAGCCGCCGGACCACGGCGATGTCGAGCGCGGGAGAGATGTCGCCGGCCATCCGCCACCACTGGTTGAGGTCGACCATGATCTCGATGCCGTCCCCGGCCGCCGCGCGCACCGCACGGACGGCGGCGAGCCCCGCTGCGACGTCGGCCCGGCCGATCCGGAGTTTCACCGCCCGGAAGCCCGCCGCCTGCGCCGCGAGCACCGAGTCGGCCCGCTCCCCCGGGCTCTTCAGCTCACCGAACGACGCGTACGCGGGAAGGCTCGCGCACGCCCCACCAAACAGGGCGGAGACCGGCTGCCCGCAGGACTTGCCGATGATGTCCCACAGGGCCGCTTCCAGCGGCCAGTGATGCCCCGCGTGGAAGCTGATCGTCTCGATCGTCCGCACGTGGCTGACGATCTCCCGGGGGTCGCGACCGATGAACAGGTCCGCGAACGCGGTGAAACCGTCCATGGTGTCGCCGGAGCCGAACCCCGTGATGCCCTCATCGGTCTCGACGCGGACGAGGGTAGCGTCGAAATGACCCCGCGGGACCGGGTCCCAGGCCGCGTGGAACGGCGGGTCCAGCGGGAGCCGCATCCGGTCCAGGCGGATGCCGGTGATCTTCACCGCGGCTCGGCTGCCCTGTCCTGGCCGCCCGCGCCGCTGCCGGCGGGCTGCTGGCCGCCGGGAGGCGCCGTGTAGAAGGGGTTGGCCGGGCGATCCCGCGCGGCCAGCACCTCGGCCACCCGCGGCGCGCCCGCGACTCCGGCCCGCAGCGCCTCCCGGGTCGCGGCCCGGTTGTTCGCATAGACCTTCTCCGCGTCCCTGGCGGCGGGGTTCACCCATACCGCGGCGATGAGCAGGCTCTGGTCGGCGTCGGCCGCGGTGATGATCCCCTCGCTCACCGCATCGGCGACGCCGCCCGCCACCCCGGCCTGGGCCGCCCCCCAGGTGAGGTTCGCGTGCTCGCCGCCCGCGATCGGGGCCTTGTTGACGAACAGCGTCATCGGCTTGACCGGAAGGCCCGGGATCACCACCGCGACGAACGGCGTGTGCCCGGCGCTCGGGGTGGCCAGCGCCGTGGCCCAGGCCACCCCCACCGGCCCCGAGCGCTCGCCGAGGATGGTGTTCACGTGTGCGGCCTCGGCGCCCTCGCCGATGTAGCTCTCACCGATGAGCATCTGGGCCTCCTGGGTGCGGATACGCGCGAATCATGCCGCACGAGGACGATATCCGGGCCGGCGCCGCCGCGGTCAGGCCGGCCACCCGTGAGACAGGCTGTGTTCAGACCGTGATTACCGGGTGTATTGCAGCCCCGGCAACCAGAAACTACGCTGCCCCCCAGCCGGAGATTCCGAGCAGCGCAGTTCTGCCGTCGTCAGGGGGATGACGCATGGCGACGTACCTGGCGAAGCGAATAGGGCTCGCCCTGGTCACGCTATGGATCATCAGCCTGATCGTGTTCTTCGCCGGGCAGGTGCTGCCCGGCGATCCCGGCCGGGCGATCCTGGGCAACCTGGCCGCCGAGAGCTCCGTGCGGGCCCTGGACCACCAGCTCGGCGTGGACCGGCCGCTGCTGACCCAGTACTGGACCTGGCTCACCGGGCTGCTGCACGGCAATTTCGGTATGTCCACCCAGTTCCGCTTGCCGGTCGAGCCGTTCCTCCGGGCAGCGCTCGTCAACTCGCTCAAGCTGGCCGTGCTGGCCTTCGTCATCGTCGTGCCGCTCGGCATCCTCGGCGGGGTCCTGGCGGCACTCTCGTACGGCCATATGACCGACCGGGTCATCTCGGTGACGGGGCTGTCCTTCGCCACCGTGCCCGAGTTTGTGTCCGGGATCGTGGTTATCGTCATCTTTGCCGTCGGGCTGAAACTGCTGCCGGTCTCGGCTGCGGCCGGGCCCGGCGCCTCACCGCTGAGCCAGCTCCAGCACCTGATCCTGCCCGCGATCCCGCTCATCCTCATCCTGTTCGGTTACATTGCCCGCATGGCCAGGGCCGGCACCATCGAGGCCTTGAACTCCGACTACGCGCGGACCGCGACCCTCAAGGGCCTGAAACGATCGGTGGTGATCCGGCGGCACGTGCTGCGCAACGCGCTGCTCCCGACGATCACCGTGATCGCCACCCAGACCGGCTACCTGATCGGCGGGCTGGTCGTGGTGGAGACGCTGTTCAACTACCAGGGGATCGGCAACCTCATCTACAAGGCCGCCGGCACCAAGGACTTCCCGATGCTCGAGGCCGGCGTCCTCCTCATCGGCGTCGTGTACCTGGTCGCCACGCTCATCGCGGACGTGCTTTCCACCCTGCTCAACCCCCGGCTGCGCCTGGGGAACTCCGGATGACCGACATCACTGGACCCCCCGCCACCGGGGTGGTGGTGGCGCAGCCGGGGCGCTCCGGCGAGCTGACGCCCTGGCGGCTGCTGCTGCGCAGGCCGACGTTCCTGGCCGGTGCGGCGATCCTGCTGTTCTGGGTGGTCTGCGCGATATTCGGCGGCGCCATCGCCCCGCATGATCCACTTGCCCAGCAGCTGCTCGCGACGAACATCCGGCCGTCGGCGGCACACTGGTTTGGCACCGATCAGCTCGGCCGGGATGTCTTCTCCCGGGTGATCGCCGGCGCCAGGGACATCCTGGTGATCAGCCTGCTGGCCACCACGATCGGCACGGTGCTTGGCACCGCGATCGGCCTGGTCATGGGCTATCTGGGCGGCGTGGCCGACATCCTGATCGGCCGGCTCGTGGAGGCGGTGCTGGCGCTGCCCCTGGTCATCGTGGCTTTCCTTTTCGTCGTCGCGCTCGGCGCGTCCCCGCTGGTCATCACCGTCGTCGTCGGCTTCGTCTTCACTCCGATCATCGCCCGGACGGTCCGCTCCGCGGTGCTGGTCGAGGCCCAGCTCGACTACCTGTCGTCGGCCCGGCTGCTCGGCGAGAAATCGCCGTACATCATGTTCACCGAGATCCTGCCGAACGTGGTGCCGACGATCCTGGTCGAGTTCACGGTGCGGCTGGGTTACGCCATCTTCACCGTCGCCGTCCTGTCGTTCCTGGGCTTCGGGGTCCAGCAGCCCACCCCCGACTGGGGCGGGGACATCGCCGCCAACTACGTGACGCTGGGCGCCGGGTACTGGTGGCAGACCCTGTTCCCGGCGCTGGCCATCGCCTCGCTGGTGATCGCGATCAATCTGGTCACCGATTCGGTCGAGCAGGTGCTTGCCTCATGACCACCACCGACGCACCGACCGGCCCCGGCGCCCCGGCCGGGCCCGGTGCGACCGGGCCCACCGTGCAGGCCGAGCACATGGATGTCATCTACCAGGTCCGCGGCCGGGACCGGCTGGCGCTGCGGAACGTCTCGTTCCAGGTCGGGCAGCGCGAGTCCTACGGGCTGGTCGGTGAGTCCGGATCTGGCAAGTCCACGGTGGCGCTGGCGCTCACCAGGTACCTGCCACGCAACGGCCGGGTCAGCTCGGGGTCGATCACGATCAACGGGCAGGATCTGCTGTCCATGGGCCCGGCCACGCTGCGCGCGCTGCGGGCCCGCACCGTCTCGATGGTCTACCAGGAGCCGGGACGCGCCCTGAACCCCTCGATCAGGGCCGGCCGCCAGGTCGCGGAGGTGTACGAGATCGCGGGCCAGCCACGCCACGAGGCGCTTGAACGTGCCGAGGCGATGCTCCGCAAGGTGCAGATCTCCGACCCGGGCCAGGTCATGGACCGGTACCCGCACCAGCTGTCGGGGGGGATGGCGCAGCGCGTCGTCATCGCCATGGCGCTCGCTTCGGAGCCCTCGCTGCTCATCCTGGACGAGCCCACCACGGCGCTGGACGCGACCGTCGAGGCGGAGGTGCTGGATCTCGTTTCCGCGCTGCGGGCAGAATTCGCCACCTCGGTGCTGTTCATCAGCCACAACCTCGCCGTGATCGCCAAGATGTGCGACCGCGTGGGTGTCCTGTACGCCGGGGAGCTCGTCGAGGAGGGGCCGGCCCGTGAGGTGTTCGACCAGCCTCGCCACCCCTACACGGTCGGGCTGCTGCGCTGTATCCCCCGGCGCGGCCAGCGCAAGGACCACGGCCGGCTCGACACCATCCCGGGTTTCCTGCCGCCGCCCGGCCACACGCTCACCGGGTGCGTGTTCGCGCCGCGCTGCGCGCTCGTGGAGGACCGCTGCCGGGAAGCGCCGCCGCCGTCCTTCCCGATCAACCTGGCGCATACCTCGCGCTGCTACCGGCACGAGGTCGCGCCGGATCTGCCCAGGAACACGCCGGTCGATCTGTCCATCCCGGCGGCCACCGACGGGGCTCCGCCGCTGGCCCGGCTGGTGAACGTGTCGAAGACGTTCACGTCCGGCGGCGGGGTCGTGCACGCGCTGGAGCGGGTGAATCTGGACCTGCTGCGCGCGGAAACGCTCGGCCTGGTGGGGGAGTCCGGCAGCGGCAAGACGACGCTGGCGCGGGTCCTGCTCGGCCTGATCCCGCCGGATCGGGGCGCCAGCGTCGAACTCGATGACCACCCCCTGCCCACCGACGTGCGGCGCCGGTCGCGCGACCAGCTCAAGTCGCTGCAGATCGTCTTCCAGAACCCCGACTCGGCGCTGAACCGCCGCCACACAGTCCGGCGCCTGATCAGCCGTCCGCTGGCCAGGCTGGCCGGGCTGTCCGGCCAGCGGCTCCGGGACCGGGTGGCCGACCTGATCAGGTCCGTCCGGATGGAGGAGCGGCACCTGAGCCTGCGCCCGAGCCAGCTCTCCGGCGGGCTCAAGCAGCGGGTGGCGATCGCGCGCGCGTTCGGCCCCGGGCCCCGCCTGCTCGTCTGCGACGAACCCACCTCGGCGCTCGATGTGTCGGTGCAGGCGGCGATCCTCAACCTGCTCGCGGACCTGCAGGCCAAGGAACAGGCGAGCTACCTGTTCATCTCTCATGACCTCGGCGTGGTGCGGTACCTGTCCGACCGCATCGCCGTGCTCTACCTCGGCCGCGTGATGGAGGTCGGCCCGGCCGAGACCGTCTTCGCCGGCCCCCATCATCCCTACACCGAGGCGCTGCTCTCGGCGGTGCCCAGCCTCGACGGGCAGCGCAGCGAGCGGATCCGGCTGGAGGGCGAGATCCCGTCCGCGGCCAACCCGCCGAGCGGCTGCGTCTTCCACACCCGCTGCCCGCGGCGGCTGCCGACCGGCGAGTGCGAGGCGACCGAGCCCCCGCTGGCCGAGGTCGCCCCGGGCCATCACATGAGCTGCCACATACCCATCGATCAGTTGCGAATACTGCAACGCGCCGATACGCCAACGTGACAGGAGTGCATCCACAGGATTAGCTGTTCTGGATTCGCGCTTGAAGCGCGGCCGCTAGGAGGATCCGAGTGAACATTGACCATCACCGGCTCGACCAGCTCAGAGAGGGCCAGGGCGAGGTCGGGAACCACATCATCGACGAATATGCGGCGGGCCACATATCCAGGAGGGAGCTCCTGCGGCGCGGCACCGTCATCGGAATTTCGCTCCCCATACTCGGCGGGATCATCTCCGCCTGCGGGAGCTCAAGCCCCACATCATCGTCCAGCCCACCCGCTGGCAAGGCCGGCGCCACCATCAAGACCGGGATCGTCGTGCCCACGGCGGCGATCAACCCGCTGACCGTGGCCGACCAGGGCGGCCTGGACATGCTCGCGCAGACCGGCGAGTACCTGTGCCTGTCCGACCAGCACCTGACGCTGAGGCCGGTGCTCGCCACGAGCTGGTCGGCCAACTCCACCTCCGACGTGTGGACCTTCAAGATCCGTCAGGGAGTGAAGTTCCACGACGGCAGCCCGCTCACGGCCGACGACGTGGTGTACACCTACAAGCTGCAGACCGACCCGAAGAGCTCGTCAAACGCGCTATCGGCATTCGGCGGTGCGCTGAGCCCGGCGGGCGTCCAGAAGGTAGACAGCTCCACCGTCGCGTTCCACCTCACCGCGCCGAACGGCAACTTCCCGTACCTGACGTCGTCCGACAACTACAACATGATCATCATCCCGAACAACTACGACCCGGCGAAGTGGCAGAGCTCGTTCATCGGCACCGGGCCGTTCGTGCTGAAGAGCTACACGCCGAAGGTTGGCGCGTCCTTCACGCGCAACGCGCAATACTGGGGCACCAAGGCCCTGCCCGCCGCCACCGAGTTCACCTTCTACGCCACCCAGACGCCGGGGATCCTGGCGCTGACCAGCGGAAGCATCGACGTCCTCGGGCAGTTCGCGGTAACCGGCGGCGAGCAGCTGCTCGCTCCGGGCGCCCCCTACAACATCAGCAGGCTGAAGTCGAGCGCCCACCGCGAGCTCTCGATGCGCAACGACCAGGCACCGTTCACGGACGCGCGCGTGCGCCAGGCGATCGCGCTCACCATCGACCGGCCGGCGATCGTGCAGGCGCTGTTCAAGGGGGAGGCCGACCTCGGCAACGACTCGCCGTTCGCGCCCGTGTTCCCCTCCACCAACACCAGCGTGGCCCAGCGCGCCAAGAACATGGCCAAGGCGAAGTCCCTGCTGACCGCCGCCGGGCACTCGTCCGGGTTCACCACGCAGCTGATCACCGAGGACTTCCTGGAGATCCCGCAGTTCGCACAGATCGTGGCGCAGTCCGCGAAGAGCATCGGGGTGACGATCAACCTCAAGATCGAGAGCTCGAGCGCCTACTACGGCAAGGCCACGTTCGGGAACTCCGACTGGCTGGACGCGACGATGAGCCTGGTCGACTACGGGCACCGCAGCGTGCCGAACGTGTTCCTGGGCGCCCCGCTTGAGACGTACAACGCCAAGACGGGCACCGGCACCTGGAACGCCGCGCACTTCAACAACACCCAGTACAACAAGCTGGCGGCACAGTACATCGCGACGTCCGACCTGAGCACCCAGCGCACCATCGCCGGCCAGATCGAGACCCTGCTGCTGAACGAGACGCCCATCATCTTCGCGTACTTCTACAACTACCTGTCGGCGTGGGCGAAGAACGTCAGCGGGCCCTACCCGACCGCCATCGGCCACATCTTCCTCACCAGCGCGACCAAGAGCTGACCTTGGGCTCATCCGCTGGCTGGCCGGGCGCCGGGCGCCCGGCCAGCCAGCCATGCCATCGGGAATAATGGGGTCACCGGGGCTGGTTCCCCTGCTCCGTGCCCGCTCACGACCCCAGGGATGTGCCGATGACCGCCGCCAGCGATACCGACAGCGCGGTCCCCGGGCACGAGCATCGTGACGTCTCCGGCGGCTGGCTGCGGCCGGCCGTCTTCGGCGCCATGGACGGCCTGGTGACCAACGTCTCCCTGATCGCCGGGGTCGGCGGCGGCGTCGGCGGCAGCGCCAGCGCGCCGCACTTCATCATCCTCACCGGCCTGGCCGGGCTGGCCGCGGGCGCCTTCTCCATGGCCACCGGCGAGTACGTCTCCGTCTCGTCGCAGAACGAGCTGGTCGCCGCCGAGGTCCGCAAGGAACGGCGCGAGCTGGAGGTGCATCCCGAGGCGGAGCGCGAGGAACTGGCCGCCACCTTCCAGCAGTGGGGCGTCGAGCCCGGGCTGGCGGCGAAGGTGGCCCAGCAGGTCTCCGCCAACACCGAGCACGCGCTCGGCGTGCACGTCCGCGAGGAACTGGGGGTGGACCACAACGACCTGCCCTCGCCGGTCACCGCCGGGGCCGCCTCGCTGGTCACCTTCGCGATCGGCGCGCTGATCCCACTGCTGCCCTACCTGCTCGGCTACGACTCGCTGGCCGCCGCGCTGGGCCTGGCCGCGCTGGCCGCGTTCACCGGCGGCGGGCTGGTGGCCCGGCTCACCGACCGGCCGTTCCTGCGCGGCGCCCTGCGCCAGCTGCTGCTCGGCGCGGTCGCGGCCGGCGTCACCTACCTCATCGGCCGGGTGGTCGGCGCCAGCGTCTGAGCCGCACCGTCTGGGCCGTCACCGTCTGGGCCGCCTGCGCCTGAACCACGGGCCCAGGCCGGGCCTACCAGGCGTCCGGGCCGAACGGGTCGTCGCCGGGCCCGGACAGCAGCGCCAGGTCGGACTCCACCATCATGGTGACCAGCTCGTCGAAACCGACCTTCGGCTCCCAGCCGAGCTGCTTGACCGCGGTGGACGGGTCGGCGCAGAGCTGATCCACCTCGGCCGGCCGGACGAACGCCGCGTCGCAGACCACATGGTCCCGCCAGTCCAGGCCGGCCACGCCGAACGCGCGGCCCACCAGTTCCTCCACGCTGTGCGTCACCCCGGTGCCGACCACCACGTCGGCCGGCGTGTCGGCGGTCAGCATCAGGTGCATCGCCCGCACATAGTCGCCGGCGAACCCCCAGTCGCGGCGGACCGACAGCGTGCCGAGCCGCAGCTGGCGTTCCTGCCCCAGTTTGATCCTGGCCACCCCCAGCGACACCTTGCGGGTGACGAACTCGCTGCCCCGCCGCGGCGACTCGTGGTTGAACAGGATGCCGGAGACCGCGAACATGCCATACGACTCGCGGTAGTTCTGGGTGAGGAAATGGCCGTAGGTCTTGGCCACCCCGTACGGGCTGCGCGGGTGGAACGGGGTCCGCTCGGTCTGCGGCGACTCCGACACCATGCCGAACATCTCCGACGACGACGCCTGGTAGAAGCGGATCTGGCCCCGCCCCGGGGTGCGGGACGCGCTGATCCCGCTGCACACCCGGATCGCCTCAAGGACCCGCAGCACGCCGAGCCCGGTCACCTCGCCGGTCAGCTCGGCCTGCTGCCATGACATCGGCACAAACGAGATCGCGGCCAGGTTGTACACCTCGTCCGGCTGGACCCGCTCCACCGCGGCGATGAGGCTGCCCTGGTCGAGCAGGTCACCACGGACCAGCTTGACCTCGCCGAGGAGCTCACGCACCAGCCGCACGCGCGGGTTGGCCTGGCCGCGGACCAGCCCCCACACCTCGTACCCCTCGGCGAGCAGGTGCTCGGCGAGATACGACCCGTCCTGCCCGGTGATCCCCGTGATCAGCACACGCCTCGCCATCGCCAGCCCTCCACCCGCCGTCTGTGACCAGCCGGACGCCCACCAGCCGATGCCGCACTCAGGCTATGCGGCGGCAGCCTACTGTCGCTGGAGGGGCGCAGCGGTACGCGGCATACCCGGTGGTAATGTTCGCTGCCTAGCAGGCTTGGCCATCACCCCGATACCGGAAGCGGACGGAAGGTGCGAAGCTGCGTGGTCACCACGACTGGCCCGCTCCGCGTCGCACTGGTCTCCTACCGCAGCAAGCCCCACTGCGGCGGCCAGGGGATCTACCTGCGGCACCTGTCCAGGGAACTGGCCGCGCTCGGCCATCAGGTCGAGGTCTTCTCCGGCCAGCCCTACCCCGAGCTTGAGCCGGGCCCGGTCCTGCGCACCGTACCCAGCCTGGACCTCTACCGGGAACCCGACCCGTTCCGCACCCCCCGGCTGGCGGAGTTCCGTGACTGGATCGACGTGCTGGAGTTCGCCGCCATGCGGACCGGCTCGTTCCCCGAGCCGCTCACCTTCAGCCTGCGCGCGCTGCGGATCCTGCGCGCCCGCCGGGCCGGCTTCGACCTTGTGCACGACAACCAGGTGCTCGGCTACGGGCTGCTCGGGCTGGCCCGCGCCGGGCTGCCGCTGGTGACCAGCATCCACCACCCGATCAGCGTGGACCGGCGGATCGAGCTGGCCACCAGCCGCGGGCTGGCCAGGTTCGGCAAGCGCCGCTGGTACTCCTTCGTCCGGATGCAGGCCAGAGTGGCCCGTCGCTGCGGCCCGATCCTGACCGCCTCGCAGTCATCACGCGACGACATCCTGCGCGACTTCAAGGCCCCGCCCGGCAACGTGCTGGTCGTCCCGCTCGGCGTGGACACCCGGCTGTTCCACCCGCGCGGGAGCCGGGTGCCGGGCCGGATCGTCGCCGTGGCCAGCGCCGACTCGCCAATCAAGGGCGTGGGCACCCTACTGCAGGCGTTCGGCAAGGTGGCCGCCGAACGCGACGCCGAGCTGATCGTCGTGGGCAGGCCCGCGCCGGGCGGGCCGACCGAGCGGCTGGCCAGTGACCTCGCCCTCGGCGACCGGGTCCGGTTCGTGCACGGCATCGGCGACACCGAACTGGCCGAACTGGTGGCCAGCGCGCAGATCGCGGCCGTGCCCTCGCTGTACGAGGGCTTCTCGCTGCCCGCGGTGGAGCACATGGCATCGGGCACCCCGCTGGTGGCCAGCCGGACCGGCGCCCTGCCGGAGGTCACCGGGGACGCCGCCATGCTGGTCGAGCCGGGCGACGCGGAGGAACTGGCGGCCGCGTTGCGCACGCTGCTTGACTCACCGGCCGAGCGGGACCGGCTGTCGGCCGCCGCCTGGCAGCGGGTCCAGGAACGGTACACCTGGTCCGCGGTGGCCCGTGCCACCGTCGCGGTCTACTACCAGGCCATCGCCGCCATGCGGGACCGCGCCACGGCGACGGGAGCCGGGCCGTGCTGACCGTGGACTTCCGCTGGTTCCCGGTCGGGCCCCGCGACCGGGTGCTCGACCTCGGCTGCGGCGGCGGCCGGCACGCCTACGAGGCGTACCGGCGCGGCGCCGACGTGGTCGCCTGCGACACCAGCGAAACCGAGCTGGCCGCGGTGGCCGGGATGGCCGCCGCCATGTACGCCGCCGGCGAGGTGACCGGCCCGGCACATGCCCAGCCGGTGGCAGGAGACGGGACGGCGCTGCCGTTTGGCAGCCATGTCTTTGACCGGGTGATCGCGGCCGAGGTGCTCGAGCACATCCCCGACGACCAGCAGGCCGTGGCCGAGATCGCGCGAGTGCTGCGGCCCGGCGGGCTGCTGGCGGTGACCGTGCCCGCCTGGCTGCCGGAGCGGATCTGCTGGCGGCTGTCCGACGACTACCACAACGTCCCCGGTGGCCACGTCCGCATCTACACCCGGCCCGAGCTGGCGGCCAAGCTCGCCCGGGCCGGGCTGGACGTGGGCGGCCACCATCACGCACACGGGCTGCACTCGCCGTACTGGTGGCTCAAATGCGCGGTCGGGGTCAGCAACGACGACCATCCGCTGGCGCGCGCCTACCACCGGCTGCTGGTGTGGGACATCATGAAGCACCCCGCGCCCACCCGGCTGGCCGAGGCGATGCTGAACCCGGTGATCGGCAAGAGCCTGGTGATGTACGCCCGCAAGCCCGCCGTCCCGGCCCGTGCCGCGGCGTGAGCGCGCCCGCGCCCGCCGTCGCGGGCATCCTGTCCGCCCCCGGGGTTCTGGCCACCGGCCGCAGCATCGCGGCCATGCAGCAGCCATCGGGTGCGATCGGCTGGCCGGACGGCCACACCGACGCCTGGAACCACGTCGAATGCGCGATGGCGCTGTCGGTGTGCGGGCTGCGGGAGCCGGCCAGGCGGGCGTTTGGCTGGCTGCGGTCGAGCCAGCGGGCCGACGGGTCCTGGCCTAAGCAAACCGGCCCGGACGGCCGGGTCGCCGATCCGGCCGCCGACGCCAACCAGGTGGCCTACGTCGCGGTCGGCGTCTGGCACGAGCTGCTGGTCACCCGCGACGCGCGGTTCGCCGCCTCGATGTGGCCCACCGTGCGCCGGGCGATCTCGTTCGTGCTGGATCTGCAGACCGCGCGGGGCGAGATCGCCTGGGAACGGGCGGCGGACGGCACCCCGGCCAGCTACGCGCTGCTGACCGGCTGCGCCAGCATCTACCAGAGCCTGCGCTGCGCGGCCGCCCTGGCCGACTTCGCTGGCCAGCCTCAGCCGGACTGGGAACTGGCGGCCGGCCGGCTCGGGCACGTCGTGGCCAGCCACCCGGAGGCGTTCGCCGACAAAAGCCGGTACTCCATGGACTGGTACTACCCGGTGCTGGCCGGCGCGGTCCGCGGCCCGGCCGCGGCCGGCCGGCTGGCCGCGGGCTGGTCCCGGTTCGTGGAGCCCGGCCTGGGCGTCCGGTGCGTGGCCGACGAGCCGTGGGTCACCGGCGCGGAAACCTGCGAGCTGGTGCTCGCGCTGGACGCGATCGGTGACCGGGACCGGGCGCTGGCGCTGTTCGCCGGCATCCAGCACCTGCGCGACCGCGACGGCGCCTACTGGACCGGCTGGCAGTTCGCCAACCAGGCCCACTTCCCGGCCGAACGCAGCAGCTGGACCGCGGCGGCGATGATCCTGGCCGCCGACGCGCTGGCGGGAGCGACCGGCGGGGCGGGCCTGTTCCGCGACGCCGGGGCCGGGCCTGCGCTGCTGCCCCCGGCCGATCCGGCCGTCTGCGGCTGCGCCCTTCCCGCCCCGGCTGAGCCCGCCGGGCCCGTGCCCTAGCTGCCGTCGCCGGTGCGCTCAAGCACCCGCAGCGACCCGGTCACGGCCACCTCGGTGAACGCACCGGAGGCCAGCGCACGCAGGTAGATGTGGTACGGCGGCCGGCCGCCGTCGGCCGGGTCGGGGAACACGTCGTGGATTGCGAGCGCGCCGCCCGGCGCCACCCACCGGGCCCAGCCCTGATAGTCGGCCTGGGCGGCGGCCTCGGTGTGCCCGCCGTCGATGAACAGCAGCCCGAGCGGGGCCTGCCACAGCCGGGCCACCTGTGCCGACCGGCCGACGATGACGACCACGTCGTCCTCCACCCCGGCCTCCGCCAGGGTGGCCCGCAGGCGCGGCAGCGTGTCGAGCCGCCCGCTGCGGGGGTCGACCAGCGACGGGTCGTGGTACTCCCAGCCCGGCTGGTTCTCCTCCGACCCGTGGTGGTGGTCCACGGTGATCACCGGCTGGCCGGCCGCCCGGGCCGCCGCCGCCAGGTAGATCGTGGACTTGCCGCAATAGGTGCCGATCTCCAGCACCGGCCCGACCGGCGCGTAGACGGCCGCCGCCGCGTACAGGGCCAGCCCCTCGGCGGGCGGCATGAAACCGGCGGCCGCCTCGGCGGCCAGCCGCAGCCGGTCCGGCATCGGCGGCGCCGCCGGGAGCCGGGGCGGCGACTGGCCGGTCACGGCCGGGCCCGGTGCTGGTCCCTGTCCCCGGCGCCGGCGGAGAATGCTGCGGTGAGGGTCATTGTGGATCCCGATGCCTGCGAGGCCAACGGCGTGTGCGCCGGCCTGGAGCCGGAGGTGTTCGGCCTGGACGACGACGACCGCCTCCACATCCTGGTCAGCGAGGTGCCGGCCGACCGGGTGGACGGGGTGCGCCGCGCGGTGCAGTCGTGCCCGAAGGCCGCCCTGCGGGTCGCCGAGTAAGCCGCGCCGGTCACCAGCTGGCCGGGGGCTGCTGGAGCTCGACCCGGTTGCCGGACGGGTCGGTGCAGAACGCCTGCCGCCCGCGCCCGACGGGCACCGGGTCGGTGACGTCGACGCCGCGGGCGCGCAATTCGGCGACCACCGCGTCCAGGTCCGGCACGGCCAGCGCGAAATGCTGCCCCAGCGCGGCCGGTACCTCGGCCTCGATCAGGTGGACCTGCTGGCCGCCGGCGTCCAGCCAGGCGCCGTCGAAGCTGAAGTCGGGCCGGTCGGTGCGCTCGGTCAGGCCGAGCACCCGGGTGTAGAAGTCGCGGGCCGCCGCGACGTCGCTGACGTTGATGGATACGTGGTGGAGACCGGCCGGCCGCATGCGCTCAGTCTCCCAGCCCGCCCGGGCCGTGGCCAGCCCCGGACCGGCCGGCCCGGGTGAGCCGGCTGAGCGCCTCGTGGAGCACCTCCGGCCGCTTGCAGAAAGCGAACCGCACCTGCGACCGGCCAGCGTCGATGTTGTCGTAGAAGACGATGCTGGGAATCGCGACGACGCCGGCCCGGCCCGGCAGTTCCCGGCAGAACTGCATGCCGTCGGCGTACCCCAGCCCCCGCACGTCGGTGGTGGCGAAGAAGGTCCCGGCCGGCTGGTACACCTCGAATCCGGCCGCGGCCAGTCCCGGGCAGAACAGGTCCCGCTTCACCCGCAGGCCCGCCGCGATCGAGGCGTAGTAGCTGTCCGGCAGGGCCAGCGCCTCGGCGATCGCGTACTGGAACGGGCCGCCGGTCACATAGGTGAGGAACTGCTTGACCGTGCGAACCGCGGTGACCACGTCCCGGCTCCCGGTCACCCAGCCGATCTTCCAGCCCGTAAACGAGAAGGTCTTCGCGGCCGAGCTGATCGTGACGGTCCGCTCGCTCATTCCTGGATACGTAACGATAGGGACGTGCACACCCTCGTAGATCATGTGCTCGTAGACCTCGTCGGTCACCACCAGGAGGTCGTGCTCGCAGGCGAGTTCGGCGATCCGGGCGAGCTCGTCCGGGGTGAACACCACGCCGGTCGGGTTGTGCGGGGAGTTGAGCAGGATGAGCCGGGTGCGGCTGGTGATGGCCGCCCGCAGCGCGTCCAGGCCGGGCCGGAAGTCGGGTGGCCGGAGCGTCACCGGCACCCGGGTCGCCCCGGCCATGGCGATACAGGCGGCGTAGGAGTCGTAGTACGGCTCGAACGCGATCGCCTCGTCACCGGGTTCCAGCAGCGCGATCAGGGCGGCCGCGATCGCCTCGGTGGCGCCCGCGGTGACCAGGACCTGCGTGTCCGGATCCAGGTCGATGCCGTAGAACCGCTTCTGGTGGGCGGCGATCGCCTGCCGTAGCTCGCTGATGCCCGGGCCGGGCGGGTACTGGTTACCCCGGCCCTCCCTGATCGCCGCGACGGCCGCGGCGGCGACTTCGGGCGGGCCGTCGGTGTCCGGGAAGCCCTGCCCGAGGTTGACCGACCCGGTGGTGGTGGCCAGCGCCGACATCTCGGCGAAGATCGTGGTGCCCATCCCGGCCAGCCGGGCGTTCAGCAGTGGTCTGTTCACTCAGCCATGACATCACGCCCACCCCCACCCGCTGGCCCCGGCTCTCCCGTGAGGTCACCGGCGGTCGCTTAGGCTGCGGGCATGCGGATCGCACTGTGTCAGTTGCCCATCAGCCCGGACCCGGCGGTCAATCTGGCGCGAGTCGCCGACGCCGTGGCCGAGGCCGCCCGGCAGGGCGCCGATCTGGCCGTCTGCCCGGAAGCCACCCAGGCCCGCTTCGGCAGCGACCTGCGGGCGGTGGCCGAGCCGCTGTCAGGCGGGTTCGGCACCGGGCTGGCCGAGGTCGCCCGCCGGACCGGGGTGGCGGTGGTGGCCGGCGTTTTCGAGCCGGCCCCGGACGGGCGCGTCTACAACACCGCCGTCGCCTACGACGCGAGCGGGGCGCGGGTCGCCGCCTACCGCAAGATCCACCTGTTCGACTCGCTGGGTGAGCACGAGTCGGCCGTGGTCGCGCCCGGCTCGGAGCCGGTGGTCGCCGATCTGGCCGGGGTCAGGACCGGCTTCGCGACCTGCTACGACATCCGCTTCCCCGAACTGGCCAGGGCGCTCGTGGCCGGGGGCGCCGAACTGATCGTGGTGCCCACCGCCTGGGCCGCTGGGCTGTTCAAGGAGGAGCACTGGGTGACGCTGGTGCGCGCCCGGGCGATCGAGAACACGGCCTGGGTGGCGGCGGCCGGGCAGGTGCCGGATCCGGCCTCGCCGCCGACCCGGGCCCCGACCGGGATCGGCCGCAGCATGCTGGTCGACCCGATGGGCGTGGTCCGGGCCGACCTCGGACCGTGGCCGCAGGTGATCGTGGCCGAACTGGACAGCGCGGTGACGGCTCAGGCCCGGGCGGTGCTGCCGTGCCTGGAACATCGCCGCCCCGACGTGTTCGGCCCGGCCATCGCGGCCGGTGCTAGCCGATCCGGGCGTGCCACAGAATGGGATGCGGCCCGGTCCGGGTAGCCGCGTAACCGACCCCGGTGATCTGGCCGCCGGTCGCGGCCAGGCCGGTGATGGCATGCGGACCCGGCCCGCTAAGCGAGTTCCCGCCCGGCCGGACCACCTGCCAGTTGCTGCCGTCCGCCGACCACCAGACGACCACGTCCTGGCCGCCGGGCACCGCCAGCGTGCCGGTGGCGGTGAAACCGCGGCCGACCGTGGCGAGCGCGGTCACCCCGGCCGGCCGTCCGGGCACGGGCAGCAGGACCTCCCGCCAGGTCCGGCCACCGTCGGCCGACACCACCGCGAAGGGGACCGGGCCTGACCCGCGCGCCTGGGTACCGAGGGCGGCGATCCGGTCGCCCTGGATGGCCACCTGCTGCAGGACGGCACCGCGCGCGCCGCGCGGCAGCGCGAGCGGCCGCATCATCCAGTCCTGCCCGGTCCGGGACAGCCACACCGCCGGCCGGTTGCCGATCCCGCCCACCGCCGCGAACCCGGCCCGGCCCGCGGCCACCGCCAGCAGGGCCGAGGCAGGCTGGCTGGCCGGCGCGTATCCCGTCCACCAGCCCTGTGGCTGCCACGTGCGGAGATCGGCCGACCAGAACAGGGCAGGCACCGGCTGGCCACCGTGGCTCTGCAGGCCGACGACAACGTAACCGGCGGGCCCGGCGGCCGCCCCGGTGAGGGTAAGGGTGGGCGCCGCGGCGGGCCCGGGGCCCGCTGCCGGGTGCCAGCTGCGGCCATCGGCCGACGTCAGCATGACCGGCTGCTGGCCCCCGCCGACGGCATGGGCGGCGAGCAGGCCGGAGCTACCCAGTGGCGCCGATGACCCGGGGCCGCCCTCGGTGCCGACCGCCAGCCAGCCCGCGGCGCCGTGCACCACGCTGGTCAGGCCGGGCCCCTCCCCCTGCCAGGACGCCGGGGTGGGGGCGGCCACGTGTACCCACTGGCCACCCGCCGGCCGCAGCCAGATCGCCGGTGCCCCGCCCGCCTGGCCGACCGCGACCTGCTCGCCCGGGCTGGCGCCGACCCCGTTGACGCTGACCCCGGCGGCCGCCGCACCGGCCAGTGCGGCCTGCCCGACCGGCATCCGGCGGGTCCGGGCCAGCAGCAGGAACGGCCGCGTACTCGCGCCCGCCGCCACCACGTTGCCGTGGGGGCCGACGGTCACCCCGGTCACGGTTTTCGCCTGGGACGCAGCCAGGTCGGCCGTCTGCCGCCAGGACCAGCCGTGGACGGTGACAAAGGCCACCCGGTAGGCACCGGCCGACCCGGCCACCACCGCGCCGTCGTTGCTGCCGCTCACGGCGGTGACCGCGAGCCCGCCACCCCGGTGGGCTCGCAGCTTGCCCGCGTACCGCCAGACGGCCCGATGGGTCGCCACGTAGGCCACCGCGTCCGGGACGCCGCCGGAGGTGTGGCCGGGGCGGATCGCCACCACGCCCGAGCCGGTTGCGGCCAGGCCGGCCAGCCCACCGGTAGCCCCGTTGCTGACCGGCGGGTTCGCCTTGGCCCAGGCGACACCACCGTTGGTGGACTGCCAGACCACCACCGACTCGGTGGTCACGCTGACGGCATGCTTGCCCTGGTAGGTGGTCACCGTCCGGGCCACGACACCGGCGATCACCAGGGTGCCGCCGTCGGCG
>DATDGI010000011.1:0-27444 GCA_036522155.1 Streptosporangiaceae bacterium
GAAACACATATGCAGATTCGGCCGCGGCGCATCCAGCCCGAACATCTGCCGCACCCGGTCCACCAGCAGCAGCGACCCGATCTCCTCCACCTTCTTCTTCACCGGCACCAGCCCCACCAGATCACTGTCCAGCGCCTCAAACACCTCATCGACGCCGGTCTCCCGGCGCACCTCGGCCAGGGTGACCGTGGCATCCGGACTCAGCTGCGCCACGCGCCGCTTCCGTTTGGGTTTGGGTTTGGGTTTGGCCGACCGGGAGACTTGCGCGCGGGGCTTTTTGGCGCCACGGATGCTGCTAAGGCCCCAGGTAGCACCGAGCGCCTGGGGCGCGATGCTGGACCGGGGCCGATAGGACGGATCCCGCGCTTTCCGCCGCTGCACCGCGTCGATGATGGCCACCATGGCCACCAGCGCGGCCGTTACGCCGATCATGGCGGTAATGGGGATCCAGATAGCCGGGAAGAAGCGCCAGCAAATAAGGACCGCGGCCACCGAGACCAGCAACCACACGCCGGACCTCAGCGCATTCTGCTGCCTGCCCGACATGATCTAAAAGACTAAGCTGCCTATCTGGGCTGGTCAAGGCGCTTGCGCGGTGCCGGATGGTAACTGTGCAGGCTGGCGGGCCTGCCGGCCCCGGTAGTCGCGCATCTTCGAGCGCGAGCCGCACAGCTGCATCGCGCACCAGCGCGACCGGCCGGAGGCCGACCGGTCATAGAAGGCCCAGCCGCACAGATGCCCCGGGCAGCTCTTCAGGCGCGCCCAGGTGCCGGCCACAGCCGCCTCGGCGATAGCGCTGGCGACCGCGCCGATCGCCCGGGTGAACGGGTCATGGTCGGCACAGGTGATCCGGACCGCGCCGCTGGGTTCCACGGCCAGCCCCAGGCGGCAGGATGACAGCGCCACGCTCAGCCGGCTGGCAGCCGCCGGGTTGTCCACCCGGTCAGCGTGTGCGGCCAGCACGCCCCGGATCGCTTCCCGTAGTTCGGTGAAGGCCTGCTGTTCCGCACCGGTCAACGGGCGTGCGCCCGCGGCCAGCAGCCCGGCGGCCGTCAGCCAGGCGGCCGCCTCCGCCCGGGTGCCCAGCAGGTCGATACCGTGCTCCGCGTTCAGGGTGTTGACGAGCGCCTGGATGAGCCGCAGTGAACCAGGAGCCGGCGCGCGGGCGCCGGGGTCGCGGCCAGCGGTACGCAACGTAACTGCGTTACCGTTAGACATCTTTCTATGGTAACTGCTGTGTTCAAGACTTGCTCGCAGGCTAGGCTGTTGCCTAATTTTAAGCTAGATGAGCCCGCGCGTGAGGGTGCTCACGTCGTCTCACTTCGTTACCTATATACTTATGACATCGGTAACTGAATGGATGCGAGCTAGCCAGGCCGGTCTGCTGGCCAGGACGGCACTGCTAACGGCCGCTCTCGTGGGCCCGCTTCTGCTCTCCGCGTGCAGCCACCCGGCTGGGGCCGGGACGGGGGCCACGCGGATTCGGATGTCGGATTGCGGCGGCGGCCTGCGGGTGCGGCCCACCGTGGTGAACGTCATCTGCCAGACGAACGACATCACCGCGCGGAGCCTGACCTGGTCAGCCTGGGGAAGGCCATTCACCATCGGCAGCGGCACCGCGGTGGTCGACCTGTGTGCCTTCGAGGATTGTCACACCGGCAGCTACCAGAACTTCCCGATCGTGGTCATCGCGTCGAGGATCGAGCGGTGCGGGAAGGCAACGCAGGTGTACTCGAGGCTGCAGTACGTGTTCGTCGGCCCCCAGCCGTTCGCGGGACTGCCCGCCAGCATGAACTTCTCCAACTTCATGGCGGGTTCGGGTCGTCCCGGCCCCGGCAATCAGACCGTCAGCCTCAGCTGCTGAGCACGGCCTGACCGGGCTCCTGCTCACCGTGGCCCCCGCTGGGCGAGGCCGGCTAACCGGCCTCGCCCAGGCTCGTGCCCGCAGTGGCCGCGGCCGGCTCGGGGCTGGCTTCCTGCTCAGCCAATTTCTGGGCGACAGCGCCGAAATAGTCGCCACCCTTGTGGCGCGGGTTGTCTGTGCCCCAGTGCCGGATCCGGGATTGCGGTATCAGCTTCGGGATGTGCTTGGAGCAGTGGATATAGGCCTCGGTGACGCTCACGAGTACCCAGCGGACCGGTCGCCGGCCTGAGTGCGCGGCCTGCTCGGGCAGGCCGCTATCAAGTTCCTGCATGCCCTCGGGCGTGACAATTTCCGCATGGCCGTTAATGTGAAGCCCGATAAGATCTTGGGTGAAGTCGACCATGAATAGGCCGATGTGCGGGTTCTCCAGCATATTGCCGAGGCTCGCCATTACGCCATTGCCCCGATATTCGGGGTAGGCAATGGAGTGCTCATCGAGCACCCGCAGGAAACCGGGTGCCCCGGCCCGGAAGCTGCAATCGCATTCGCCGAACGCGTCGCTGGTGGCGATGAAAGCCATCTCCATACGCCCGATGAACTCAATCATCTGCGGCGTCAGCTCGTCGCAGAACTGAGTGTCGTAGAACCGGCTCGCGCGTTCCCCGGTACCATACCGCTCCTGCAGGAGGTGCTCCCCTACCGATCCGGGCCGCGGCTGGGATCCGAGGAGCCGCAGGCCAGGAATAGGCGAGCGAGCACCCGGAGGGATTCGGCCTTGGTTCAGGTCCATGGAGACCTCCTGGTAGCCCAGAGCATCTGTTGCGCTCCCAGCAGCGGACGGCCGGGGGACACCCCGCTGCTGGGAGTGCAGCACCATGCTGTGCTGCCAGCCTGGACGGTTATCTTGCGGTCGCCTTGACGCCCGCCTTGCACCCCAGCTAGCGGGCCCGCCTAGGACCCCAAGGGGCTGCCTTACATCCAGTTAGCGGAACTGAGGGTGTCGGCGGTTAGGTCTACCGTGGGTGGGCAGAGGAGCCCGGCGTGAGCAAGGAGAGCCCATGACCACACTCCAGAACCGGCCGAACACTGCACTCCTGGTCGTGGACGTGCAGAACGGCGTCGTCGGAGGGGCTCACGAGCGCGACACGGTCGTCGCGAACGTCGGCAGCCTGGTCGAGAAGGCGCGGCAGGAACAGGTCCCCATCGTCTGGGTCCAGCACTCCGACGAGGGGCTGGCGAGAGGGAGCGACGACTGGCAGATCGTCCCCGAACTGACGCCGGGCGACGCCGAGCCGCTGGTCGAGAAGAGCTACGGCGACTCCTTCGAGGACACCACGCTCGAGACCGCGCTGTCGGGCCTCGGAGTCGGCCGGCTGCTCGTCGTCGGCGCCCAGACCGATGCGTGCATCCGCTCGACGCTCCACGGCGCCCTGGTGAGGGGATACGACGCGACCCTGGTCAGCGACGCCCACACGACCGAGGACCAGACGGCGTGGGGAGCGCCGCCGCCGGACCAGGTTATCGCTCACACGAACCTGTACTGGAAATACCAGACGGCGCCGGGACGGACCGCCGGGACGGTCGAGACCAAGGACGTGGACTTCGGCGGAGGGTCCTGACGCGGGGTCCGGGTACCTTGGCTCGGGTTAGCTTTTTTGCTCACCAAGTCAGTAGACGCGGACGCGGGTCAAGGCGATGTGAAGGGCAGTGGAGTACTCCGCGCCCAGCTGCTCTAGGGTCATGCCGATGCCCGCGATCAATTCCTGGTACTTGGCCAGGTAGGCGGGCACCTCCTGCGCTTCCGGGCCGGCCTCAGAGATCCTCGCGGAACCCTCGAACGTGACGACCCGGCCGCCGAATTCGTCACTGTTCAGGTGCAGCGACACCTTGGCATTGGCGCGGATGTTGCGCACCTTCCGGGAGTGCGGCTGCGCGTAGACGAGGAATTCGCCAGCTTCCCACAGGAACCAGACCGGGGATGACTGTGGCTGCCCACCGGAGGTCACGGTGGTGATCCAGGCCACGACCTCTGTTTGCAGACGCTCTGCCAGGGCGGCCGATGCCTCTGCGCTCAGGTTAAGCATCCCGGGAGTCTACAGTCGCGCATGCCCGGCTTCGGGGGGTCTGGACCGGGTCGGCGCAGCTGGACGTGCTCACTCGTCTATGGCGGGGTGCGGGCGCAGCGCGGATGGGCGCCAGTTCACGCGGCGGACGGATCGCCGGGAATCCGGCGGGGACGCGGGAGCAGTTCACCGCCACAGTTGGGGCAGCGGCCGCTCATCTCTTCGGTGCAGGTGGGGCAGAAGGTGCATTCGTAGCTGCAGATGCGGGCTTCGCCGTCGAGGGAAAGGGCCACGCCGCAGCGTTCGCAGGTGGAGCGCATTTCAAGCACGGCCGGCTCCTCCCAGACTCACTGGACGTCCAACTCGTTCCCCTCCGGGTCGAGCATGGTGACGCAGTACTCATCATGGCCGGTGGTGTGCGTCCCTTCTGTCACGCTGAACCTGGGCGAGGCTATCAATTGCTACGACCTGCATGCGCGCAGGTGTTTGAGTGAGGCTTATGGAGATTCTTGTTCTCGGCGGCACAGCGTGGCTGGGACGTGAGGTCGCCCGGCAAGGGCTCAGGCGTGGACATGCGGTGACCTGCCTGGCGCGGGGTGAAAGCGGTCCGGTCGTTGCGGGCTCGGTCCTGGTCGCTGCTGACCGGCACGACTCGCGGGCCTACAACCTGATCCGCGACCGCGACTGGGACGCGGTGGTGGAGGTGTCGTGGCAGCCGGGCTTCGTCCGTGGCGCCCTGGTGGCGCTGGGCGACCGGGCCGCGCACTGGACTTACGTCTCTTCCGGAAGTATCTATGCCTCGCACGCGGCCCCCGGCGCCGACGAGACGGCGCCGGTTCTGAACGCTACTGACCGCGATGAGGTGGACCAGGGGCAATACGGCGAGGCGAAGGCAGCGTGCGAGCAGGCGTCGCTCACCCTCGTGGGTGATCGGCTACTGATCGCGCGGGCGGGGCTGATCGGCGGACCGGGTGACCACACTGGGCGCACTGGCTACTGGGTCGCGCGCGCCGCCCGTGACCCGTATGGGCCGATGCTCGTCCCGGATTCCCCGGACGTGCCGACCCAAGTGGTCGACGTCCGCGACCTCGCCGCTTGGCTCCTCGACAGCGCGCAAGCCCGGACCACCGGAACATATGACGCAGTTGGCCCGGTGGTGCCGTTCGGCACCTGGATCGGGCAGGCCCGTACCGTCGGCGGCCACCGGGGGCAGGTCATCCAGGCGGACCCGGCGTGGCTGCTTGAGCAGGGTGTCGAGCAATACATGGGTCCAGAATCCTTGCCGATGTGGCTGGTCGAGCCGGGATGGGAAGGCTTTTCAGCCCGCTCCGGCGAAGCTGCCCGAGCCGCCGGACTGCGGCACCGGCCACGTACTCAACTGCTTGCCGATGTGCTGGCGTGGGAACGCGAGCAGGGCCTGGACCGGCCCCGGGCTGCCGGGCTGAGCGCCGCACGCGAGCGCGAATTGCTCGCCGCCCTCACATCAACAACGGCGTAACAGCCGCCTGAACGACCCGCATGGTGATTGAGCTGCCTACATAGCATCCGACCCGGCTGCCTTGGCCGTGGTTCCGTATCTGTCTCCCGTTGATGGCTGCTGTTCATCACGTTGGCAGCAGTGTTGGCAACACTGGCGCCGGTGGCTTTCGCGACGTGCTGGGCAGTTCCCGAGGTCTGCGTAAGCTGCACAGGTGGAAAGTCGCAATGCCGAGCGCGTCAGGCTGCGGGCCGAGCGTGTCAAGCTGAGGGCGACAGACCCCGCGGGCTTGGCTGACGCCTGGGCGATGATCGAAGACATCTGGACTGGGACTGTCGCCCGGGCCAGGAAGCTGCCCGAACCGGTCCTCCACGAGCAGGTCGAGGGCGAGTGGAGCTTCGTGCAGACGCACCGTCACCTCGTGCTTGCCACGGACTGCTGGCTGCGGCGGATGGTGAAGGGGATCGCCCACCCGTACCACCCGTGGGGCCTGGGTGGATCGTGGCTCACCAGTCCTCGCCGCTGGGGCATCGACCCGGACGCCGACCCGTCGCTCGACCAGGTGCTCGATCTGCGCCGGGAGCGCATGGACGAGGTATGCGAAGTAATCGCCGGCGCGAAGGAGGAGGAGCTGGAGCGGAACTGCGCCCCTCCCGACAGCCCTGGCCACCCGCGGAAAGACCACACCGTGCTGCAGTGCCTGCACGTGATCCTCAAGGAGGAGTGGCAGCACCATCGGTACGCGGTCCGGGACCTCCAGGTGCTCGAGAAACGGCCGCGCTGATCGCTCGCCGAGGTGCAGTGCTCGTCCGCTGCAACCCGCGCCTCTATGGTGGACCGATGGCGTCCGTCAAGCAGTTCCAAGTCACCTTCGACTGCGCAGAACCTGAGCGCGTCGCTCGTTTTTGGTGCGAGGTGCTGGGGTACGTCGTACCGCCGCCACCGGCAGGGTTCGCCACTTGGGACGATTTCGATCGCTCGCTGCCGCCTGAGCATCAGGGTTCATGGTTCGCATGCATTGATCCCTCAGGTGTGGGCCCGCGGCTGTTCTTCCAGCGCGTTCCCGAAGGCAAGGTCGTCAAGAATCGGCTGCATCTTGACGTGCGGGTCGGCACCGGGCTCGTGGGTGAACAGCGCCTGGCCACACTTGAAGCCGAATGCGCACGGCTGGTCGCGCTCGGCGCGGTACGCGTGCGACTACTGCCTGCCGATGACGACAACGAGTCGTGCCTCGTGATGCAGGACATCGAGGGCAATGAGTTCGATCTCGACTGAGTGCCCGTCGGGGCACGCTCGTTCGGATCGGTTCAGGCTGGACCAACGATGTTGATCGGTCCTCCCCGGACGGCGTCGCACGATGGTGAAACCCGAACTGCAACTCGCGTCATCCCGGTGAGGTCGCCGCCCGCAGCAGTGGCCCGCGGCCGGGATGCGCTTGCTAATTGGCGGTAGTTCCTGCCACCGGATCGGTCGTGCAGGGCCCCGCGAACAGCGACAGGGTGACGTGGCGGACGGGGGGCCGGTTGCCGATCGTCACATCCAGTGGCACGCAGCCGCGGTAAGGGCGATGGGTGAAGGCGAAGCCCTGGGCGAAAAAGCCGCCCGCCTGGCGGCATGCGTGATAGGTCGCCGAGGCCACGCCGGCCAGGCCGAGATTCCCCACGCCCGGCGCGGCGATCAGCACATGGCCGCGGATGGCGGCGCCGATCGTCACCGTGACCGTCGCGCCCGGCCGCACGATCATGCCGAACTTGTAGAACCGGCCGCCGTGCCCGTCACTGCTGTATCCGTGCTCGGCCGGGGTCATCGTGGCCAGCGCTCTGATGCTCGCGATGTCCAGTGGCCCGATGACCAGGTCACCGGGCTGGGGATGGAACGGCGCCGGAGGGACAGGCCAGGACTCGGCGTCGCAGGACACCACCAGCGGATTGCCTGCGCTGCCGGCCGACCCGGAGACGTGTGCGCTGCTGGCCGGAGGAAGGGACGGCGATGGAGGTGCTGTTCTATTCGGGCCGGGTGTGCTGCCGCCGGTGCAGCCAGCCAGGATGGCGCAGGCCAATGTGGCCACCAGGAGCATCGATGGCAGCACGGTTGCCCTTCCCCTGCCCACGCTCCATTTAAGCCATCCACGCCGTCGCCGCGCCAGGCCTGCACGATCTCCGCCATACGACAGCAACCCTGCTCAAGAACCTGGGCGTCCCGGCCCGGGACACGATGGGTATTCTCGGCCATTGAACTGCAACCGAACCATCAGTCTGGGAATCTGTGCGATCCGGGCTGGCCGCGGCACTTAATAGCGTCCGGTGACTGGAAACCGGTGGTCATGGGCAGCCATGGCCTGGATGGCGCGGCGCCGCTGGCCCGGGGTTGAAAAGACGGCCAGTCCACGCTCTGCCTCCAAGCGCCGCATGAGGTCCGACTTGGGGCTGGCCGGGACCAGTGGGGCAGACGCCAGGAACACGAGTCCGGGGAGGAGAACCACGCCGCCCGGGCCGCCGCGCAGCATGACGCCGGCCACCGTGAGCACCCCCCCGGCCAGCAGGGGCCGCCAGCGGGCCCGCACGGCGCGTGCCAGAGGCATCAGGCCGACAGCGGTGAGCAGCACGCCGGTACGGAGCCACCTGCGGATCCGCCTGGTATGTGTGAACGGCGGGGCGCCGTACCTGCCGACTGAGCCTGCGGACTGGCTCCACACCGCCAGGTTCCGCCGATGCGATCGCAGTCTCATCGCAGCCTCCTGCAATCCCAGGCTCCGCCCTGCGTGTTCTCAATCGTACGCTTCTGCGCTCTACAGGAGAGTGGCTGCTCGACGTAACCGAGGCAACGGCGGCAGCGGAGGATCCACCATCTGATCCGTAGAGAGATACGGGTGGGCTCATGACCAGTTAGTCGGGCCACTGGCCTGCTGAGTTGTTGCTCAGCAGTGCGCAGCAGTGATCGGCATTTGGCGTCACCGTAAGTCCAAAATCAGGCCCGCACAGGAGGACAGCCCACAAAGGGCCGGATGACGACCTGGGTTTGGGAAGCCCCGTGATCCGAAGCTAGGCGTCAGAGTCTGGCATCGCCGTCGTGAGCGGCATGCCGTCTTCACGAGTCGAGGTCGGCACATGGTGCTGCTTGACTGTGGCGAAGCTCGGCAGTTCTCATCAGTTCTGGCCAGATAATGACACGATGTGCCCGGAAAGTGCCCTGACTGCGCTATGGGATCGAGCAGACTACCCAGATGTTGTGCAGCGACTTGCGCCTGGTCACGCGAACTGTCCGCGTGGCGATGCACAACTCCTGCTGGTTATTGACCATCACCTGGGGGCTGTGCCCGGTCAGCCGGTAAATGCCGGGCGGCAATGACAATTGGAAGCGGCCATTATTGTCTGTCGTGGTGGTGAACTGTTCGCCCGACGTGTTTCGGGCGACGAGCGTTCCTGGCAGCGGCAGCCGGTTTTGCGGGTGACCTAGCGTTACGGGGCCTCCAACCCGGATGAGAAGGCCCGTCACAGTCTGATGGGGACCGGCCTGACCGCTGCAACCAGTCAAGATCAACACGCTGGCCGCCGCCGAGACCATGCAGCAGGCCTTCTTCATGTGAGTTTGGACGCGTGACCGCCCAGCATGGTTGCATGAACCTCGACTCTCCTCCGTCCTCCCGACAGGTGCCGGTTCTACCCCGGCGACATGGACCGCTACGCTGACCGGCCCGGCAGCGCTGTTGAACTCGCGGACCGCCCAGAATCCGGCCAGATGATCTGAACGACCCCCCGGCTGCTAACAGGCCAACGCCTTGACCTGCTGATATGGGTGGCGCGCTCGGAGGGACTCGAACCCCCAACCATTGCTGCTCGGACCTCACCGCCGTGGGAAGCCGTTCGCTCGGGTGGCTCCCAGGCTGGCTCCCATCACCGAATCCCTATCGGGTTGTCTCGGCGACATGCTGGTGCCACTGCTCGCCCGCTCCTGCGGGCCGGCGGTCACGATGGGTCAGGTGGCCGGGGCCAAGAGGGTGCCTCGATCGACCCTCGACTCGTCACGATTGCCGTAGCGCTCGCGCAGCGCCTGCCAGGCCTCCAGCCTCTCCGGCCGCATCCGCTGGCCGTCATACAGGTCGGGCACGCCGCAGCCGAAGACCTTGTCCTCGCCCGGCCCCAGGAACTGCACCCCCAAGCCCTCCTGCCCAGGAAAGGACGGGTAGGGGTATGGCCCGCGCTCGAAACGGACGCCGGTGATCTGATCGACCCGCACGTCGATCGTCCAGCTCGCCGCGTCGTCGCCTAGTCTGACGTGCCACCACCGCCGGTCGGCCGGTCCGCGGAACACCGGCGTGATCGTGCCGGTCAGGTGCGCGACGGCAAAGTCGTCGCCGAAAACGAAGACCAGCTGCCCCAACCCCGGCAGGTCCGCCATCAGATGTTCTAGCTCGCTGGCGGGCTCACTGATATCTGCGGCCGTGCTCATCTTGTGCTCCTCACCCGCGCCGGTGCCGTTAGTGGCTGGCAACACGGCGCCGCGCAAGATCGATACTCCGCGACCCAGCCGACTGAAGCTTGAGAGGGCCCAGCCTGAACCCCTGCCTGCAAAGGAAGTGGCCACGCCCGGAGTACCAGCGGCCGCACAGGTCAAGAGCACTGCCGGTTGCCCCGTGACTGACCGTGAATCGCCGCGGGTGACCCTCCCTACGGGCACGTGGCGGGCACGGGCCGGGGCTCCGGGCTGCATCACCCGATCATCTGATCCGCCGTTGCTGTCAGCATCCCGGCCCGGCTAACCCGTCCACTCGTCGGCGACGGTCAGATCGACGAACTCCACCGGACCAGCGAGTACCTCTGCCAGCGCCGCCCGAACGGCTTGCAGCCTTTCCTGGCGGCGCGGGTCCCACTCGCTAGCACGCGCCTTCTCCTCGCTTTCGAACACAACCAGCGTGTAGGCCTGGATCCCGCCCCCTCCTAAAGGTCGTTCGGCAGTGGCGCAGTGACCGTCAAGATAGCCGCGATCGCACATCCGGGCCGATGCCCGCTGCCATGAGGTGGGGACGGGCCGGAACACTCCGGACAGCATCCGCTGGACTTGAAGGGAGTGAGGCCAGCCCACTGATGCTTTTCCAGCAGCCGGCGGAGCTCGGCGTTCTCCACCCGCAGGGAAGTCTCTGCATCGCCCATACGGTCATGATTGCGGATCGCCAGGACGCTCGCCAGGGCCTTCGCGCTATCCGGGCTCCCGAAGGTGAGCACCAGGCAGGCAGCGTACAAGATCAGCGCACACCCCCGGCTCACTGGCCGCGGACGCGAGCCCGGCACACCGAGGTGCACGCCGCGCTGGCCCGCGGGCTGACCATCACCGGCATCAGCCGCACCTTACGGCTGGAACGCAAGACCGTCCGCCGCTACGCCACCGCCGCCACCGCAGACCAGCTGATCGGCGGCACCCGCCTGACCCAGCCGGGCCTGCTCGGCCCGCACCAGGCCTACCTGCGCCAGCGCTGGGACGAAGGGGTCCGCAGCACCGAACGGCTGCACCAGGAAGTGCGCGCCCGTGGCTACCGGGGCAGCCTGCGCACCCTGCGCCGGCTCACCGCCCAGCTGCGCCAGGACACCGCCGCCCCCGCGCCACCACCCGCGCCTGCGGCCAGGAAGGTGGCCAGCTGGATTCTCACCCCGCCCGGCAGGCTCACCGACGGCGACCGCGCCACGCTCGCGCAGATCACCGCCCGCTGCGAAGAACTCAAGGCCACCCGCGGCCTGGTCCGCGAGTTCGCCGGCATGCTCTGCCACCGCCACGGCGAGCACCCCGGAACCTGGGCCACCCAGGCCGAGAACAGCACGGTCAGTGAGCTACGCGGCTTCGCCAAGGGATTGCGCAAGGACTGGGCCGCCGTCACCGCCGGTCTCACCGTGCCCTACAGCTCCGGCCCGGTCGAAGGCCACGTCAACCGCATCAAGATGATCAAAAGACAGATGTACGGCCGCGCGAACCCCGACCTGCTCCGCAAGCGCGTCCTGCTCGCCGACTGACCCCGTCACGACAAATGGGCCAGAGCCACCGCAACTTGGCCGTTGACACAGTTGAGGAGTCAGCTCCGGTCCAGCTGCATCCAGCGTCGTCCACACCGGTTGTTCGCAAATCCGTTAGCAAGATCTGACTGGCTCTGGCAGCCGAGTGCTACCCGGACGAGCATCGCAACTTAAAACTCGACGACGTCCAAGAAACTTTCAGGCTGGGCAATACATGGCATCCGACCACGCGACATATTCGCCTGCGTCGACGATGGGCGATGATGGGGTCATCAGGAAGGAGAGGACGAGCCAATGGCCGAGCAAACGGAGGGGCCGCGCGTTATCCGCTGCAAAGGCTCTTGGCTCGAGATAGGCCGACAATACGGTGAGGAACTCCGCGCCGAAATTGCGCATGCTTCTCGTGCAATAGAGGAGTTGGCGATAGCGGCGGGACACGACCGCATGGGCCTCAAGGCTCGTATCAATGACTACATTCCTTACGCTCAAGAACTTCCAGCCAGATGGGATGAGTTGGTCGGGGTCGCGCAGGGATCGTGTCTCGCGATCGAGGACGTACTGCTAATGCAGATGCTCGAGGACCTGCTCGATGTTGACGCTTGCACCACCGCAGGCCGAGCCGGCTTTCTTCTCCACGCCGAGATGTGGTTTGCAAGTCACACCGACTACGCCGTCTTGATCTCCGAGCCCACCGACGGACCGCCGGTGATCACTGTCAGTTGTGTTGGGTTTCTGACGGGCGTGGGCCTAAACGGCAGTGGATTCGCCATGGGCGTGCAGTCAACTTCTTCACGCGATGCGAGGGTTGGCGTCCCGCGTGCCATGGTCAGCAGAAGCGCACTCTGCGCCTTGTCGGCCGCCGAGGCGGTACGGGAAGCGACGCGACATCACCGCTCAGGTGGAAACGGGTTCGTCATCGTCACCCCAACGGGCGTGCAGGTTGTCGAGACCTCGGCGGCCACCGACGATGTCACCGAGGAGCGACCTTGGGCCGCCCATACCAACCACTACATCTCAGACAAGTTCCAAACGGTTGCGAACAGTGCAGGAGAGTCTGTCCAACGCCTGGAGGAAGCTGTGGCGACGCTAGGCGGCGTAAGTGACCGCGAGCTGATGGAGCGTGCCCGGTTTCTTGTTCAGAGTCCAGGTTTTGTCCCCCGCAGCCCCGACCGCAGTGTGGTGACGGCATTCGTCATGCTGGCCGACATCGAGCTCGGTTCGGTGCAAACCGCGCCAGGCGGAGGCGGGAGGGGCCCGTGGGTAGGCGTGACTCTGCCCTAGTGTTACGTGCCAGACCGATCTGGGTGTCTGGCCTGGGAGTTCGGGTGGTGGGCCTAGGTGGACTTGAACCACCGACCTCATCCTTATCAGGGATGCGCTCTAACCGGCTGAGCTATAGGCCCTGGACTGGGCGGCACTGGGCAAGGGACTGAAACGCCCGGTCCACAACGCCGACGGGAAAGGTTACCGCATCCGCGGAGCGGCGGGTCAGTCGGTCTCCCTGAGGGTGACTTCGATCCCGCCGCCCAGGTGGGTGACCAGGTTGTAGACCATGGCCCCGATCGTGGACAGCGCCGTGATCAGGATGACGTCCACCGCCCCGATCAGCATGGTGTAACCGAGAATCCGGGGCGCCGACGTCCACTTGGCCAGGTTCAATCCGCTTGACGAGGTGGAGGAGGTCACGCTGGCCAGCGTCTTCTGGATCGACTCGAAGACGCCGAGGCTGGACAGTGCGTAATAAAGCAGCGCCACCGCGACGAACAGGACCACCCATGCCACCAGCGACATCAGGAAACTGAACTTCATGACCGACCACGGCTCAAGCCGGGCGATGACCAGGTTGGCACGCCGAGCTGTGGCCACCTCGCCTCTGCTCCGGGGCTGCGGCCGGGCGCGCGGCCTGGGCTTGCTGCGCGGCTTCGGCCTGGGCAGGGCCCGGTAGGCGCTGGCAAAGGCAGACTTGGCCCCGGTGCCTCTCCCAGGCGCCGCGGGCAGGTCGGCCGGCAAAGCAGGCGGCGGCGCGATCTCCTCCTCGACTGGCTGCGTCATCCCGTGGTTGTACCCAGTCTCGGCCGCATACCCCGGCACATAGTCAGACTCGTGCCCGGATGTGTACCCGGCGCCCTCCTGATTGTCGTACTCGCTGGCCGGTCCGAACCGGTATGCGCCGAATGGGTCGTCGGACCGGGCGGGCGGCTCCTCACGGGGCACGTCGGCCGGCGCGTCCGTCAGTGGCGGCGGCTCTTCGTCGTCGGTGAACATGCTCGGCGGCGTACTCGGCAGGCCGGGGTCGTGGACGAAGATGCTGGACGCCGGGGCCGCGGGCTCCGGATCGGCGGCCGGGGGGTCCAGATCGGAGGTGAAGACACTGGCCGCCGGGACGGTCGGCTCCGGATCGGGGGTGGAAAAGCTCGCCGCCGGGGTCGTCGGCTCCGGGCCCGGCTCGGGATAGAAGAGACTGGCCGCCGAGGCCGACGGCTCCTCCGCCTCAGGCTCGGGCTCGGCTATCTCAGGACCGGGATCCTCCTCCTCAGCCGCCACGGTGACGTCGTGACCGCCGTGCATACCGTTCGGCGACTCCGGCTCGCCCGCCCCGTTCAGCGACTCGGGCGCGTCCGCACTGTCCTCCGGTGCGGCCTCCTCCGTAGGCTCGTCGGTGGCTGTTGGCACAGCCCCTTCGGGCAACCACGATGGTGGCTCCACGTGGTCATCCACGCCGTCCTCCTCGGGGAGCGTCCTTCGAGGGTCTTCGCCAACAATACTTGCCAATCTGGTATCGGACATTTCGTCCGGACCAAGGCCACTCATGGGGTTCTGCTCATAAGACGCGTCTCGCCCTCACTACGTTGCTTCCGGCCCGGTACCTTCATCCGGCCCGCTGTCGCTGGCCAGCCCGTCGCCCGCGCCGTCCTCCGGCTCGGCACTGTCCGCGGGTTCGCCGTTCTCAGCCTCCGCCGACTCGGCGTTGCGGGCGATAGCCACCACGCTCTCCCCAGCGGCGAGGTTCATCAAACGGACTCCCATGGTCTGCCGTCCCGACTGCTTGACCTCGGCGGCCGACGTCCTGATGACACCGCCGGATGAGGTGATCGCGAACACCTCGTCCTCGGGGTCGACCATGAGCGCGCCGACCAGTTCGCCGCGCGCCTCCACGATCCGGGCGGTCAGCACGCCCATCCCGCCCCGGCCCTTGACCGGGTACTCGTCGGCCTGGGTGCGCTTGGCGTAGCCGCCGGCCGTGGCGACCAGCACGTCCGCGCCCTCCCGGACCACGTACATGCCGAGCAGCTCGTCGCTGTCGGCGAAGCGCATCCCGATGACGCCCGAGGTGTCCCGGCCCATCGGCCGCAGCGCCGCGTCGGTCGCGTGGAACCGCAGCGCCTGAGCGTGCTTGCTGACCAGCAGCAGGTCCTGATCGGGTGACACCAGCCGGGCCGCGATCACCTCGTCGTCCTCGCGCAGGTTGATGGCGATGATCCCGCCCGCCCGGGGTGAGTCGAAGGCGGTCAGCCGGGACTTCTTCACCTGCCCGGACCGGGTGGCTAGCACCAGGTACGGCGCGAGTGTGTAGTCGCGCAACGCCAGCACCTCGGCGATGTGCTCGTCCGGCTGGAAGGCCAGCAGGTTGGCCACGTGCTGGCCGCGCGCGTCCCGCCCGGTGTCCGGCAGCTCATAGGCCTTCGCCCGGTAGACCCGACCCTTGTTGGTGAAGAACAGGATCCAGTCGTGCGTCGAGGTAACGAAGAAATGCTCGACGATGTCGTCGGTGCGCAGCTGCGCGCCCCGCACGCCCTTCCCGCCCCGCCGCTGCGCCCGGTACAGGTCGGTCTTGGTGCGCTTGGCATAGCCGCCGCGGGTGATGGTGACGACCACGTCCTCCTCGGCGATCAGATCGGCCACCGACACGTCGCCGTCGTAGGCGATGATCTCGGTCCGCCGGTCGTCGCCGTACTTGTCCACGATCTCGGCCAGTTCGGTGCCGACGATCTCCCGCTGCCGTTCGGGGGAGGCCAGGATCGCCTCGTAATCGGCGATCCGCGCCATCAGCTCCTCGTACTCGTCCAGCAGCTGCTGGCGCTCCAGCGCGGCGAGCTTGCGCAGCTGCATGTCGAGGATGGCCCGGGCCTGGTCCTCGTCGATCTCCAGCAGCTCCATCAGGCCCTGCTGGGCGACCGCGGCCGACTCGCTGGCCCGAATCAGCGCGATCACCTCGTCGATCCGGTCGATCGCCTTCAGCAGCGCCCTGACGATGTGCGCCCGCTCCTGCGCCCGGCGCAGCAGGTACCTGGTGCGCCGGACGACGACGTCGATCTGGTGGTTCACCCAGTGCCGGACCAGCTGATCCAGCCGCAGCGTGCGCGGGACGCCATCGACCAGCGCGAGCATGTTCGCGCCGAACGTCTCCTGTAGCTGGGTGTGCTTGTACAGGTTGTTCAGCACGACCTTGGCGACCGCGTCCCGCTTGAGCACGATCACCAGCCGCTGGCCGGTCCGGCCGCTGGTCTCGTCCCGGATGTCGGCGATCCCGCCGACCCGGCCGTCCCGGACCAGCTCGGCGATCTTGGAGGCCAGGTTGTCCGGGTTCACCTGGTAGGGCAGCTCGGTGACGACCAGGCAGGTGCGGCCGCGGGTGTCCTCCTCGACGTTGGCCACCGCCCGCATGGTGATCGAGCCACGGCCGGTCCGGTAGGCGTCCTCGATCCCGCGGCGGCCCACGATCAGCCCCCTGGTGGGGAAGTCCGGCCCCTTCACCCGCTCGATCAGCGCGTCCAGCAGTTCGGAATCGGAGGCCCCGAAGTTAGCCAGGAACCACTGGGCGCCGGCGGCTACCTCGCGCAGGTTGTGCGGCGGGATCTTGGTCGCCATCCCGACCGCGATCCCCTCCGACCCGTTGACCAGCAGGTTGGGGAACCGGGCCGGCAGCACTACCGGCTCGGCGGACCGCCCGTCGTAGTTGGGGCGGGTGTCGACCGTCTCCTTGTCGATGTCCCGCAGCATCTCCATGGCCAGCGGGGCGAGCCGGCACTCGGTGTACCGCATGGCCGCGGGCGGGTCGTTGCCGGGCGAGCCGAAGTTGCCCTGCGGGTCGACCAGCGGCATCCGCATCGACCACGGCTGGGCCAGCCGGACCAGCGCGTCGTAGATGGCCGAGTCGCCGTGCGGGTGATAGACACCCATGACCTCGCCGACCACCCGGGAGCACTTGAAGTACCCGCGGTCGGGCCGGTACCCGCCGTCGTACATCGCCCACAGGATGCGGGTGTGCACCGGCTTGAGGCCGTCCCGCACATCGGGCAGGGCCCGGCCGACGATGACCGACATCGCATAGTTGATGTAGCTGCGCTGCATCTCGACCTGGATGTCGACCGGCTCCGTCCGGTCCTGCGGCCCGGCTGGGCCGCCCGTGTCCACGTCCGTCACTTACTGGCCTTTCTCATCTCCCGGCGGGCGCCCGGGGGTGGCGGCGCGGGCGGCCGTCACCGGCCCCGCGCCGGATCAGTCCCGGCCGCGCCCGTCCGGGCTAGATGTCGAGGAACCTCACATCCTTGGCGTTGCGCTGGATGAACGACCGGCGTGCGTCCACGTCCTCGCCCATGAGCACGCTGAACAGCTCGTCCGCCTGGGCGGCGTCGTCCAGGGTGACCTGGAGCAGCACCCGCCGCGCCGGGTTCATCGTGGTCTCCCACAGCTCGCTGGCGTTCATCTCGCCGAGGCCCTTGAAACGCTGCACGCCGTCCCGCGGCCGCGGGTCCTTGCGGCCGAGCGCCATGCCCGCCTCGATCAGCGCGTCGCGTTCCCGGTCCGAGTAGGCGTACTCGGGCTCGACGCCCCGCTCCCACTTGATCTTGTACAGCGGCGGCTGTGCCAGGTACACGTGCCCGGCCTCGATCAGCGGCTTCATGAACCGGAACAGCAGAGTGAGCAGCAGCGTGCGGATGTGCTGGCCGTCCACGTCCGCGTCCGCCATCAGGATGATCTTGTGGTAGCGCAGCTTGGTGATGTCGAAGTCGTCGTGGATGCCGGTGCCCAGGGCGGTGATCATCGCCTGGACCTCGTTGTTCTTCAGCACCCGGTCGATCCGGGCCTTCTCCACGTTCAGGATCTTGCCGCGGATCGGCAGGATCGCCTGGAACTCCGGATCGCGGCCGCCCTTGGCCGAGCCGCCGGCCGAGTCGCCCTCGACGATGAAGATTTCGCACCGGTCCGGGTCGCCGGACTGGCAGTCGGACAGCTTGCCGGGCAGCGAGGACGACTCCAGCAGGCCCTTGCGCCGGGTCAGGTCGCGGGCCTGGCGGGCGGCGATCCTGGCCCGCGCCGCCTGGGCGGCCTTGGTGATGATGTCCTTGGCCTCGCCCGGGTTGCGCTCGAACCAGGCCCGCAGGTGGTCGTTGCACACCTTGAGCACGAACGACCTGGCCTCGGTGTTGCCGAGCTTGGTCTTGGTCTGCCCCTCGAACTGCGGGTTGGCCAGCTTGACCGACACGATCGCGGCCAGGCCCTCCCGCACGTCCTCGCCGGACAGCGGCTCGTCCTTGTCCCGGACCAGCTTCTGCTGCTGGGCGTAGTTGTTGACGATCGTGGTCAGCGCGGCGCGGAAACCGGCCTCGTGGGTGCCGCCCTCGGCGGTGTTGATCGTGTTGGCGAACGTGTAGACCGATTCGGCGTACGAGGAGTTCCACTGCATGGCGATCTCGACCGCGATGCCGGTGCCTTCCTCGCCGAACTCGATCACCGACGCATGCACCGGTTCCTTGGTGCCGTTCAGGTAGCGGACGAAGTCGGCGATCCCGCCCAGGTAGCAGTACCTGACCACACGCGGCTCGCCATTGATGTAAGCGGGCCGCTGGTCGGTCAGGGTGATGGCGAGGCCGCGGTTGAGGAAGGCCATCTCCTGCAGCCGCCGGGACAGGGTCTCGAAACTCCAGTCGGTGGTCTCGAAGATATCCTCGTCCGGCCAGAACGTGACCGTCGTTCCGGTCTCGTCCGTCTTCTCGCCCCGGGCCAGCTTGGTCACCGGGTCGCCCACCTCGTACGCCTGGCGCCACACGTAGCCGTCCCGCTCGATCTCCACCTCCAGCCGGGACGACAGCGCGTTCACCACCGATACGCCGACCCCGTGCAGCCCGCCGGACACCGCGTAGGACTTGCCGTCGAACTTGCCGCCTGCGTGCAGCGTGGTCAGCACGACCTCGACCGCGGGCCGCTTCTCCACCGGATGGTTGTCCACCGGGATACCGCGGCCGTTGTCGACCACCCGGACGCCGGTGTCGGGCAGCAGCGTGACTTCGATCCGGTCAGCGAAGCCGGCCAGCGCCTCGTCCACGGCGTTGTCCACCACCTCGTACACCAGGTGGTGGAGGCCACGTTCGCCGGTCGAGCCGATATACATGCCGGGACGCTTACGGACCGCCTCAAGGCCCTCCAGGACCGTGATCGAGCGTGCGTCGTAGGACAAGAGCAAATTCCTCCTGAAAGGGATGCGCTGCCGGGCCACGCGGGCACCCGCCGCGGTTGGCCCAGGCGCTACAAACATTTTACCTGGGAGGACCCCTAAGATCAGCCGTAGTCGTCACGTGGCCCGCGGCCATCCCGGACCCGCCACGCGCCGCTCTGACGGGGCGGTACCGGCCCCCGGACCTTCACTTTCCGCACGGTGCCGTGGCCCAGTTCGGTGTTCAGCCGCCGGACCAGAGTGGCGGCCAGCAGCCTGACCTGCGTCGCCCAGGCGGTGGAGTCCGCGATCACCAGAAGTTCGCCGTCGGTGAAACCACTCGGCCGGGTGTGTGCGGCCACCTCAGGGCCCACGATCAGGTCCCACCGGCCAAATACCGAGCCGACCGCCGCGTCCGTCTGCCACCCCTGGTCGGCCAGCAGCCCGCCGATGGCGGCGGCCAGTGGCTGCGGGTCGTCCCGCCGTCCCCGCCCCGGGCGGCCCGATCCGGGCGGGCGCTGGCCCGGCGGGCGCGGCCCCGGCGGGCGCGGCTCTGGCGGGTCCGGCCCCGCACGGCCCGGCGCGCTGGCAGGCGGGTCACCATCCCGCAGGCGTTCGGCAGCGAAATCCCTAACCGGACCGTGCTCGCCGCGCGCCCGGGCGTCGGCCTTGGCCTCCGCCAGCGCTTCCGCCGCCCGCCGCGCCCGCTCGGCCCCGGTCAGCCCCGTCCCGCCCGGCTCCCCGCCCGGCCCCGGCTCGTGCGAAACCGGATACTCCGAAATCGGACTATCCGGGATGGGTTTCTCCGGAACCGGGGGATCGGGATCAGGCACGGGTTACCGTCCCATCCGCGACCGTGAACCGGGCACCGTGCAGCGCGCCGGGCACGTCGGCCGGCACGGCCGCGGTCACCAGCACCTGCTCCGCCCCGGCGACCAGGCCCGCCAGCCGCTCCCGGCGGCCCTCGTCCAGCTCGGCGAACACGTCGTCGAGCAGCAGCACCGGGTCATCCCCGTCACCACGCAGCGCCTCGAACGCGGCCAGCCGCAGCGCCAGCGCCATCGACCACGACTCGCCCTGGCTGGCATAGCCGCGGGCCGGCAGCCCGCCGATCCGCAGCTCCAGGTCGTCCCGCTGCGGGCCGACCAGGCACACCCCGCGCTCCAGCTCCTCACCGCGCACCCGCGCCAGCGCTTCCCGCAGCCCGTCCGCCAGACGGCCCCGGTCCGCGTCCGGCTCGGCTGGATCGGCCGCGCTCCCGTCCTGCCCGCCCTCGCGGATTTGATTTCGCAACGACTGCCGGTAGCTGATCCCGGCTTCCCCAGCCTCGCCCGAGACCGCCTGGTAGGACCGGGCCACGAACGGGCGCAGCGTGCTGGTCAGGGTGATCCTCGCGGCCAGCAGCGCGGCGCCGGTCCTGGCCAGGTGCTCGTCCCAGACGTCGAGAGTGCTGCCGGCCCCGTTCCCGGGCCGGGCCCCGGCGTCCGCTTGGGGGCCGCGGGGGACGCCGGCCCTGGCGTAGGCGCGCGCGCCGGGCACCGCCCGCAGCGACTTGAGCAGCGCGGTCCGCTGCTTCAGCACCCGTTCGTAGTCGGACCGGACCGCGGCGTACCGGGGGGCGCTGGCCACCAGCAGGTCGTCAAGGAACCGGCGCCGCTGGTCCGGGTCGCCCTTGACCAGGGCCAGGTCCTCGGGCGCGAACAGCACGGTGCGCAGGACTCCCAGCACCTGTCGCGGCCTGCTCACCGGCACCCGGTTCAGCCTGGCCCGGTTGGCCCGGCCCGGGTTGATCTCGATCTCGACCAGGCTGTCCTGGCCCGCGCTGGTGACCGCGGCGCGGAGGATGGCGCGCTGCGCACCCGTGCGGACCAGCGGCGCGTCGGTGGCGACCCGGTGCGAGCCGAGGGTGGCCACATAGGCGGCCGCCTCGACCAGGTTGGTCTTGCCCTGCCCGTTGAGCCCCAGCAGGGTGCTCACGCCCGGCTCCAGGCTCAGCTCGGCGGCGGCGTAGGACCGGAAATCGGTGAGCGCGAGCCGGGTCAGGTACACATCAGGAGGCTACCGGCGCGGCCCGTCAGGTGGGGTCGGTGCCGGAGGCGGTGACACCGTGCCCGCCGAACTGGTTGCGCAGCGCGGCGACCACCTTCATGGCGGGGGAGTCGTCCTGGCGGGAGGCGAAGCGGGCGAACAGCGCCGAGCTGATCACCGGCATCGGCACGGCGTGGTCGATCGCCGCCTGCACCGTCCACCGGCCCTCGCCGGAGTCCTCCGCCACCCCGCGGATCTGGGCCAGCCCCGGATCCTCGTTCAGCGCCTTGCACAGCAGGTCCAGCAGCCACGACCGGATCACGGTGCCCTGCCGCCAGCTGCAGAACACCCCGGCCACGTCGGTCACGACGTCGGTGGCCGCGAGCAGCTCGTAGCCCTCGGCGTAGGCCTGCATGATCCCGTACTCGATGCCGTTGTGCACCATCTTGGCGAAGTGGCCGGCCCCGGCCTGCCCGGCGTGCACGAACCCGGAGTCACCGGGCGGCTTAAGCGCCTCGAAGATCGGCATGACCTGGGCCACGTGGGCGTCGTCGCCGCCAACCATCAGGCCGTATCCGTTCTGCAGGCCCCAGACCCCGCCGGACACCCCGGCGTCGATGAAGCCGATCTGCTTGGCGCCGAGCATCCGGGCGTTCGACTGGTCGTCGATGTAGTGGGAGTTGCCGCCGTCGATCACTAGGTCACCAGCGGCCAGCAGGTCCCGCAGGCGGGAGATGGTCTCGTGGGTGGGCTCACCGGCAGGCACCATCACCCACACGGCCCGCGGCGGGGCCAGCCGGGCGACGAGCTCGTCCAGGCTGGTCACGTCGCTGATGGCCGGATCCCGGTCGTAGCCGACCACCTCGTGCCCGGCGCGGCGGAGCCGCTCGGCCATGTTGCCGCCCATCCGGCCAAGCCCGATCATGCCGATCTGCATAGCGCGCTCCCGTTTGTCGTCGTCGGGTCCAACGCTAGTCAACGCATTGCTTTGGGCATCACGAGGTAGCGGTAGTCGGGCTCAGAGTCCGGTGACGGCTTGCCGGTGATCAGGGCCGGCTTGGACGGCTCGGTGAATTCCATCCGCACGGTGTCGGAGTCGATGGCCGCCAGCCCGTCCAGCAGGTAGGCCGGGTTGAACGCGATCTGCATGTCAGTGCCCTCGAACGCGGCTTCTACCAGCTCGACGGCCTGCGCCTCGTCGTCGGTGCCCGCCTCAAGCACCAGCTGCCCGGCCGAGAACGACAGCAGCACCGCGGTGTTGCGCTCGGCCACCAGCGCGACGCGCTTGACCGCTTCCGCGAACGGGGCGGTGGCCAGTTCCGCGACCGAGTCCGCGCGGCTGGGCAGCAGCGTCTGGTAGGGCGGGAAGTCGCCGCCGAGCAGCCGGGTGGTGGTCCGGCGGCCGCCGCCCTCGAACCCGATCATGCCCTCGCCGCCGCCGCCTTCCTCACCGGGCAGGGCGAGGGCGATCGACACCTCCGCGCCGGTGGTGAGCGCGCGGGCGGTGTCGGCCAGCGCCTTGGCCGGGACCAGCACGGCGGCGCTGAGGCCCGGCCGGGCCGGGTTCCACCGCAGCTTGCGCACGGCCAGCCGGTACCGGTCGGTGGACACCAGGGTCAGGGTGTCGTCCTCGATCTCGATCCGGACGCCGGTCAGGGCCGGCAGCGTGTCCTCCCGGCCGGCCGCCGTCGCCGACTGGCTCACCGCGGTGGCGAACGCATCGCTGCCGACCGAGCCCGCGGCCGGTGGCATCCCCGGCAGGCTCGGGTAGTCCTCGACCGGCAAGGTCAGCAAGGTGAACGTGGTGCTGCCGCAGGTGAGTGTGGCCTTGGGGCCGTCGGCGGAGATCTGCACCGGGCGGGCGGGCAGGCTGCGGGTGATCTCGGCCAGCAGCCGGCCCGAGACCAGCACCGTGCCTTCCTCTTCGGTCGCCACCGGAATGCTGGCCTGGGCGGAGATGTCGTAGTCGAAGCTCGCCAGGGCAAGCTCACGGCCCGCTTCCAGCCGCATGCCAGCCAGCACCGGTACGGCGGGCCGGGCCGGGAGCCCGCGTGCCGTCCAGGCGACGGCCTCAGCCAGCGCGTCGCGCTCTACCTCGATCTTCACCGGAAGCTGCCCTCCTGTTGCCTGCTGCCCGCGCGGGTCCCGGCGCGGGCGGGCCACGTGCCGCCGGGGGCCAGGTACCGACTAGCTAGTTGTCTTCCTGATGAAGAACAGAACGTAGTAGTCGTAGGAACGGTGGATCCTGGGGACAGCGCGTGACCGCCCAGGCAGCTGCGGATCCCGCCGCCCACAGGGCCTGTGCACGACCGGGGCCTGACCTGGGCAGGCCGGTGGACATGCGTGGTGCCCGAGCTGTTTCCCTGGCGGTTACCCACCGGGATGCCAGTGTTGTCCGCCGGGCATCCCAAGGGTGTCCACAGGGATATCCACAACCTGTGTGTACCGATTGTTACGGCCGCTGCTGATACGTGGTCGATCATCCGGACCGTGCCTGCTGCTTGATGCGGTTGGTGAGCTCGGTGACCTGGTTGAAGATCGACCGGCGCTCGGCCATCAGCGACCGGATCTTGCGTTCGGCGTGCATCACCGTGGTGTGGTCGCGGCCGCCGAACTGCTGGCCGATCTTGGGCAGCGACAGGTCGGTCAGTTCCCGGCACAGGTACATGGCGATCTGCCGGGCGGTCACCAGCACCCGGGACCGGGAGGTGCCGCACAGGTCGTCGATGGTCAGCCCGAAGTAGGAAGCGGTCTGGCCCATGATGGTCGCGGCGGTGATCTCCGGGCCCTGGGCCTCCGGGATCAGGTCCTTCAGCACGATCTCGGCCAGCTGGAGGTCGACCGACTGGCGGTTGAGGCTGGCGAATGCGGTCACCCGGATCAGCGCGCCCTCAAGCTCGCGGATGTTGGTGGAGATCCGGGAGGCGATGTATTCCAGGGCCTCCGGTGGCGCGTTCAGCCCTTCCTGGACCGCCTTCTTGCGCAGGATCGCGATCCGGGTTTCCAGCTCGGGCGGCTGGACGTCGGTCAGCAGGCCCCACTCGAACCGGCTGCGGAGCCGGTCCTCCAGCGTCACCAGCCGCTTGGGCGCGCGGTCGCTGGAGATGACGATCTGCTTGCTGGCGTTGTGCAGCGTGTTGAAGGTGTGGAAAAACTCCTCCTGGGTCCCTTCCTTGTTCTCCAGGAACTGGATGTCGTCCACCAGCAGCACGTCCACGTCCCGGTAGCGGCGGCGGAAGCCGTCCTGCTTGCCGTCGCGGATCATGTTGATGAAGTCGTTGGTGAACTCCTCCGAGCTGACATAGCGCACCTTGACGCCGTGGTAGAGGCTCTGCGCGTAGTGCCCGATGGCGTGCAGCAGGTGGGTCTTGCCCAGCCCGGAGTCGCCGTAGATGAACAGCGGGTTGTAGGCCTTGGCCGGAGCCTCCGCCACCGCGACCGCGGCGGCGTGCGCGAACCGGTTGCTCGAGCCGATGACGAAGGTCTCGAAGGTGTACTTCGGGTTGAGCCGGGCCTGGGCCGGGGCGGGCCGGGGCAGGCCCGGGCCGTTCCCGCCGGATATGCCGTTGGGACGCTGCGGCAGGCCGGTCAGGTGGGCCGCACCGGAACCGGGGCCCGGCACCGGGGCGAGACCGCCGGGTGCCGGGACACCGGGTGCGATGCTGCCCGGGCCCGCACCGGCCTGCGCGGGACCGGCGGCCGCCGGATGTGCCGCGTGCACCGGGCCCGGCTGGCCCGGGTCGGTCGGGAAGTCCTGGCCGGCCGGGAAAGCGGAGCCGGCCGGGCCCGCGGGGCCCGCGGAGCCCGCCGGGCCCTGGCCGGGCAAGGGAGGCCGGGCCGGGCCGCCCGGTGCCCCGGGCTGGCCCTGGCCGGTGCCCATCGCCGGCGCCGGATCCCCAGGGCCGGCCGGGGCCGGCCGTTCAGCCAGGCCTATGTCCCCGGTGATCAGGTGGGCGGCCGCGGCATGAGCGTCGGTGGCGTACCCGCTGCCGGGCGCGGCGGTGGCCGCCTGGCCGGGCCCGGGGTAGGCCGCGGCGGACTGCCCGGCGTCAGCCGGACCGCCCGCCGGGTAGCCGGTGGCCGGCTGGCCGGAGTGGGCCGGCGGCTGCCCCGCGAGCTGCCCAGCTGCCAGGTAGCCCGGATCGTCACCGAATCCCTCGTCGCCCGGGCCACCGTCCAGCCGGTCGGCTTCGCGGGGCATCGGGATGAGCCCCGGCCGGTCCAGCTCACCGGGGCCGGTGCCGGTCGGCAGCGGCCCTCCTGGGGCGGCGATGGCAGCCGGATCGACGGTCACCGCGAGCTGGATGTTGCGGCCCAGCTCGCGGGAGAGCGCGTGCGTGATGAGGGCGCGCAGCCTGGTCTCCAGCTGCTCCTTCACGAACTCGTTGGGAGTGGCGATCAACGCCGTGTTCTCGACCAGCCCAAGTGGCCGGGTCAGCCGCAGCCACGCCCGCTGATGAGGTTCAATATGCAGGTCAGAGAGCTCGTCCAGCGACCTCGCCCAGACCTCCCCGAGATCCGTCTCGCTCATCACGTGGCCACCTCGCGCCCCCCACATGTGATCAACAGTCTTATCCACAGGCTGTGCACGCCGCATCTCATCTCGTGCGCGAAGGGGTCCGTGCCGCCGTACGCAGGGCTCATGATCGCTGATGTGGCTGCTGGTGTGCTGCCGGATCGGTTGTCCACAGCCTAGGGTCCAGGCCGCGTGTACGTTTGGCAAACGGCCGTTCCGGGGGCCGCTGTGCGCGCGCAGCCGGCCGGCTGGTTTGACCGGCGGTGACGGGGCGCGTAACGTGAGCACACCCAGTTACCCAGGGCGGTTTGCCGTGCCCTCGTGCGCATGTGGCCGGCCGGGTCGGGGCAGTCAAGGCACCGTACCGGGAGTTACCCGTGAGCAAGCGCACGTTCCAGCCGAACAACCGCCGTCGCGCCAAGACGCATGGCTTCCGGCTGCGCATGCGGACCAGGGCCGGGCGTGCGATTCTGGCCGCGCGGCGCCGCAAGGGCCGGGCCCGGGTCAGCGTCTGACCCGGGCGTGCGCGGAGTCGCTGGTGCTTCCGCCCGCGTCCCGGATGAGGCGGCGGCGTGATTTCTCGCTGGCCATCCGGCACGGCCGCCGGGCCGGGCGTGAGCTGCTGACCGGGCACCTGTTCGTGCCCGCCGGTGACCAGGACGTTCTCCCGCGGGCTGGGTTCGTGGTGAACCGGGCGGTGGGGACCGCGGTGGTGCGGAACAGGGTGCGCCGCCGCCTGCGGCCGCTGGTCCGTGAGTACCTGTCTTCGCTGCCGGGAGGTAGCCTGCTTGTGGTCCGGGTGCATCCGTCGGCCGCGACCGCGCGCCAGGCAGATCTTGCCGCCGAGCTCGGCCTGGTGATGGATGTCCTGCTGCGGCGGCAGGTTGGGGTGCAGCGGCGATGACGATGCCCGAGGGGCGGCTGGCGACAGCCAGGCCATCGGCTGCTGCCTGGCTGATCGTCACTCTGATCAGCCTGTACCGCCGGTTCGTCAGCCCACTGCTCGGTCAGCGGTGCCGGTTCGCCCCCTCGTGCAGTGAATACGGGCTGGAAGCGGTGCGCGCGCACGGTGCACTGCGCGGGTCGTGGCTGGCCCTGCGCAGGATCGGGCGCTGCCACCCGTTCCATCCCGGTGGTTATGACCCCGTGCCGCCCGTGCATGGCCGTCAGTCCCGTCCCGAGGGAGCTAGCTCGTGAACCCGCTTACCCCCCTGTACGACGCGGTCGCGTGGGTGATGCAGCAGATCCACTCCGGGCTGAGCACCTTCCTCAGCCCGGCCAGCGGGCTCACCTGGGTGCTGACGATCGTCATCCTGGTGGTCCTGATGCGGGTGATCCTGGTGCCGCTGTTCATCAAGCAGATGCACGCCACCCGCAAGATGTCGGCGCTGGCCCCGCAGCTGGCGGAGCTGAAGAAGAAGTACAAGAACGACAAGCAGACGCTCAACCAGGAGACGATGCGGCTGTACAAGGAGAACGGGGCCAACCCGCTGGCTGGCTGCCTGCCGCTGCTGGGCCAGATGCCGCTGTTCTTCGCGCTGTTCAGCGTCCTCCGGGCGATCTCGAGCTGGAAGCCAGGGAAGCCGCTGCCCTATGGGCTCAGCCGCTTGTTCGTGCTGTCAGCTCAGCACGCGGACATTTTCGGTGCTCACATCCCGGACAAGTTCCTGTTCCCGCTCCCCGGCCAGACGCTGGAATCCCGGCTCGTCATCCTGGTCGCGGTCCTGATCAGTGTGACCACGACCTACCTGACGGTGCGGCAGAGCACCAAGCGGGGCATGACCCCGCAGATGACGCCGGACAACCCGATGGCGGCGTCGCAGAAGTACATGGCCTACATCGTGCCACTGTTCGCGCTGTCCGGCCTCTACTGGGCGTTCGGGCTGGTCCTGTACTGGGTCACCACCAACGTCTGGACGCTAGGCCAGCAGTACGTCCTGTTCAGGCGGTACCCGATGCCAACTCCCGCGGGGGCCGACGGGTCGGCTGCCCTCGGTGGGGCGGTGATCGCCAAGCCGATCGTGTCGGGCAAGGTACTTCCAGCCAAGCCGTCGGCTGG
>DATDGI010000012.1:0-1680 GCA_036522155.1 Streptosporangiaceae bacterium
CAGCAGCGGGTTGAGCCGGGTATCGACGGCAGCCGGGTCGGGTTCACGCCACAGCGCCTCGGCCAGCTCGTCCCGCGGGATATGGCGGTGGCGGTTGACCACAAGGTAAGTGAACAGCAGCCGGCCCTGGCGGCCGGGCAGCAGTGCATCCAGCCGCTGGCCATCGCGCTCGACGGCCAGCGCCCCGCAGATCTGGATCCGCACCGGGTGCGAGGACGCCAAGGTCACGCCAACATCCTGGCATTACGCTGAGTCAGACAGCCAGAGTAGGAGGCGCGGCGGTGAAACTGATCCGATGCGAATGCGGGTTCGTGGCCAGGGGCACTACCGATGACCAGGTGGTCGGAATGATCCGGGGGCACATGACCACCGACCATCCTGCCCTGCTGGAAACGGTTAGCCGGGAAGACCTGACCAGCTGGATCCAGGTGGAATAAGCCGGGACCGAGCCCAAGCCGACCGACGGCTTCGTACGTGATCAGATCGGCATCGAGTACGCACCGTGAAGGCACGGTAGCTTGGCGCCCCGGCTCGCATCCTCAGGGAGCGGTACTCTGCACGTGATCATCCGGGCTGCTCTGGGCGACGTCGTCACGCTGGTGCGTTGCGGCCCAGCTGGCCAGGAGCTTCAGGCCGTCGTGGGAGGAAGTGCCAGGCTCGGCGGTGTAGGCGGTGAGGGTAAGTCCCTCGTCGGCTTCAAGGGCCATGGTCTCGAACATGAGGTCGAGGAGGCCGACGGCCGGGTGGCGGAAGTGCTTGACGCCGGTACGGTGCAGGCGGACGTTGTGGGCGGCCCACAGGGCGCGGAATTCTTCGCTGCGGGTGGACAGTTCGCCGATCAGGCCGGTGAGGGACGGATTGAACGGGTCACGGCCTGCTTCGGTGCGCAGCAGTTCGACGGTGGTGCGGGCGGAGTCTTCGAAGCTGGGGTAGAACTCGCGGGCGGCGGGGTCGAAAAACTGGAACCGGGCGAGGTTGGCCGGGCGGCCCGGAATGGCGAAGGCGGGTGAGTACAGGGCGCGGCCGAGGGGGTTGATGGCGAGAATGTCCAGGCGTCCGTTGCGGACGAAGGCGGGCGTATCGGTCATGCCGTCGAGAATCAGCCGGATGCCGGGGCGGACCTCGGGCGCCGGGCGGCGCCGGGCGGCGCGGGCGGGGCTGGTGTTAGCCGTGCGGGCCAGGTCGAACAGGTGGAGCCGTTCGGCCTCGCTGAGCTGCAGTGCTCCGGCGATGGCTTCCAGCACGCTGTCGGAGACGCCCGCCAGGTTGCCTTTCTCCAGCCGGGTGTAGTAGTCGGCGCTGACCCCGGCGAGCATCGCGACTTCCTCGCGGCGCAGCCCGGGGACGCGCCGGTTGCCGCCGTAGAAGCTCAGCCCGGCCTGCTGCGGGGTGATCCGGCCGCGGCGGGTGACGAGGAAGTCCCGTACGTCGGCCCTGTTACTGCTCATGCCTTCACGGTACGCATGCCGCTGCGGACGAGGGGGGTTCTGTTATGACCAGGGACAACGCAACCTCCCGCGCCCACGGGATGGCGGGTTGCCTAGTTGTCGTGAGCGCTTCGACTGAGATTGCCCCGCCGGGCGCCGGCACGCAGACCGCCGGCCGGGCAGAGAACCCGGCGCCGGCCTGGTCGCTGGCGGCGGCGCTGCTGGGGTTTTTCGTGGTGACCCTGGACGCGGT
>DATDGI010000013.1:0-1656 GCA_036522155.1 Streptosporangiaceae bacterium
GGAACACCACGCTCAAGGGCTGAACGGTGGAGTGGCCCTAAGTTACTTCGTCCTGAAAAACCCGGGTGTGGGTGTGGGTGACTGCTGGCAGCCTGAGAGGGACGATGGCCTCGATCTCTTGGGCTAGAAGTGATCGAGGCCACCGTGTTTCGCACTATAAGCGGCCCTGTGCCGGCGTGGGAGTCGCTGCTGCCGCCTGAGCTGCTGCGGCTTCCGGAGGAGCTGGCGCGGGTGGATGCGCTGCTGGATGATCCGGCGTTCTTCGCCCCGTTCGCGCCGTACTTCCACCCGGTGCTCGGCCGGCCGTCCACCCCCATCGAGTGTTATCTGCGGCTGATGTTCTTGAAGTTCCGGTACCGGCTGGGCTATGAGAGCTTGTGCGCGGAGGTCAGCGACTCGATCTCCTGGCGGCGGTTCTGCCGGATCGGCCTGGACGGGACGGTGCCGCATCCCACCACGTTGATGAAGCTGACCACCCGGTGCGGGAACGAGGCGGTGGCCGGGCTGAATGAGGCGCTGTGGGCCAAGGCGGCCGGGGCCAAGCTGCTGCGCACGGCGCGGGTGCGGGCCGATACTACGGTGATCCCCGCGAACGTGGTCTACCCCACTGATGCGGGGCTGCTGGCCAAGGCGGTGGGCAAGCTGGTGCGGGCGGCGCGCCGGGTGCAGGCGGCGGGCGGGGCCACCGGCACGGTGATGACTGACCGGCGGCGTGCCGCTGGCCGGCGGGCGCGGGCGATGGCCGCCACGATGCGCACCCGGGCCCAGCTAGGACGGGACGAGGCGAGCCGGGCGATCAGCCGGGCTACCGGAGACCTGGCTGACCTGGCCGAGACAGCTGCGGCGCAGGCAACCGCGGTGCTCCGCAACGGCCGCCGCGCGGTCCGGCGTGCCCTCGGGGGGCGGGTACGGGGGCGGCTGCGGCGGGCGCTGGGCGAGCTGGCGGTCACCATCGAGCGGACCGCCGTGGTGGTAGCCCAGGCCCGGTCCCGGCTGGCCGGGCAGATGCCCGACGGCGCGACCCGGCTGGTCAGCCTGCACGACCCCGATGCGCGGCCGATCCGCAAGGGCCGCATCGACAAGCCCGTCGAGTTCGGGTACAAGGCCCAGGTCCTCGACAACGACGACGGCATCATCCTGGATTACGGTGTCCAGGCCGGCAACCCGCCGGACGCTCCCCAGCTCGCGCCAGCACTCAGCCGGATCGCGCGGCGCACGGGCCGCACGCCCCATGCAGTCACCGCGGACCGCGGGTACGGCGAGCCCGCGACCGAACGGGAACTGCAGGCCCTCGGCGTACACACGGTCGCCATCCCGCGCAGGGCCAGGCCCTCCGCCGACCGCCGCGCCGCCGAGCATGCCCGCGGCTTCCGTGCGCTCGTCAAGTGGCGGACCGGCTGCGAAGGCCGGATCAGCTACCTCAAGCGCCGATACGGCTGGGACCGCACCCGGCTGGACGGCCGCCAGGGAGCTTCCATCTGGTGCGGGCACGGGGTATTCAGCCACAACCTCGTCAAGATCAGCGCCCTCGCCACCTGACATGCCCGGCCCGACCCAGAATGCCGCCAGCACCGCCGCCCGAGATCAGCCTTCGGACTTTTTCAGGACGAAGTAACTTAGGTGAAGCGCCAGCTCCTCGATTCTTCATCCACCACA
>DATDGI010000014.1:0-10549 GCA_036522155.1 Streptosporangiaceae bacterium
GTGGCGGGAACTGTCCCCGCCCCGCCGCCGCACCCGGTTGCTGGTCACCGCCGGGCTGGCCGGCGGCGGGCTGGGCCTGTCCGCGGCGGTCTTCCTGGCCGGTGGCGACCGGCCACCACCCGGTCCGAAGGTCGTCCCGGCCGTGGACGTGTTCATGATCCAGCATTCGATCACCACCGGTCAGCTGCCGGCGCAGCCGTCCCACCGGGCCACGCCCAGCACCGCCGGGGTTCCGTGAGCCGGTGATGGAGTTCCGATCCCGGGCCGCCGCCGGGACCATGTCCCCTGGCACCGACCCGACCGCGCTCCGGCTGATCACCACCGCCGTGGTGGTCGGCCTGGTGATGTCCGGTGTCGCGCTGGCGTCCTGGCGGGGGCTGGTGGACACCGGCGGGGGTGCCGGCCCGGCCGCACCGGGCCGGGCTCCCGGCGGGCCCGTGGGCGCCGCCCAGGCGGCTGGACTGCGGCTGCTCAGCGAGGCGGCCGTGGCCTGCCGCTCGGTCTCCTACGAGGGCGTGGAGATGGCCTGGTGGGGCCCGAGCGGCGACACCTCCGTGGTCGACATCTGGCACCAGCCCGGCGGCCAGGCGGTCATCCAGGCTCCGGCCGAGCCGGTGGAATGGCCGGCCCAGGCGCATCAGTCGGTGCCGCTGTCCGGCGCTGGCCGCGCGGACCTGACCGCGGTGACCGTGCTGGGGATGACCCGCCAGCTGGTGGAACTGCTCGGGGCGAACTATGTGGTGGCCGTCACCGGCCGGGGCTCGGTCGCTGGCCGGCCGGCCCGGATCGTCACCGTGCGCCGCCGCGCCGGAAGCCTCGCCGCCTGGTTCTGGCTGGACAGTTCCACCGGGCTCCCGTTGCGCAAGGAAATGTTCGACACCCGGGCGCGCATGATCAGCAACGTCGCGTTCACCGAGCTCAGCCTGGGGCCCGGGGCCGTGACCAGTGAGCCGAGCGCCGGGGCCCGGCCGTGGCACACCACGCTGGCCGCCACCCGGCTGGCCCGCCTGCGCGCGGGCGGCTGGCCGCTGCCTGGGCCGCTCCTTGGCCATCTGGCGCTGATCAGCGCCCGCCAGAGCAGCACGCCAGCCGGCCCGGTGGTGGACCTCGACTACTCCGACGGCCTGTCGGTGGTCTCGGTGTTCGTCCAGCGCGGGTACCTGCCGGCCACCCTCGGCGGCTGGTCGGAGGTGGCCCTGGCCGGTCACCGGATCTATGCCAACGAACCGGACAACCTCAGTTTTGCCTGGTCGGCCCGGGGCTACGTGTATACGCTGATCGCCGCGGCACCGCGGGACACGGTCGGCCAGGTGGTGGCCGCGCTGCCGCACGACGGTGACACGGGCCTGCTCGCCCGGCTGGGCCGGGGCCTGCACCGGCTGCTTGACTGGCTCACCCCCTGAATCACCAGGCCGGCTCCCACTGGTCACCGATCCGGCCAGGCACGCACTACAGTGGGAAACCACCTACCCTGGTGCGGCGCCACGCCGTCTGGAGATCCGCCCGTGCTGTTTGACCTGAACTTCTCCAAGCTGCTGGTGCTCGCGGTCATCGCGGTGGTGATCTTCGGGCCCGATCAGCTGCCCAAGATCGCCACCCAGGCGGGCCGGGCGCTGCGCGAGCTCCGCCGGCTGGCCGACGGGGCCCGGGAGGACCTGCGGGAGGGACTGGGGCCGGAGTTCTCCGACTTCGACCTGGCCGACCTCCATCCGCGCAACTTGGTGCGCAAGCATCTGCTCGACGGCCTGGACGGCGTCATGGGCGAGCAGGAGTCACTGGCCACGGTGATGGAGTCCGCGCCCGCCCTGGCGCCGGGGGAGAGCCCGCCCTACGACCCCGAGGCGACCTGAGGGTCCGGTTACACGGGGGACAGGCCCAGCGGGCGCCCGGCCAGCCCCCGGCTCCGGCCCCCCAGCCCGGCGGCGATCTCGGCGAGCTGCCGCGCGGCGGCGGACTCCGGCGCGCTGAGGACCAGCGGGACACCAGCGTCCCCGCCCTCGCGCAGCCGCACGTCGATCGGCACCTGGCCGAGCAGCGGCACCGGGGCGCCGGTCAGCCGGGTGAGCGCCGCCGCCACCGCCTGGCCGCCGCCGGACCCGAACACCTCGACCAGCTCGCCACAGTGCGGGCAGGGCAGGCCGGACATGTTCTCGATCACGCCGGTGATCCGCTGATGGGTCTGCACCGCGATCGCCCCGGCTCGCTCGGCCACCTCGGCCGAGGCGGCCTGGGGGGTGGTGACGACGATCAGTTCGGCGCTGGGCAGCAGCTGGGCCACCGAGATAGCCACGTCGCCGGTGCCGGGCGGCAGGTCCAGCAGCAGCACGTCGAGGTCACCCCAGTAGACGTCGGCGAGGAACTGCTGCACCGCCCGGTGGAGCATCGGCCCCCGCCACACCACGGGGGCGTTGCCGGTGGTGAACATCCCGATCGAGATGACCTTCACGTCGTGCGCCGTCGGCGGCATGATCATCTGCCCGACCTGGGTCGGCCGGCCGGTCGCCCCCAGCATGCCCGGCACCGAGTGCCCGTAGATGTCGGCGTCGACCACGCCGACCTTCTGGCCCGCGGCGGCGAGCGCGGTGGCCAGGTTGACGGTCACCGAGGATTTGCCGACCCCGCCCTTGCCGCTGGCGACGGCGAAGACGCGGGTGAGCGAGGAGGGCTGGGCGAACGGGATCTCGCGTTCGGGCCGTCCGCCCCGCAGCCGCCCCTGAAGTTCCCGCCGCTGATCGTCATTCATCACGTCCAGGGTCACCTTCACCGCGGTGACGCCGGGAACCGCGGCCACCGCGGCGGTGACGTCGCGGGTGATGGTGTCCCGCATCGGGCAGCCGGAAACGGTGAGGTAGACCGTCACCGCCACCTGGCCGCCCGGCGCGATGTCGACGCTCTTGACCATGCCCAGGTCGGTGATCGGGCGCCGGATCTCGGGGTCGCTGACCCGCGCCAGGGCGGCGGTCACCTGCTCGTAACTGGGCGGTGGAGCGGTCGGGGACGTCATGCGTTCATGGTACGTCGGTGGTTTTACCTCACGGGCTCACCGGTGGCCGGGTCGAGCAGGTACGGCCGGAAGTCCGGGTGGTTCCAGCTGAACATGCCGGTCAGCGAGCCGGCCAGGTTGTCGAACGAGGTGGTGCCGATCCGCTGCCCGCCCAGCCAGTTGTCCTCGATGAAGGCCAGGATCGAGGTCTGGTCGCCGATCGTGTTGCCGACGAAGTCGCGCTTGGCGAACGGGGAGATGAGCAGGAAGGGCAGGCGCTGGCCGTATCCGCACCGGTCCTCGATCCCGCCCAGCGGGGCGCCGTTGCCGCACACGCCGGTGCCGTTCAGCGCATCGGTGGCGGGGTCGGCCGAGGAGTTGATGATCGGCGGCATCACATGGTCGTACCAGCCGTCGGAGTCATCGTAGGTGATCATGATCGCGGTGTTGTGCCAGTACTGCGACTGCTCGATCGCGTCGATCGTGCTGACCAGGAAGTGCTGCTCGTCGATCGGGTCGGAGTAGCCCGCGTGCCCGTCCTGGTACTCGGCCGCCTTGAGGTAGCTGACGGCTGGCAGGTTGCCGCCCTTCAGGGCCTTGCCGAACCAGCTCAGGTCGTACTCGTGGTTGGCCGGGCCGCTGTGCCCGATCTCGGCCAGGCTGGCCGGCGGGGTGTGCTTGGGGTTGGCGGTGGACTGGTAGTACTCGAACGGGTTGTGGTGCGGGCTGTAGTCGGTGTCGGTCGCGCCGCCGATGTTGACGTGGGTGCTGCCGCAGACCGGGCCGCCGCTGGAGCTCGTGCCGGTCGGTGCGAAACCGCCCTGGAACCAGCCCCAGGTGATGCCCTTGGCGGTGAGCAGGTCGCCGATGTTGGTGCCGGTCATCTTCAGCGTGGTGCCGCTGTGGTTGGAGCAGCCGTCGTAGTACGGGTCCTGGTCGCTGTAGACGGTGCCGGTGAAGCTGGAGTTCTCCGAGCCGACCACGGCCGGGTCGGCGACCGGCTGGCCGGTGGTGCTGATCCCGGTGCCGCCGTAGGTCTGGCCGGAGATCAGGTTGAGCGCGCCCGGGGTGGACGGGCCGAACTCGGTGTCGTAGAAGTTGTCGCTCATGGCGTAGTGCTGTGCGTAGTTCCACAGCCCGGTCACCGTGTTGCCGTCGTAGTAGTCCATCACCAGGCCCGGGGCCGAATACTCCGGCGGCGAGCAGGAGGTGTTCTGCGTGTTCTGCACGAACTTGTCCATCAGGCCGGCGTCGAGCGCCTTCTGCTCGGCCGTGTAAGCGTGGTCCTGGTCGCAGGTGAGCGCCTGGGCCGGCGTCAGCCGCTGCGGGTTGGCCGAGTTGGGGTTGTGGCTCAGCAGTTCCGGCGTCAGGCCGTTCACGTCCGGCGTGCCCGGTTCGGCGGAGAAGGGGTTGCCGTCGCTGTTCGCGGTGTGGGGGTAGGTGCCGAAGTAGTGGTCGAAGCTCACGTTCTCCTGGAAGATCACCACGAGGTGCTGAATCGGGGTGGCGGCGCCGTCGCCGGGGGCTTGGTGGGGGGCGGGGGCGGCGAGGGCGGACGCCCCGCCCGCCAGGCAGAGCCCGCTGGCGGCCACGACGGCCAGCGCACTGCGGATGGACCGGTGCATCAGGAAACCTCCACGCTGGTGGCTATTGCGACGCCGACGATGGCCGGCCAGCCAGCCCCGGAGGTGAACACCAGGCGGCCCGCGAGGTAACTCGGTGCGATAGTTCGGTGCCCGTGGGTGTGCGCGTGGTCAGCAATCCACCGGTGCCAGCCGGTACACGGCGCCGTCCCGCGCCCAGCGCGGAGCGGGCGACGTCTCGGTGCCGGTGAGCGCGGTATTGAGCCGCCCGGCCACCAGTGGCCCGATCACGGCGTCCCATTCGGCGCTGCCGGGCTCCACCCGGGTGACCTCGGCGGTCCACGTCACCGGCGCCCCACCGGACCGGCCGGCCGGGATGGTGACGGTCACCCGGTCGGTCCCGGCCAGGCCGGGCAGCGGCTGCTCGCCGGGACCGGTGAGCAGGTAGGCGGCACCGGGTGAGCCCGGGCTGGTGGACGCCCGCCAGATGTGCCAGGCGGGCCGGGGGCGGCCCGAGCCGACGGTGAGCCAGATGACGCGGGCCCGCTTGGTAGCCTCCGCGATGAGGGCGGGCGGGGTCTCGCTCACCCGGCTCAGCGTGCCATGGCAGGCGGCAGGCCGGTAGGTGCTACGGGAGGAGGCCGGCAGGTGCCATCCGAGTACCGGCCCCAGCGCTCCTGCCTGGCGGTGCCGGCCAGCAGCCAGCGGTTCATCGACTCCGCCCGCGGCCTGCCCGCCGACGAGGTCTTCCTGGACCTGGAGGACGCGGTCGCGCCGGCCGCCAAGGCGGCGGCCCGGGGCAACGTGATCGCCGCGGTGACCGCCGGTGGCTGGGAGGGCAAGCTGCTCGCGGTGCGGATCAACGACGCCACCACCCGGTGGGCCTACCGGGACGTGGTGGAGGTGGTGGCCGAGGCCGGTCACGGCCTGGACACCGTCGTCCTGCCGAAGGTCACCGGCCCCGGCCACGTCGCCTGGCTGGACCTGCTGCTCGGCCAGATCGAGCAGGACACCGGCGGCGAGCGCGGCCGGATCGGGATCGAGGCGCAGATCGAGGAAGCCAGCGGGCTGGCGGCCGTGGATGAGATCGCGGCCGCGTCGCCCCGGCTGCGGGCCCTGGTGTTCGGCCCGGCCGACTTCATGGCCAGCATCGGCATGCGGTCGCTGCGGGTGGACGGGCGGCCGGCCGGGTATGCCGGCGACGCCTTCCACTACCCGCTGATGCGCATGCTGGTGGCCGCGCGCGGTCACGGGCTGGCCGCCATCGACGGGCCCTACCTGACCATCGGGGATCTGGCGGGCCTGCGGGCGGCGGCCGCCAGCGCGGCGGCACTGGGGTACGACGGGAAGTGGGTGCTGCACCCGGGCCAGATCGGCATCGTCAACGAGGCCTTCTCGCCCGGCCAGGACGACTACGAGCGCGCGGAACTCATCCTCGACGCCTACCGCTACTACACCGAGGTCGAGCACCGCGGGGCGGCCATGCTCGGCGGCGAGATGATCGACGAGGCCTCCAGGAAGCTGGCGCTGGTGACGGCGGCCAAGGGCCGCGCGGCGGGGCTGGTCAGATCCCAGCGGTTCGAGCCGGCGCCCGGGTCAGCCGAGGACACCCCAGGCGGCGAGGGTCTCGGCCAGCCCGGTGGTCAGGGTTAGCCCGGCCAGTTCGTCTTGGCCGATCCACCGCACGTCAGCCGCGTCGTCGCCGGCCCCGAGCCGCCCGCCGCTGACGGTCGCCGCGTAGTCGTAGATGTCGTACACCGCCCCGGCGGGCCCCGGCCGCTCGACCGAGCCGACGAGCCGCCCCGGCGTCACCACCAGCCCGGTCTCCTCCCGGACCTCGCGCACGACCGCCTGCTCGTCGCTCTCACCGGGCTGGACCCGGCCGCCGGGCAGCGACCACCGGCCCGCCTCCGGCTCGTGCCCACGCCGGACGAGCAGCAGCCGCCCGCCTGGGCCGGTGACGATGGCCCCTACGCACCGGATCGGGTGTTTCGCCACCCGGCAAGTATGGCGCCGCGCCCACCCGGTACTTGACCTGCGCCGCGGCAGCAATCAACGTCGGTATCCATGAAGGCCGCCCTCTCCTGCCCGCGCTGCGGCGGACCTGTGGCCGCCCCCAGCGTCTGGTCGAGTGGCTGGCGGTGCCAGCAGCACGGGGAGGTCTATCCGCTGCGGCCCACCTACCGGCCCGCCGGGCCGGCTCTGGCCGGGCTGCTGGCCGACGCCAAGGTGCCGGTCTGGCTGCCGTGGCCGCTGCCGGACGGCTGGCTGGTCACCGGGTTCGCGGCCGCCGGCGACGACCGCAGCGGGGCCTGTGCCTGCGTGGTGGCGGTGTCAGGGCCCAGCCCGGTGGGCGGGCTGGGGGAGATGCTGCTCGTGGCCGAGGAGCCGGGAGTCGGCCTCGGGGCCCGGCTGGCCGGACTGCCCGGGCCGGACCCGGGTGAGGGGTTCGCAGCGGGACCGCCGCATGCAGCGGTCCGTTATGGCCATCACGAATTTCCGTTGTGGCACGTGGAGGCGCCCGGCCGCGCCGCGTTCGCCGGCGAGGTGCTGGCCGACTGGCTGTGGGCGGTGCTCTGGCCGGACACCGCCGGCGTGCTGCTCATGGAGGCGCTGACCCTGCGTGATCTGCGCGATCCCGGCCAGGATCTGGACCTGCCGTTCGGCGCGCCGTCGCCCCGGCTGCCCGGGTAGCTGATCGCGGCGGGGTGCCGCTGTCCCCGCCAGCCCCTAGCATGAGCGGTCGTGCGCATCGATCTGCACTCGCACAGCACCGCGTCGGACGGCACCGAGCCGCCCGCCGAGGTGATGCGCCGGGCGCGGGCCGCGGGCCTGGATGTGATCGCGCTCACCGACCATGACACGCTGGCCGGCCACGGCGAGGCGCGCGCCGCGCTGCCGCCCGGGCTGTCACTGGTCCCCGGCCTTGAGCTGTCCTGCCGGCTGGACGGTCATAGCATCCACCTGCTCGGCTACCACACCGACCCGGCGCACCCCGGGCTGGCGGCGGAACTGAAGGCGATCACCACCGACCGGCGGCGGCGGGGCCGGGACATGGTGGCCCGGCTGCGCGAACTCGGGGTGGGCATCAGCTGGGAACAGGTGGCCGCGCTGGCCGGTGACGGGGTGGTGGGACGGCCGCACATCGCCCGCGCGATGGTGGCGGCCGGCGCCATCGCGGACCCGGCGGAGGCGTTCACGCCGGAGTGGATCGGCGCGGGCGGCCGTGCCTACGTCAATCGGTACGCCCTCGACCCCGAGCAGGCGGTCCGGCTGATCCGGGCCACGGGCGGGGTCAGTGTGCTGGCCCACCCAGCCGCGCCCAGCCGGGGCTGGACGATCCCGGATGAGGCGGTGGCCCGGCTGGCCGGGGCGGGCCTGGGCGGCCTGGAGGTCAGCCACCCGGGTCATGATCATGCTCAACGGCTGCGTCTGGCCAGCCTGGCCGCCACGCTCGGGCTGGCCGCCTCCGGGGGCAGCGACGACCACGGCGAGCTGACCGGGCACCGGCTCGGCTGCGAGACGGCCCCGCCGGAAGCCTACGAACAGCTGATGTCGGGGGTGCGCCGCACATGAACGGTGCGATCCCGCGCTGCGCCGCACCGGCCCCTCATGCCGCGGCCGCCCAAGCCGGCGGGCCGGTCCCCAGATGGCGGGTGACCGGCCCGTGAACTCCGTCTTCGCGTTCAAGTTCTTCGGGGAGGCCTTCATCACCCTGCTGGTCATCACCGACCCGCCCGGCGTGGTGCCGCCCTTCATCGGGCTGACCCGCGGGCTGCCGGATAAGGTCCGGGCCCGGCTGGCGTGGCAGGCCGCGGTGGTGGCGCTCGGGGTGATCCTGGCTTTCGCGCTGTTCGGCCAGTCGGTGCTGGCCTATCTCGGGGTCGAGCTGCCCGCCCTGCAGGGCGCGGGTGGCCTGCTCCTGCTGCTGGTCGCGCTGCAGCTGCTCACCGGCCAGCTGGAGGAACCGACCGAGGCGGAACGGGCCAAGACCAACGTCGCGTTCGTGCCGCTGGGCACGCCGCTGCTGGCCGGGCCGGGCGCCATCGTCGCCACCATGCTGTTCGTGCGCCGGGCCCAGACCGGCGCGGAGCTGGCCGCCTTTGTGGTGGCGATCCTCGCCGTGACCGTGGTGCTGTGGCTGGTCATGCGGTTCTCCGGGATCATCCTCCGGCTGCTGCGGCCGAGCGGGGTGGAGCTGGTGACCCGGATCGCTGGCCTGCTGCTGTCGGCCATCGCGGTCCAGCGTGTCGCGGACGCGATCCGTGCTTTTATCGTGCAGGGGTGAGCCGACGGGAGGTATGTCATGGACGCGCGGATCGACCTGGTGCCGCCGGGCGGCCGGGGAGGCTGCAACACCTGGCTGGTCGGGGACGACGACGAGGTCATCGTGGTGGATCCGGGCCGCGACGCGGGCGCCGTGCTCGCGGCCGTGGGGGACCGGGAGGTCCTGGCCGTGATCTGCACCCACGGCCATGCCGGGCATGTCGCGGCGGCGCCGGCCGTGGCGGACGCCGGGGAAGCGCCGGTGTTTTTGCACCCCGCCGACATGCTCGCCTGGCAGGAGGCGCGGCTGAAGACCGGCCCCGAGCGCATGGAGCCCGGCGGCGTGTTCGAAGTCGCGGACGTCGGGCTGGAGGTACTGCACACCCCCGGCCACAGTCCCGGCTCGGTCAGCCTGTACTGCGAGGAACTCGGCGTGGTGCTGTCCGGGGACGCGCTGCTCGCCGCCGGGCCCGGCCAGCACGACGGCGAGTACCCCAACTTCGCGAGCCAGCTCAGCGCGATCGGGGCGGAGCTGCTGACCCTCCCGGAGGAGACCAGGGTGCTGCCCGGCCACGGTGAGGAGATCACCATCGAGCTGGCAGGCAAGCGTTTCGACTCGTGGGCGGCTGGTGCGGGCCAGTGACCCAGCCGGAGCCTCCCGTGACGGGACGGCGGGTGCCGGAACAGCGGGCGGCCGAGACCGGCCAGCCGATGCTGGCCGGTATGCCGCGGCGGCTGTACACCTGCACGCCCACCCGGCTGGCCAGCTGGCTGGAGTGCCCACGCCGGTACCGGATGGGCTACCTGGACCGGCCGCCGCCACCCAAGGGACCGCCGTGGGCCCACAACAGCCTCGGGGCCAGCGTGCACAACGCGCTGGCCGGGTGGTGGCGGCTGGCGCGCGCCGGGCGCACCGTGGCGGCCGCGGGCGACCTGCTGGACCAGGGCTGGATCGACCAGGGTTATGCCAGCGACGCACAGTCGGAGCAGTGGCGGCAGAACGCCCGTCAGATGGTCGAGCGCTACACCGAGACGCTCGATCCGGCGGCCGAGCCGCTCGGGGTGGAGCGCACGGTCGGCACCCGCACCGACCAGATCGCGGTCTCGGGCCGGATCGACCGGCTGGACGAGCGGCGGGCCGCGGACGGCAGCCGGGAACTGGCCGTGGTCGACTACAAGACCGGGCGCCGCCCGCTGACCAGCGACGACGCCAGGACCTCGCTGGCGCTGGCCCTGTACGCGCTGGCCGCGGGCCGGATGTTCCACGCCATCTGCCGCCGGGTGGAACTGCACCATCTGCCGACCGGCACGGTGCACCCCTGGCAGCACTCCGACGAGGGCCTGGCCCGGCACCTGGGCCGGGCCGAGGACATCGCGGCCGAATGCGCGGCCGCCGACGAGCGGTTCCGCGGCGGGCTGTCACCGGCCGCGGTCGACGAGGTCTTCCCGCCCCGGGCCGGGCCGGCCTGCGGCTGGTGCGACTTCCGGGCGGCGTGCCCGGAGGGGTCCGCGGCGGCCTCCGCCCGGCTGCCCTGGGACGGGCTGGCCGGTGCTGAGGCCGGGATCGAACCGTGACCTACCGGCGGCCGCGGCTGGACTCGGCCGCGTTCCAGAACTCGGTCAGGATGCTGGCCGTCGTGGCCGGGGCCTCGACGGGGGGAGAGTGGGCCGCGCCGGGGATGCACACCCGGCTGGCGCCCAGCCGGTGCGCCATGTC
>DATDGI010000015.1:0-1658 GCA_036522155.1 Streptosporangiaceae bacterium
TGCGACCGGGATGTGGGGCAAGTGGCACCTTGGCAGCGACCCGGAGAACCGCAGCCCGGTCGACTTCGGGTTCGACGAGGCGGTGTGGTGCCCGCGGACCGCCGATGAGGTGCTGTGGACGATGCAGTCCTACTTCCCCAACGGCACGGTCACCGCGAAGCCTTACGCCGGCGACACCGAGATCCCGATGGAGTACTCGCCGATCTACGCCCGCAAGAAGGGCGGGGAGCACGAGGTCATCGCCACCTACGACGCGGAGTTCCGGGCCGGGTTCGACCGCAAGATCACCGGCTGGGCGATCGACTTCATGCGCCGCTCCCACCAGCAGGACAAGCCGTTCTACCTGTACCTGCCCTACACCCAGACGCACATCCCGCCGATCCCCGACCCGCAGTACGCGGGCAAGACCAAGCGCGGCAACTGGGGCGACCTGCTGACCCAGATGGATGACTTCACCGGCCAGGTCCTCGACGAACTCGACGCGCTGGGGCTGGCCGACGACACGATCGTGGTGTGGACGTCCGACAACGGCGCCGAGACCACGTACCGGTTCCCGGCCGGCGACCCGGACCCCTTCGGCGGGCAGTGGGCGTCGTTCTCTGGCCCGTGGCGCGGCGGGCTGTTCACCTCCCTGGAGGGCTCCAACCGGACGCCGTGCATCATCCGCTGGCCGGGCAAGGTACCGGCCGGCCAGGTCAGCAACGAGCTGGTACACGAGGTCGACCTGTTCACCACCCTGGTCCTCGCCGGCGGCGGGAGCGTGCCGGCCGACCGCATGATCGACGGGATGGACATGCGCGCCTTCCTGCTCGGCGACGCCGAGGAGTCCGGCCGCGACGCGGTCTTGTGTCTCCAGGGCGGGCGGCTGCAGGCGATCAAGTGGCGGCAGTGGAAGGGGCACCTGTTCCACCAGGACGACTTCTATTCCACCTGGACGCCCTACAACGTCCCGCATATCTACAACCTGGAGTGGGACCCGCGGGAGGAGCACCAAGTCGATTTCCCGCACTTCTGGGTGTTCCGCCCGATGGCCGCCGTCGCGGGCGCGTTCTTGAAGTCGCTAGCGATCGAGCCGCCGATCAAGCCCGGCACCCCCGACCCCTATACCCCGCCTAAACCGGGCCACCTGGTCCCGCAAGAGCACCTGCAGATCGGCCCCATCACCCAGTTCGTCACCACCCTCCACCATCCCAACGGCGGGCCGCCCGCCCACGTGACGCAGCACCAGCCCGATCACGGGCTGGCCCACCACACGGGCGGGTGAGCGGCACCACCAAAGGCACAGCGGTGAAGTTCCGCCGCCAGGGACGGTGCAAGGAGGCAGGTGATCCGATGAGCGACGTGGCGCAAGGCCCAGGCGACGCCGGGGCAGGCACGTGCCGCATGCCGGTCGGCTCGGACCCGGAGAGGACGTGCTATCTCAAAGACGCTGATCGTCTTGATCGTCACGTTCAGGCTGGCCTTTGTCATCTTCGCCGTGCTTGCCCGGGAATGAACGCCACCCTCCGGTCGGTGGCAGCCCCGCTGAAGGGCCGGGCGCGGGGCATACCCGGTCCTGATGAGCTCGCCCGCGGATGGCAGGTCATATCTTGTCGCCGCCGGGTTCATTCCCGGAAGGCCCGGCCGCCGGCTGGGATGACGGCGCGGAGCCAGTGGAG
>DATDGI010000016.1:0-4621 GCA_036522155.1 Streptosporangiaceae bacterium
GAAAACCTCGCGGCCGCCGATCCGGACCAGCGCCGCGGCCGACATCGGCCGCGGGCTGCGCCAGCCGATCACGGTCGCCGGGGCGGGCCCGCCGCCGGCCAGCCCGGGGAAGCGGGCCAGCACGGCACCGGCCTCGGCGCCGGTGAGCGGTGGCCAGTCCGGCTCGACCAGCTCCTTGCCCATGCCGTGGACGAGCCCGGCCGGCGGCCCGGTCATGCGCTGGCGGTGCCGTCCGGTTCGCCCGGGGCCGCGGTCGGGCGGACGGCCGCGCTCAGCCGGCCCAGCAGCAGGGTCGCCACCGCGGCCACCGCGAACGAGCAGATCGACGCGGACATCCAGCTGGCCGGGGTGAACCCGATGGCCCGGGCCACGGCCGACCATATCGACACCCACCAGGACACGTAGCCGGGGTTGATGAGCTGGTAGGTGACGAAACCCGCGGCCCAGGCCAGCAGCATCAGCCAGCGGGTCGGCGCCCGGCCTGACAGATCCCAGTGGCCGCGGGCCAGCACGAAGAAGTCGATGATGAGCACCGCCGACATCGGCACGAACACCGAGCCGAGCAGGATGAGGAAGTTCTCGTAGTCGGCGATGGTGAGGAACAGCGCGCCCGCCGTGGTGAGCGCCGCGATGGCCGACGCCAGCACCCGCCGGTCCCACAGTGGCCGCAGGTTCTGGGTCGACACCGCGGTCGAGTAGACGTTGGCGAACGACTGGTCGAGCTCGCGCAGGGCCAGGATGCCGAAGCCGATCGCGCCCAGCGGCAGCGCGATGAACGCGCCGTAGATGTCGCTCGGGTTGCGGGCCACGGTCACCAGGGCCAGCAGGCCGATCAGGTAGCACCAGATCTGGGTGACGCTGTAGCCGGCCAGGGAGCCGGTGAACGCGGCCGCCTGGGTGCGCGAATGGCGGGTGTAGTCGGCGGCGAGCGGCGCGAACGAGATCGCGGCCGCGACGACCGTGTCGGTGGCCACCCAGAAGCCGGACCAGGTGCCGTGGCTGAAGCTGGGCAGCGGGTGGCGCAGCAGCTGCACGGTCAGGTAGGCGAGCACGATCACGACCGCGGTGGTGACATAGCGGCGCAGGATCCTGATCGCGCCCAGCGGGCGGACGGTGAGCAGCGCGGTCGCCACCCCGGCGATGAGGATGTAGCCCCATCGCGGCAGCGCCGGCGCCACGGTGTGCGCCGCGGTGGCGATCGTCACCAGCTCGAAGATGCCCCAGCCGACGCACTGCAAGATGTTGAGCGCGGTCGGCAGGTACGACAGCCGGGCCCCGAACAGGCCGCGCAGCAGCACCATGGCCGGTGCGCCGGTCCGTGTGCCCGCCACCCCGGACAGGGCGACCGGCAACGTGCCGAGCAGCGTCCCGAGGACGATCGCGATCAGGGCCGCGGTCAGCGACAGCTCCGGGGTGCCGGCGCCGCCCGGCTGCAGCACGAAGATCGCGCCGGTGAAGCCAAGCAGGCTGACCCCGAGGTTGCCCCACAGCCCGAGCTGGTCGAACAGGCTGAGGGCTTGCGGCACCGGCTCGGCGAGGGTGCGCGCGACTTCGGAATGCTGGTCACCGGGGACGATGACGAACGCCTGCGGGGATGATGTGGATGTGACGGCCACGACTGCCTCCCTACGCCGGCATTACCCGGTCAGGTTCAGACGGTCGGTGGCGCAGTCCGGACGGCCCAGCCACCCTCTCAGCCCGGTTGGCCCGAGCTCCCGTGTGATTTGTGCTTGTGATGTTATCGCGTGCGGCCCGGCGATCATAGATGGTGTGATCCGGGCGGAAGGGGGGACCCGGTGGCCAGGTATGTCGCGCTTATCCGCGGGATCAACGTCGGCGGCCGGCAGAAACTGGCCATGGCCGACCTGCGGGCCATCCTGTCCGGCATCGGCTGCACCGGGGCACGCACGCTGCTGCAGAGCGGGAACGCGGTCTTCGACTCCGGCGGCCGGCCCGCGGAGCTGGAACAACAGATCGCGGCCGGGATCGCGGAGACCGCCGGGCTGTCGGTCCGCTGCCTGGTGCGCGACCGGGCCGAACTGGACGCGGTCATCGCCGCCAACCCGTTCGGGCATGTCACCGACGGCGCCCGGCTGCACGCCATGTTCCTGTCGGCCCAGCCAGATCCGCGGCTGGTGGCGGCCCATGACCCGGCCGACCTGGACCCCGGGCGGATCCGGCTCGGCGACCGCGTGATCTACCAGTGGACCCCGGACGGGTATTCGCAAGCGCCGCAGCTGGCGCCGTATGCGGAGAAGCAGCTTCAGGTGGCGGTCACGGCGCGGAACTGGAACACGGTGACCAAGCTGGCCGCGATGGCCGGTACCTGACCTGGATGCCGGGGTCAGAACCGGTCCGCCCGCCGGAGCGCCGGGGGCCGCCCGTCCGGGTCGTAGATCAGCCGGTAGGGCAGCCGCGCCCAGGTGGTGGTCCACCGTGACAGCCGCGGCCTGGGGTAGCGGCGAAGCCGTCCCGGCGGGCGCGGGCCGCGCCCGCCGGCGTCATGCCAGGCGTCCAGCCCGGCGGCTGACCGGCGGAACGCCTCGAAGGCGGCGGTCATGGGGCCCGCCTCGCCCGAGCCGAGATGCTCCCGGGCCAGATCCGCCCGGAGCCCGTGCGCGAACGAGCCGTCCCCCACCCTGGCCTGGCCGTCACCGGGCTGGCCCGGGTGGTCGAGCACGGCGCAGCTCAGCTCGGAGTCGTGGGTCCAAGAGCGCCGGTTGAAGTTGTCGGACCCGATGATGGCCCAGGTGTCGTCGATGACGCACACCTTGGCGTGGACGTAGACCGGGGTGCCCGACGGGTTCTCTGGTGAGTACACGGCCACCCGGTCGCCGCCGGCCCGGTGGAGTTCGTCCAGCGCCTCGATCCGGCCGACCAGGTTCGGCGGCAGCGACAGCCGGCCGTCCTGATCGGGGAAGCGGGGGATCACCGCGATCAGCCGCAGTTCCTGCGTGTCCCGCAGCGCCCGCGCCAGCGCCGCCACCACGCCGGCGTTCCACAGGTACTGGTCCTCCAGGTAGACCAGCGACCGGGCGCGGGGCAGCACCTTCAGGTAGCCGCGGGCGATGCTGCGCTCGCCGTCCGGCGCGAACGGGTAGCCGGGCCGGCGGTAGGGGTAGGTGCGCAGCAACTGGACCGCGTGGCGGCCGCGCGGCGGTGGGTCGGGCAGTTGCGGCGGCAGCCGGCGGGCCTCGTCGCTGACACCGGCCAGCAGGTCCCGCAGCCGGGCCAGCGGGTTGCGGGTCGGCGGGGACGGGTCCGCCCAGCGTTCCCGGAATACCGCCTCCACGTCGCCCACGGCCGGTCCCTGGATCATCGCCTGCACGTCGTGCCAGGGCGGGCGGCCGCCGTACGCGGCCGCCATCGGCTGCCGCTGCGGGTCGCCCCGGTGGGAGGCGTCGTCGCGGCGGCTGTGGCACAGGTCGATGCCGCCGACGAAGGCGACGTCGTCGGCGGGGCGGCGGGCGTGCCGGAGCACCACCAGCTTCATGTGGTGGGAGCCGCCCGGCCGGACCCGCATGTCAAGCAGGCACTGGCCGCCGGCGGCGTCGATCTCGATGCCCAGATGGCGGTTCTCCGCCCCGCTGAACTGGAAGCGGTCCAGGTGGGAACGCCAGACCAGGCCCCGGACGGTGACCCCGCGGCTGGCTGCGGCGCAGAACAGTTCGGCTATCCGCGGGCCCGCCTCGGTGGCGCGCTGATCGGGGTCACCCCGCCAGTCGGTGAACAGCAGCAGGTCACCAGGCCGCAGGGCGGGGACGCGGGCGGCCAGTTCGGCGAAGTAGGCCGCGCCGTGGATCAGCGGGCGGACCTGGTTGCCGGCTGACCAGGCGGTCCCGCCGCGGCGGGCATCGAAACGGGAGGCCGGGTTTCCGCGTTCCGCCCCGGTCAGGAACCAGTCGTCGATCAGCACCCGGGGTCACTACCCGGGAACGGGCCGGGCATCCGCCCGCGGCCCTGGCGTTTGAACCCGGCGCGCTGCGGTAGTTGGGCTCCGGCCGTCCCGGCATCCCGCCGGCCCGGCTCTGCGGAGGTCGCGATGCGGATCGGCGCCATTGTGCTCGTGATATGGCTGGTCATCGGGGCGATAGCGGCCGGCCAGCGCGGTTACTACCGCTCGGACACCACCAACTGCGCCAAGGCCGGAACGGTCGTGGTGACCATTGCCGCCGGGCCGCTCAACTACATAGGTGTCAACCCGAAGATCACCTGCAAGCTGCCCCAGCCGAGCCAGTGAGCCCGGGGCAGGCTCATTCCGGGTAGAACTCCTCGACGGTCTCCTCCGTTGCGGCTTCACTCCGCAGCTCCGGGGCGGCTTCACTCCCCGGCCTGACCGGCGCGGCGCTCAGCGCGGCCGTCGGGTGCGGCCTGCGGACCACGACCCGGCGCCGCAGCCAGCCGTAGCCGCGGCGGGAGATGGCCATCCCGGCCACCCCGGTCAGCATGATGACCCAGCCGGCCACCTGGAGGTTGAGGAAGGACGGGTGACCGGTGACGGCGAAGGCCAGGATCGCGCCGAGCGCCACCAGTGCCAGTCCGGTTGCCATTCTCATGCGGGTTCCCCTACCCGCACGGCGGAACTCATGCCTGCCGCCGGGGCCGGGCTGGCCGGCCTTGG
>DATDGI010000017.1:0-3609 GCA_036522155.1 Streptosporangiaceae bacterium
GAGCGCGGTCAGCGCGGGCGACCGTTTCACGTCATCCGGTTCCCTGACATCCGCCCAGTGCTGGCGGACCAGTGGCATCGCCAGGTTCAGCTCCTCAGCCACGATGAAGATCGGCGGCCCCACATCGCCGCGCAGGCTGCCCGACGCGGTGACCGCCCGCCGCGCCACCTGGTTCCGCCGGTCCAGCTCAGCACCCAGCCACAGCAGCCCGGCGTGTATCTGCGCAGGTGAGGACAGGTAGGCGATGTTCGGCAGGTAGTCGTACTCGCCCTGCTCGTCCTTGAACGTCCACGGCAGCGAGCGCCACTTGCTGTCAAGCACCATGAGAATCCCGCCGCGCCGCAGGTGCTGCATCGCCCAGAAGCCAGCCAGGGCCGACTTGCCGCCGCCCGTGCCGGAGTTGATAGCGAAATGCGGGCTGTCAGACAGGGACACCTTGATCACGCTGTCCCGCTTGCCGGCGCCGCACACGAACTCGTCACCCCGGGCCGTGGCCACCTCGGCAGCCAGGTCGCCGTAGCGGACCAGCGCGGGCGGCGGCGCGGACCGGGTGAGCGCCAGCTGCGGCTTCGGCCCCGCCAGCCGCCACGACACGTCCGGCTGCTCCATGCCCAGTTTGGCGCTGGCGATCTCCACCAGCCGCTGCCTGTCCTTGCCCTCACCCGCCCAGCCCGAAGGCAGCGCCAGGACCGCCTTGCTGCGATCCGGCTCGACCTGCAGCCACGACGACGGCACGCGGCGCCGGTCGATCTGCGCCACATCGTGCGCGGCCAGGTGCAGCGGGCGCAGCCACACCCGCCGGTGGCGCAGCGACCGCACCCAGCGGACCCCCAGGAAGACCGCCAGTACAACAGACGCCGCCAGTAGTACAACAACAACGGTCCAGGTCACAACAGGTGCAGCCAGGAAGCCAGCCATGAGCACGAACGCGGACAGCGTGACACCTGAGCGGCGCATCGCCCGATGGCCGCGACCGGGCTTGCCCTCGCGGTGCCAGCCCGAGTGATACCGCCAGATGGCGATCAGGAAGTGCTGCTCTTCCAGCCAGAGGCGGAACTTGTGCACGCAATAGCCGATGAGGACAACTATTAGGACACTTCCCAGCGCAACTGACCTGAACAGCGGAAATCACCGTCCCAGGTCTGGCTCAACCGGCAAAGGAGACTGTCTCAATACTTTTCCTTCCTTCTTGTCCTGTTCGTTGTCCCTCCGGCTTCCCCACGCCAGCGATGCTGGCGTGTTGTCGCCCAGCCCGTTGAGATGCCTGACCTCAGGCGGACCGTGGAACGCCAGGCATACCAGCACGTGCACTCCGGTCATCCGGCCGGCCACCTTCACCCGCAGGTACCCATCCCGGTCCGGCGTGGCTGTCAGCACCTGGCCGCCGTGCCCCCGGCCATCGGCCAGCGTCCGCCGCACCGTCCGCACCCGCGCCAGCGACGACGCCTCCGCGACACCCGCGCGCACGCCGAACCACCGGCACGCCGGGACTGGCCGCCACGTCTCGTCAGGCATCCGGGCTGCTCCCGTTCAGCACCGGTGGGAGTGTGGCGGCGGGGCCGGGGGTAACCATCGCCGCCACACGCTTACGGTCCAGCCCGAACGCGGCACCCAGCGCGACGTAGGTAAGCGGCTCATGCTCACAGTCGCGGGCGTGCTCGTACGTGAGCCGGACAGACTCGGCCAGGTCCTGCCCGACCCCGTGCGGGCATGGGGTGCCGGTGGGCATCACCCGGACCGCCCCGCGGAGCGCCCGCCGCCGCGTGTACCCGAGCAGCGACTCCAGGGCGAGCATGAACGCCACCGGCGGCCACACGTTGACCAGCCACACCGGTATCTCCGCCGGGTGCGCGGCGGCCACGTTCGCCGCGATGGTGACCACCGCTGAGATGGTGAGGGAGGCGATGGGGAACAGTGGCAGCCGCTCGCGGTGCCGGTAGGCGTCGAGCAGGTTCGCCGACGCGGCCAGGATCGTCAGGTCGGCCAGCGCGGGCAGGCACAGGGCAACGAGGGTATGGCCGTCCGCGTGCTGGGCGACGGCGAGCTGGTGGAGATAGCTCCCGGCGGCGGCGACGACGGCGACGGTGACCAGCGCCAGCACGATCGTGAGGATGGTGGACCTGTCCGGGTCGGCGGGGTTCCCGCTACGGTCTTTCACAGCCTCACTCCTGCTCGTTTCAGGTTTGGGGTCAGGGCCACCTGGCGTCGCATCGCCACGGTGGCCCGCTCTACTTGCGTCTCAGCCGCCGCCAGCCGCCCGGGCCGCAAGGACCAGCGCCCCGGCTGCGGCGAGGACGCCACCAACGGCCCACCCGGCCGCGAACCCGGTCACGTGGCCCAGTCCAGCGCGGCGGACGGCATCGCCACCGCCTGTTCGGCGTAGTCCTCGCGGACCGCCCACTTCAGCTTCAGCGTGTCCGCCGCGCGGATCACGTTGCCGTTGTCGGCGCGGGTGGCCGTCCACTCGCCGCCGTCCCAGGCGAAGGCGTACATGCCGTCCCAGTGGTAGGTCATGTCGGCGAGGATCACCGCCCGGGCGCGGGCCTCGTGCTCTTCCCAGCCGTCCAGCGGGGTTTGCGGTCCCGGGACGGGACGGCGGCCCGCCAGTCCCGTCCCGGGGTCTGTGGGTTCCAGCGGCACGCCGGTGTCACCGTCCATAGTTGCAGCGTAGGCCAACCATGTTAGATCATGCTAGTCCATGGACTCTCTGCGCAGGTCAGACCGTGCCTAGCCACAATCGGCGTGTGCGTGTCGATCATGACGACCCGGAGCCGGTGTACCGGCAGATCGCCGGCATCATCCGCGGCCGGATCGAGAGCGGCCGTTACCCGCCGGGTTCGCTGGTGCCGTCGATCGAGCGGATCAGGCAGGAGACGGGGTGTGCGGTGCTGACGATCCGCAAGGCGGTCCAGCTCCTCGAAAGCGAGGGCCTGGTGCGGGTTGTGCCTGGTAAGGGGACGTTCGTCACGCCAGAGGAGGACCGGTGAGCGACCTGGTGGCGTTCCTGCGGGCCCGGCTCGACGAGGAGGAGGCTGCTGCCAGGCAGGCGCACACACTGTTCATCCGCTTTGAGGAGAAGCCGGGCGACTGGACGCGCCTGATGTGCGATCCCATCATGGGCCCTTTCGGTGGCCAGTCGCCGACGCGCGACATAGTGACCGGGCTGTACGTGGGAAAGATGTCAGACCCGGCGCGGGTGCTCCGCGAAGTCGAGGCCAAGCGGGCGATCCTGGATCTCATCCCCACGGTGATAGGGGATGAGTGGCGGCTGGATGGGGAGTTCCGCATTCGGCCGCGCGATGAGGGGGACGAGCCTTTCACGGGGACATTGATCTTGCGCGTCCTCGCTGCCGTCTACCGGGACCACCCGGACTACGACCCGGCGTGGGCAAGCGGAGCGCCCCGCCAGCCCTGACGCGTCCACGGGCCAGCAGGGCGCTCTGCCGGTGCACCCCTTGATCCCCAGCAGCAGCCAGCCTAGCGCGGTCACGGCGCTGGGCTCACCCGGTACACCTGCCCGCCGTACGTCCGCGTCACCACCGGCACCGGCACCGGCGCCCGCCCCGGACCGGGCCCCAGCCCGGCCACCGCCCACACACCAGCCGCCAC
>DATDGI010000018.1:0-3043 GCA_036522155.1 Streptosporangiaceae bacterium
CTCCAATCCGCGAGTTCACTCGCAAGGTGCGACCTCGTGTCGCAACGGCAGATCCGGGCGTTCACTGCGCCAGCGGTCGTGCATAAATCAGCCTGTCGCACAAACCCACGCTGTCAGCGCTCACCGTTTTCCCCTGGGCGGCGCTCATGTAATTCCCCTGGGCCTGGCCCGTGAGTGATGTTCTACCGGTTTCCTCCTTGGTTGTCACGGTCGTTGGGGTCATTGGTGGAGGCGGCGGTGTTCGGCGACGCGGCAGCGGGTGCTGCAGTACTGGCGTGGCTGGCCGCGGCTGGTGAGGTCGACGTGGACGAGGTTGGGGCACCAGAGCCGCCGGCAGTGCTGCAGCAGGCAGTCCAGGTGCTCGGGGCAGGGCTGGCCTGGGCTGGTAACGATATTCGCCGGCGTGTTCATCTGGCTGTCCCTGCCGTCGCGGCCGGGGACGCCGGGATTTTGCCGGGTCGCTTGTTTGGCCTGTAGCTGGGCCCGTTCATGAAGACCTGGTGGCTGGTGTTGATCAGCCGGTCGAGCAGCGACTCGGCGACGACGGGGTTGGGGAACAGCGGGTACCAGTCGATCGGCGACCGGTTGGCGGTCAGGATCAGCGAGTGTCCGGCGGCGGCCCGTTCGCTGGTCAGCTCATACAGGTCGTCGGCCTGGCCGGGGGTGAACTCTCGCATGGCGAAGTCGTCGAGGATGAGGACATGTGGGCGGGTGAGCTCGCGGAGGCGGGTGTCCCAGCTGCGGTCGGCGTGACCGCCGGCCAGATGCGCCAGGGCGCGGCTGGTCTTGGTGAAACGGACGTCGGCGCCGGCCCGGATGGCCAGGTGGCCGAGGGCCTGGGCGATGTGGCTTTTCCCCACACCGACGGGGCCGTAGAGGATCACCGACTCGCCGGACTGGAGCCAGCGCAGCGCGGCCAGGTCGCGGATCTGGGCGGCGGGCAGTTTCGGGCTGGTGCGGAAATCGAAGCCTTCCAGGGTTGCCTGCTCGTCGAAGCGGGCCCGGCGGATGCGCCGGGTCATGGACAGTGCCTGGCGGCGGGCGATCTCGTCGTCGCACAGGACCTGCAGGAAGTCCAGGTGGCCCAGTTCGCCTGCGGCGGCCTGGGCGAGGCGGGCGTCGAGGGTGGCGAGCATCCCCGACAGCTTGAGGGCACGCAGGCTGTCGTGCAGCGCGGGTTCCAGAACGCTCATCTGCTGGCTCCGGGGATGGACCCGGCGAAGAGCCGGGAGGGCCCGTGCAGGAATGCGGCGGCCCCGCCGTCGCCGGCGGCTGGCGGCGCGGGCCCGGTTTCCAGCCCGGCGGCCAGGATGCCCTTGATGGTGCGGTAGGACGGGTCTCCGGCGGTGATCGCCCTGGCGCATGCTGCCTCGAGGCGGGCCTGGCCGTATCTGGCTCGCAGGCCGAGGATTCCCTGGGCCGAGCGCAGCCGGTGCAGCGCGTTGACCTCCATCAGTGCCTGGATGACCTGCAGGGTCGCCGGGCCGGTCTGCCCGGCCTGGCGGCGGCACCAGGCCGGGTTGCGCATCGCGAAGGCGATCTTCTCTGGTGGGTAGTCGGCGAAGTCGGTGCGCTTCCCGCGCTCGGCGCGCACGTGGGTCTTGACCAGCTCGCCGCCGGAGAAGACCTGCACCATCGTGGCAGTGGTCCGCACGTCCACGTGCTGGCCGATCAGCCGCCAGGGCACCGAATACAGTGCCCGCCCGGCCTTGATATGGATGTCGGGGCCGACCTTGGCCCGCGACCAGGTGGCCAGGACGAACGGGAACCTGGGCAGCGGGGCCAGCGCCGCTGCCTCGGCGGCGGCGAATACCACGGCCGGGGCTGCGCCGTCCAGCGGCCGGCATCTCCGCTGTCCGGCCACCTTCGCCGACCAGTCCAGGCCGGCAGCCTGCATCTGCGCCAGGCTGGTGAACTCCCGGCCCCGCCAGAACGAGTCCCGGACATAGGGCATCGGGCGTTCCACCGAGGCCTTGTCTTTCGGCTTGCGGGCCCGCGCGGGGTCGACCAGGGCGCCATAGTGGGCGGCCAGCTCGGCATACGACCGGTTGATCTTCGGGTCGTACAGGTCCGGGCGGTCCACCCCGGTGCGCAGGTTATCGGGGACCAGCCGGCCCGGCACCCCGCCGAAGAACCGGAACGCCTCCACATGCGCCTCGGTCCAGGCCCGCTGGTCCATCACCAGCACCGGCCGCACGAACATGTGCCGTGAATGCGGCAGCACCATCACGAACGCCTGGACCCGGTGCCGCCGCCCGGTCGACGGGTCGGTCCAGCTGCCCAGCAGCCCGTAGTCGATCTGGGCCTCGGCTCCCGGCGGCGGGGCGTCCCGCAGCACCGTCACCTGCGCCCGGCGGGCCTCTTCGGGGAGGTTGGCCGCCACATACCGCTTCAGCGATGCCAGCGACGCAGCCAGTCCGTGCTCATCGGCCAGCCGCTGATGAATCGTCGCCTTGGTCACGCCCGCCTTGAGCTGACCGGCGATGTAATCCCGGTGCCTGCCGATCTCGCCCCAGGTCACCTGCCGCAGCCGGGTGTCGGTCAGCTGCGGGAACCACGACCGGACCAGCACCGCCCAGTCCGCCTCGCTCACCGGCGGCCCGCCCGGCGCCATGCCCGCCGCCAGCGCCGGGGCCAGGTACTTGCGGATCGTCTTGCGGTCCACGCCCAGCGAATCCGCCAGCTCGTACTGCGACCGGCCCGCATACCAGTGGACCAGGATCTCTGTTATGTCGATCACGTGAAACGATCTCCTCGCCATCGGCTCCCTCTCGCCCTCGCAGGACGAAAAGGAAGATTCCAGTGGTCGAGGCCACACCCGTGCACGACACGCTCACCATCCCCCAGGGGAATAACCTGAGCGGCCGGGCAGGGGAATTACGTGAGCGTCACGCCCCTAGCCAGGGGAAATCGCTGAGCGCTGACACACAAGGGCTTTCGACGCTGGGCTCCAGCCCGGCCCGTTTCCAGGCCGAACCGCCAGCCTGCTACCGGGCTCCCTGGCGATTACCCGGACCGGACTCACACCGGCAGGCGACGACGA
>DATDGI010000019.1:0-7179 GCA_036522155.1 Streptosporangiaceae bacterium
AGCGGATCCTGGCGGCGGTGGCCACCATCCGCCAGCAGCCGCCGGCCATCGCCGACGCGGCGGCGGGCCTGGGCCGCCGGGCATCCCGGCTGGTCGCACCCAGGATGGCGGTGGCCATCGCGGGCGGCTGCATACTGGTGGCCCTGGTCCTGGGCGGGATGTTCATCAGCACCCAGCACAAGCTCAGCCAGGAGCAGCTGCGCAGCCGTGAGGTCGCGGCCGTGCTGAACGCCCCGGACGCCAGGATCATCACGGTCAAGGCGTTCGCCACCGGCAGCGCCACCGTGGTGATGTCGCACCGGGACCGGGCGCTGGTGGTCACCGCGGCCATGCTGCCCGCGCTGCCCGCCGGGCAGCACTACCAGGTGTGGCTGATGGGCGCGCACCGTCCCCGGTCGGGCGGGATGCTGCCCGACCCGCACCGCGGCATCACCGCGCCGGCGGTGGTGACCGGGGTGCTGCCGGGGGACATGGTCGGGCTCACCGTCGAGCCGGGCAACGGCACGTCCTCGCCCACGTCCACGCCGGTGCTGATGCTGGTCCTGCCGTCCTGACCGGTGGCGCCTGCCGCGCAGACCGGCTCGCGGTCCGGAAACCCTCTAGGGTGAGGTGTTGTGAAAGCATCCCCGGAAGCGCAGCTGCGGCTGCTCGAACTCGCTGATCTTGACGCCGAGCTGAGCAGGCTGGACCACCGGCGGCGCGGGCTGCCCGAGCTTGCGGAATACCAGCGGATCGAGGCCAGGGACGGCGAGCTGCGGGACGAGCTGACCACGCTGGAGGCGCAGGAGAGCGACCTCAAACGGGAGCAGGCGAAGGCGGAGGCCGACGTCGAGCAGGTCCGGTCCCGGGTGGTGCGGGACCAGGGCCGCCTCGACGCCGGGCAGGTCTCATCGCCGCGGGAGCTGGAGAATCTCCAGTCGGAGATCGCCTCCCTCGGGCGCCGCCAGTCCGACCTGGAAGACGCCGTGCTCGACGTGATGGAACGGCGCGAACAGGCCGAGCGCCGCCGTGATGCCCTGACCGCCGAGCGCGGGGAACTCGCCCGGCAGCGGGAGGACGTGGGCGCGCGGCGGGACGCGGCCCTCGCCGAGATCGGCGAGCAGGCGGACAAGGCCGCGGGCCTGCGCGCGGGCGTGGCCGCTGAGGTGCCGGCCGATCTGCTTGAGCTGTACGACAAGCTGCGGGCCCAGCACGGAGTCGGCGCGGCCATGCTGCGGGGTGGCCGGTGCGAGGGCTGCCATCTGTCGCTCAACGCGGTCGACCTGGCCAGCTACCGGGCCGCCGACCCGGACGAGGTGCTGCGCTGCGAGGAGTGCCGCCGCATCCTGGTCCGCACCGCCGAGTCAGGGCTGTGACGCGGTGACGCGGCACCTCGTCGTCGAAGCGGACGGCGGCTCCCGTGGCAACCCCGGCCCGGCTGGCTACGGCGCGGTCGTCCGGGACGCGGCGACCGGCGAAGTGCTGGCCGAGCTGGGGGACTTCCTCGGCCGGGCCACCAACAACGTGGCCGAGTACTCGGGCCTGATCGCGGGGCTGCGCGCCGCGGCCACGATCGCCCGCGGCGCCGACGTGGATGTACGGATGGACTCCAAGCTGGTGGTTGAGCAGATGTCGGGCCGCTGGCAGATCAAGCACCCGGACATGCGGCCGCTCGCGGCCCAGGCCAGGCAGGCGGCCCAGGCGCTGGGCCGGGTCACCTACACCTGGGTGCCACGCGCGCGCAACACGCATGCCGACCGGCTGGCCAACGAGGCCATGGACACGGGTAGTCCCCGGGGCCCTCAGGGCCGGGCCAGGCAAGGCGGGCCAGTGGGCGGCGCACGTTGAGCGACTCCGAGCGGCACGCCCCGCACGGCTGCGATGAAGCACGCGAACTGCTTGAGGATCTCGCGGATGCGGCCGCGGCCCAGCAGGCGCTGGAAGAACCCGGTGAGTCCATCCCGTGGGAACAAATAAAGGCTGAAGCCGGGCTATAGGGCCGGCCCGTGCGGCCTGCGGGGTTTGGTTACAGCCGGGAATAGGCCGGTGACCGCCTATGCTGGTGGTCGCGGCGGGCGAGCCGGCCGGGCGGCCGCGCCGGGGAAACCCGGTGAGGAAGGTCCGGGCTCCACAGGGCAGGGTGGTCGGTAACACCGACCCGGGGCGACCCGCGGGAAAGTGCAACAGAAAGCAGACCGCCCCCGTCCGGCCTTCGGGCCAGCCAGGGGCAAGGGTGAAACGGTGGTGTAAGAGACCACCAGCGCCTGGGGTGACCCAGGCGGCTAGGTAAACCCCACCCGGAGCAAGGTCAGAAGGGCCGTGCGGTTTCGGCCGCAGGACCTGCGCGAGCGTTCGAGGGTGGCCCGCCCGATGCTCGCGGGTAGACCGCATGAGGCTGTCGGCAACGGCAGTCCCAGATGGATGGCCGCCGGCCCGCGCAAGCGGGTGCACAGAACCCGGCCTACAGGCCGACTCGCCCGCCGCCCTGCCATGTGGACACACGTAGGAAGTCGACAAGAGTTTCGGACACCCGGGCCGGCGCTGCGCCGGTGCCCCGTGTCCGCTGGACCCCCGGTTCCGGACGGCACGTTAGTTACGCGTGCCTCCCGCGTGTGGCCAATCCTTTCGGATGAGCGCCGGGTGGCGACTCGAAGACGGTTGCACGTTGCCGGACAGGCGATAGGCGTATCTCCGGGGCGCTTGGAAGTTAGGAGTCGAGCGGGAAGGAGACACCCGCGAGGGACGTGAACGACTGCGAGTCGGCGGGGGTAGAGCTGTGAACGGACATGGTGCCGTCAGGGGCGATCACCAGTTCTGCAGCTCCGAAGTTCTGAACGTGGATCGACATGTACAGCCAATGGTCCGGGTGCGCGCTGGCGGGCAGAACGGCAAATATGGCGCTGCCGGGGGTCGGCTGGTGGAGTGATCCGGAGAGGTAAACGACGCCCTCGCTGAGGGCCCAGCGCGGGTCGCCGGTAAGGTTACCGGCTTGGGCAGACTGCCAGCCGTTGATCAGGGGCAGGTTGTGCCAGGTGACCTCGCTGGAGGCCAGCGCGCCGCTGCTGTGCGCCTGGATGGTGGTGCCGGGCGCGGTCTGCTGACCGTGCAATGCGGTGGCCGCGTAGGCGCCGCCGCCAAGGGAGAGCACCAGCGCGGCGACGGAGATCACGATCGCCGGTGACTGGACCGCGAATGAGCGCAAAGGCCTCATGGTCTATCCCAATCTTGTGTGGGTCCGCGCCGCGCGCCGCGGCGCCATTGGTGCGAGTGACATTATGGGCCGCTTGCCGCCGGCGAATCCGTGCAAACCACACATTGAAGCGCCCAAACCGTAGGCCAGTGAGATTGGCGTCTTCGATCAGCCACGCCAGAAGCAGGTAGAGCATCAGAGGGGGTGTGTCGTCGTCCAGGTCGTCCTCACGGGAGAGCACGCGGAGAGTGGCGTAGGCTACGTCCGTCAGAGTAACGATGGTGGCCAGTGCGATGACTGGCGCGGCTGTACCAACGACGATCCAGAAGGACTCGTGGAAGGACACGCAGGCGGTCTGGCAGCGAGGGAGGCCAGAAGTCCGCCGCGCCATTAATCTCCGGTGACTCCGTCGATGCGCTCGCGGAGCAGGTCGGCGTGGCCGTTGTGCCGCGCGTACTCCTCGATCATGTGGGTGAGGACAAAGCGGAGCGAGTACGTCTCGCCGTCATAGTGCCCGGTGACGTCGAGGGACTCAGCGGCGTCTACGAAGTCACGGGAACGCGCACACTCGGCACGCCACACCTCGAACGCCTCCTCTGGGTCTGCGTCCGTCACGTCGAATTCAGCACTGCCGCCGCTGAAATCAGCATCCTCACCTGGTCCCCGTGGCCAGTGATGGGGAACGCGCTGGCCGCTCATCACGAGCCGGAACCAGCTCTGCTCGACTTCGGCCAGGTGCCGGACCAGCCCAAGCAGGGACAGAGCCGAGGGCGGCACGGCCCGCTCCCGTAGCTGTGGGGCGGTGAGGCCCGCGCATTTCATGGCCAAGGTCTCGCGCTGGTACTCCAGGAAGCCCGTCAGCGTGGCGCGCTCGTCAGCCAATTGCGGAGGCTCGCTTCTGTTGTCAGCGTCCACCGGGACATCATGGCAGGCCAAGGCTCATGTGAGCCAAGGGCACATTGCCTGGTCACACTTCGCCGGCGGCGCCCGTCATATCGGGTGAACGCTCGGATCCACCCATGCAACGAGGAGCTGACCATGCCTGTCCAGGTGACCACGATCATGATCGGCGTCGAGGACCTCGACCGCGCCAAGAAGTTCTACGGCGAGGGCCTCGGCTGCGAGATAGACAAGGACTTCCCCGGCTTCGTGCTGCTCAACCTAGGTGCCGGCTCGTCCTCGCTGGCCCTCTACCAGCGGGAAGCCGCAGCCAAGGACGCGGGCGTCCCGGCCGAGGGCTCAGGGTTCCGCGGAGTGTCGTTCCACTGCATCGTCACGTCGCAGGAGGAAGTGGACGAGGTCATCGGCGCAGCTGAGGCGGCCGGCGGCAAGGTCGTGAAGCAGCCGGAGGGAGCGAAGTGGGGCGGCTACTCCGGATACTTCAGCGACCCTGACGGCCACCTCTGGAAGGTCGCCTGCCAGTCCTAACGGGCATGCGGATCAGGCTGGCTAGAGGGTGATCTGCAGGCCCATGCCCTGCTGGCGTGCCGCGGCGATGACCAGGGCGACGGCGGCGGCATCCTGGACCGCCACCCCGACCGACTTGTAGAGCGTGATCTGCTCGCGGGTGGTGCGTCCCGGCCTGGTGCCGGCGATCAGCTCGCCCAGTTCGGCGTGGATATGGCCGGCGGTGATGACGCCCTCGCGGATCGGGATGAGCAGATCGTTGCTCCCGGCGGGAAACGGGGCCAGTGCCGCCTGCCGGGACTCCACGCAGACCAGCGCGTCGGCGACGGTCGCGTCGTCGATCTCCCGGCCGGCCGGGTTGTAGCCGACGGAGGTGAGATGGACTCCGGTGGTCAGCCAGGAGCGCCGGATGACCGGTTCGGATGCGTGCGTGGTCGCGCAGGCGATGTCGGCTCCGTCGAGCGCATCGCGGTATGTGGGCACCGCCGTGGCCTGTACCGGCAGGGCGCGGGTCAACTCGGCCGCGAGCCCGGCCGCCTTCGCTGGATCGCGCCCGGCAACACGGATCTCGCGGATCGGGCGGACCCGGCACAATGCGCGGGCGTGCGATCGGGCTTGCACGCCTGTGCCGAGGATGGCCAGGACCGAGGCATCTTCCCGGGCGAGCAGACGCGCGGACAGCGCCGAGCAGGCGCCGGTGCGGGCCGTGGTGATCGCCGTGCCGTCGAGCAGCGCCACCGGCGCGCCGGTGTTCGGGTCGAAGGCGGCGATCACCGCCTGATGGGTGGGCACTGCGGTGCCCTCGTTATGCGGGAACACCGAGACCAGCTTGCTCATCAGCACCCCGGCCGACGGCACAAAGCCCGGCATCGCAGCCAGGAACCCGTCACGCTCGGGCACCACGGCGGCGACTCGATCCGGGACCGACGCCCGCCCGGCGCTCAGGTCGGCCATGGCCGGCGCCAGCGCATCGATCAGCACGTCCACATCGAGCAGTGCTTCAACGTGTGAGCGGGTCAGGACGAGCATCGGCCCAGCCTTGCAGCCACGGCCCGATCATCGCATGATGACCCCGGGTACCGTCCGATGGCAACGGTGCAGCCAGCAGAATCTGTGCCCTGGAAAACCGGGCCGCCCGGCGGCACGAGGAGCGGGTGAGTATGGCCATTGAGGCAGCCCGGGTGCCGGTGCGGGTCATCTGCGTGCCGTACCACATCGACGAGCGGCTGCTGGCGCTGGACGTGCCGCTGCCACCCGATGAGGTGATCACCGCAGACCTGCCGGAGGGGGACGCGTGGGACCGGCTGGCCACGTTGTACGCGCAGGTGGCACCGCCGGTGGCGGAGGCGGCAGGCGGTGGTGCGTGCCCGGTGGTGATCTCCGGAGACTGCACCACGGCCCTGGGCACCGTGGCCGGGTTGCAGCAGGCGGGGATCGATCCCGGGATCGTCTGGTTCGACGCGCACGGAGACGTGCAGACGCCGGAAACGACCGCCTCCGGCTACCTGGGCGGCTACCCCCTGCGGCTGCTGGTGGGCTACCGGCCGGAACTCATCGCCGCCCGGCTCGGGCTGCGCCCAGTCCCGGAGGAGAAGGTCGTGCTGGCCGGGGCCAGGGACCTGGACCCGCCCGAGGTCAGCTATCTCGCCACGGCCCGGATCCAGCAGGCCCAGGTGGCCGGGCTGGCCGCCACACCGTTGCCAGCCGGGCCGCTGTACGTGCATCTCGACCTGGACGTGATCGACTCCGGGGTGCTGCCCGGCCTGCGCTTTCCCGCACCAGGTGGCCCGGGGCCAGCGGAGGTGGCAGGCGCGCTGCGGATGCTGCTGGCCACCGGCCGCGTCGCGGCCGTCGGGATCGCTTGCGGCTGGTACGCGGGCAACGGGGCGGCCGCCATCGTGGCCCCGCATCTGGCCGCCGCTCTCGGCCGGTAACCCCGGCTGTCCCGGCCCGGGAGCCGGCGCCGAGCCACGGCCGGCGAGCAGGTCGTGGGCCCGGAGCGCGAACCACCATTCGGCCAGGTGCTCGGTCCTGGTCAGCCCGCGGCCGGTGAGCCGCTCGATCTGCCGGAGCCGGTAGCCCAGCGTCTGCCGGTGGATCCGCAGTTCCGCGGCGGCCAGCTGCCATGACCGGTTGTGCTGCAGCATGGCCCGCAGGGTGCTGACGTAGGCGCTGCCCCGCTCGGCGTCGTGGGCGATCAGCGGGCCGAGGATGCGCGACACCAGGGCCTGAGCCTCGGTCACGCTGCGCGGCAGCAGCAGCGCCGTCGGGTCGCCGTACCGGACCAGCATCCGGTTCTCGGCCTCCGCCACGCCGAGCGCCCAGCGCGCTTCCTTGGCCGCGTCGGGCAGCCGGCCGACCGCGCCGATACGGTCGCTGCAGCCCACGGCCGGTGCCGATTCACCCAGTTCGGCGACGAGTTGCTGGCTCACGGCCGTCTCCGGCAGCACGACATGCAGGACATGGTCAAGGTCGAGCAGCAGGTGCGGCAGATGGGAGCGAGCCAGCTTGCGCTGCAGTTCGGCGCCAGCGCGGCCGTCGCCGGCTCTGGCCACCGCCAGCACGCTGGCCGCCAGGTCCAGCCCGGCATCCGCGATCAGGGG
>DATDGI010000020.1:0-4421 GCA_036522155.1 Streptosporangiaceae bacterium
GCTCGTCGGTCGCGGAGATCACCCAGGCGGGCGGCGGGGTCGCCTCGACCGTGACCGTGACGAGGGGAACCGACCCGTGGACCCTGTGCAACGGGGTCCGGGAGCGGCTGCGGAGCTGGCTGCTGAGCGGGACCACCACCATCGAGGCCAAGACCGGGTACCACCTGACCCGGGACGGCGAGCTCGCCGACGTCCGGCTGCTGCGCTCGCTGGAGGACGAGCCGGGCATGCCGCGGGTGCACGTCACCTTCCTGGCCGCGCACGCGGTGCCGCCGGAGTACTTCGGGCGCCGCCACGACTACATCGACGCGGTCGGGGCCTGGTGCGCCGACGCGGCCGCGGCCGGGGCCGACAGCGTGGACGTGTACTGCGAGGAGGGGCGCTTCACCGAGCGGGAGGCGCGCTGGGTGCTCGGCGCCGGCCGGGCGGCCGGGCTGCTGCCCCGGGTGCACGCCTGCGGCCACTCCCGTACCGGGGCGGCCCGGCTGGCCGCCGAGATGGGCTGTGCGTCGGCCGACCTGCTGCATGAGGCGGGCGAGGAGGATGTGATCGCGCTGGCCACCGCGGGCGTGGCGGCCGTGCTGAGCCCGGGCACCGCGTTGCAGGTCGGCAAGCTGCCGCCGGTCCGGGCGCTGCTCGACAAGGGCGTCCCGGTCGCGCTCGGCTCCGACCACGCGCCCGGCGTGAACGGCATCACCTCCATGCCGCTGGTGATCTCGCTGGCCATCACCCACTTCGGCATGAGCGTCAGCGAGGCGCTGCGGGCCGCCACGGTGGGCGGCGCGCAGGCTCTGCGGGCGCCCGAACTCGGCGCGATGGTGCGCGGGCGCTACGCCGACATCGTCGCCTGGGACGCCGACCACGAGGGCGCTTTCGCCTGGTCGTACGGCCTCAAGCCGCTCCGGATCTGGCGCGGCGGCGAGCCCGTCCTGAGCTGAGCCGCCGCGGCCGCCGGGCCGGGGCACCAACCGCATCGCACGCCCGCGCTCGTGACATGCTTCTGCCATGGCTCCCCAGGCCGCTGCCGGCACCGTTCCTGATGGGACCGCGGCCGCCACGGTCGCGGCCGTGGTCGGCGAAGAGGAACTGCTGGTGGAGCGCGCCGTGGCCGCCCTGATCGCGGCGGCCGGGGGAGCCGCCGACGTGCACGAGGTGGCCGGAGGCGCGCTCGGGCCCCGTGAGCTGGCCGCGCTCACGGCCCCGTCGCTGTTCGGCAGCGGCTGCGTGGTGGTGGTCAGGGACGCGCAGAACGCCAGCAAAGAGGTCACCGATGAGCTGGCCCGGCTGGCCGCCGCCCCGCCGCCGGACGTACGGCTGGTGATCACCCATGCGGGCGGGGCGAAGGGCAAGGCCCTGCTGGCCAGCCTGGCCAGTGGTGGCGCCAAGGTCATCGAATGCCCGAAGATCACCCGGGTCGCCGACCGGATGGACTTCGTGCGGTCCGAGTTCCGCGCCACCGGGCGGACCATCGACGACAGCGGAGTGCGGGCCCTGATCGACGCGCTCGGGTCGGACCTGCGGGAGCTCGCGTCGGCCTGCAGTCAGCTGGCGGCCGACACCACCGGCGTGATCAGCCAGCCGGTGGTGGCCAGGTACTACCGCGGCCGGGCCGAGGCGAGCGGGTTCTCGGTCGCTGACCGGGCCGTCGAAGGCCGGCTGGCCGAGGCGCTCGAACTGCTCCGCTGGGCGCTCGCGGTCGGGGTGTCACCCGTGCTGATCAGCAGCGGCCTGGCCCAGGGGGTGCGCATGCTGGGCCGGGTCAGCGGGGCGCCGCGCGGTCTGGGCAGCGCCGCGCTGGCGGCCGAGGTCGGTGCCCCGCCGTGGAAGATCGACCGGGTGCGGCAGCAGTTGCGCGGCTGGGAACCGGCCGGGATCGCCCGCGCGCTGGCCGCGGTGGCGGAAGCCGACGCGCAGGTCAAGGGCGAGGGGGCCAGCCCGGGCTACGCCCTGGAAGTGGCGATCAGGACGATCGTGGCCTGCCGGTCCGGCGCGGGCCACTAACCGGCCGCCCGGCGGGGTGGGTCAGGCCTGGAGTTCGGCGGCGCGCTTGGCCATGGCGGACTTGCGGTTCGCCGCCTGGTTCTTGTGGATCACGCCCTTGCTGGCGGCCTTGTCCAGGTTGCGGCTGGCCGCCAGCATGGCCTCGGTCGCCGCTTCCGCGTCGCCGGTGTCGGCCGCGTCGCGGAACTTGCGCACGCTGGTCTTCAGCGACGACTTGACGGCCTTGTTGCGCTGCCGGGCCTTCTCGTTCTGCTTGTTGCGCTTGATCTGTGACTTGATGTTCGCCACGCGTGAGCCTCGCTCGGATGCTGGTCGGGTGGTCGGCGGACGCGTTACGCGGACTCGCGCAAGCGCCGCACCGGGGGGCGGCGCGCATCCTTATCCAACGACGAAGAATATCGCAACCATCAGCCGTGGCCCAAACCAGCGCCCGGCCGCCGCCGCGGATCGCGCCGATGGCCTGGTCGCGGGTCCCGGAACGCTGGCCGCGCGCTGGTTTGCCCGCGCGGCCGGCGTCCGGCTTGGTAGGTCAGGACGGTGTGCCGCCGTGGCGTGCGGTGTCCGCGAGCAGGGGGACGAGGGTCTGGGCGTTGGGGCTGCCCCAGCCGGTGACCGGGTCCCAGCCGGGTCCGGCCTGGTAGCCGGTGAAGAGGCGGGTTGGCCAGAATACTGAGTTGTCGCCGGTGACTGCGTCGTGGAAGGCCCGGTGGTAGGCGGGGCTGCGGGCGATGGCGTAGATGGCCGGGTTGACGAAGCCGAGGTGCTGGCCGGCGTCCTGGTCGGCCAGGGCGATCACGGCGGCCCACAGCGGGGTGGCGGCGCTGGTGCCCTGGGCTGGGTAGGGGACGCCGCCGGTGAACGTCAGCGTCATGGCGGTGGAGGAGTCGGCGTCGGCGGCCACGTCGGGGACGCCGCGCATGTGGCCGATGCGCGAGACGCCGTCCTGGTAGGAGGGCCGGCGGAACAAATAGCTGTAGCCGCCGGCGGAGGCACTGGTGTCGGCGTTCCAGGCCATCTCGCCCTGGTAGGCGCCGGTGGCGAAGCTGGCGTTCAGCGCAGTGCCGCCCACACCCAGGACCAGCGGGTCGGAGGCGGGCAGGCTGACCTGCTCGGGCGGGCCCTTGTCGCTGATCACGCCGGTGTCCCCGGAGGAGGCGACGACCGTGACGTGGCCGTCGGCGGCCTGCTGCAGCGCCGCGTGAAGACGGGCCACCTGGGCCGGGGTGAACAAGTGCTCACCATGGCTACCGCTGATCGAGACCACTGCCGCGTGCTGGGTGATGGCAGCGTGGATCGTTCCGGTCACGGCCGCGGTAAAGTTCGCCGCGCTGGCCGTGGCATTGGCTGGAACGAGGACCACGTCGAGGGTGGCAGCGGGCGCTATCGCGTGCACGATCTCGGTGTCCTCGACCTCTTCGTGCCCCGCGACGTAGGGCGCGCTGGCCCCGGCGAGGGTGGTGGTGACCTTGAGCTGGGCCGTGGGCAGGCCGAACTTGCGGTCGAAGGCGGCCAGGTCCTTGCGGATGTCGGTGTAATTGGGTCCCGGGCGGTTGGCGAGCTCGGGCATCACCACGGTCTCGCCTTTGCCGGTGATCCCGCGCTTGAGCAGCGGCGCCACGCCGTAGGCCACCTGGTACTGGCCGGGGGTGTAGCACTGGATGAAATAGTCCGGCGGCCCGCACAACACCGGCCCGTCCACCGCGGCCGTGCCGGCGCTGCCGGCCGTCGCGGCCCGTGCCGGGCGGCCGGGCGCGGCCGACGCACACCCCGCGGCCAGGCACGCTATCAAGGTCGCGGCGGCAGCCAGGGCCGCCGCCTGCGACAGTCGGCGCGGCCTGTGCCCGGCCCGCATTGCCGCGTGCGGGCTCAGGCGGACGATCGATGTGACCGGCATGACCTACCCCTCCTCGGGATCGCTGGTGTTACTGGGGTGACGGATGGGTGCGGCGGGCAGGTCAGGACCCCGGACCGCTTGCGCAGGCCGTTGACTTCGATAGCCGCTTCCATGCCAGTCACAGTAGGAAAGCAGGGGTGCCCTGGTCGTCACGCTGGGGAGCCGTCTTCGCCGCCGCTGGCATGAGGGATACCGTCCCCCGCGCATCCCCCGCGCGGGGGACGGCTGGCGGGCAGCCCGGTCGAAGCCGCGCAGTGTTTCGGTCTTGCCGCGTCGCCCGTATTCCCTGAGCGGATTCCGCGATCATTGAAAATGTGCGGCGCCTGCCCGGCCGGCGCGGGCACCCGGGACGGCATGCAACCATGGAGCGCGACAGAACGCGTGATCAGCGGCCGGTCTCGTGCCCGGCGCGGTGGCCCGGCCCGGTGGGCGGATCCCCTGCGCAGGCAGCCCGGTCCTGGCGGCCCGACTCGACCACTGGTGGATTCCTGTGCCTGAACTGCCCGAGCAGCCTTCCGCGGACAGC
>DATDGI010000021.1:0-2468 GCA_036522155.1 Streptosporangiaceae bacterium
AGCGGGGAGGTGCTGGTCTGCGGCATGGCGCTGGCCGGGATGCCGCGGGGCCGCAGGGCCCGGCTGCGGCGCCGGGTGATCGGGTACGTGTTCCAGGATTTCAACCTGCTGCCCGGGCTGACCGCCGCCGAGAACGCCGCCCTGCCGCTGGAACTGGACGGCGTCGCGGTGCCGAAGGCGCGCGCGGCCGGGATGGCCGCGCTGGAAGCGCTCGGCGTGGCCGACCGGGCCGGGTGGTTCCCCGATCAGCTGTCCGGCGGCGAGCGGCAGCGGGTCGCCATCGCCCGCGCGGTGGTGGGGGACCGCCGCCTGCTGCTGGCCGACGAGCCGTCCGGCGCCCTGGACTCGGTGAACGCGGACGAGGTGATGCGGCTGCTGCACGAGGCATGCACGCGGGGCGTGGCCGCGGTGGTGGTGACCCACGACGCGCAGCTGGCCGCCTGGGCCGACCGCGTGGTGTTCCTGCGCGACGGGCGGGTGACCGGCCAGACCACCCGGCCGCCCGGCCCCGAATCCCTCCTCACGCCTGGGGAGATCCGGTGAGCATCGCGCTGCGCGAACCCCCCGATCTGACCACGGGCGGGGGCGGCGGCATCGTCGCCCGCCGGGCGGTGGTCCGCTGGGCGGTGCGGCTGTGCCGCCGCGAATGGCGCCAGCAGCTGCTCGTGCTCGGCCTGCTCACCGTGGCGGTCGCCGCGACGATCTGGGGTGCCAGCGTCGTCACGAACGTGCAGCTCTGGAACTCCAACTACGCCACGTTCGGCACCGCCGCCGCACTGGTCACTCTGCCCGGCAACGACCCGCACCTGGCCGCCGACATCGCCACCATTCAGGGCCGCTGGGGTCCGGCAGATGTCATTGAGAATCAGGACATCGCTACTGGCACCACACAGTCCGTGCGACTCCGCGCCGAGAACCCGCACGGGCGCTACAACTCTCCGCTGCTCAGCCTGGTCAGCGGCACCTACCCGGCCGGCCCTGGGCAGGCCGCGCTGACCAGCCAGGTGGCGGCCCTGTACGACACGCACGTGGGCGGCACCTGGCAGGCGGTCGGCACGAGCTGGCGGGTGACCGGCATCGTGCAGGACCCGAGCAACCTGCCGGACGAGTTCGCGCTGGTCGCCCCGGGCCAGGTCACGCACCCCAGCCAGGTGGCCATGCTGCTCGGCCCGGCCGCGGCGCAGCAGGCGATCAGCGGCGGCAACGGAACGCTGCCCGGTGTCCCGGCGGCGACTGTGTCCTTCCCCACCAGCAGCGCGAGCAGGTTCTCGCCGGCGACGGTCGTCCTGCTCGTGGAGGTACTCGGCCTGGCGTTCATCGGCCTGGTGTCAGTAGCCAGCTTCTCCGTGATGGCCCAGCGCCGGCTCCGCGCCCTCGGCATGCTCAGCGCGATCGGCGCGACCGAACGCAACCTCCGCCTGGTCATGATCGCCAACGGCCTGGCCGTCGGCGTGACCGCCGCGCTGGCCGGGGCGGTGCTGGGCTTCGCCGCCTGGTTCGCCTATGTGCCGGCGCTGCAGCAGGCTGCCGGCCACGTGGTGGACGCGGCGAACCTGCCGTGGTGGGCGTTCGCCATCGGGGTCGTGTTCGCGATCGCGACTTCGGTGCTGGCGGCCCGCCGCCCAGCCAAGACGATGGCCCGGGTGCCGGTGGTGGCCGCGCTGTCCGGCCGCCCCACGCCGCCGAAGGCCGCGCACCGCTCCGCCCTGCCCGGCGTCATCGTGTTCGCGGTCGGCGTCGGGTGCCTGGCGACCGCCGGCGGGCTGGCCGGGGCAAGCGGCAACGTGGGCGGTCCCGCGCTGCACTTGGTGGCCGGCCTGGTCGCCGTGATCATCGGCATCGTCCTGCTCGCCCCGCTGGCCATCAGCATGCTGAGGGCCAGCTCCCGGCTGCCGGTCGCGATCCGGATCGCGCTGCGCGACCTGGTCCGCTACCGGGCCCGGTCCGGTGCCGCGCTGGCGGCGATCACGTTCGCCGTGTTCCTGGCCACCGGGATCTGCGTCGTTGCCAGCGTCCAGTTCGAGAACGTGCTCGCCTGGACCGGCCCCAACCTGTCCACCAGCCAGGTGATCGTCTACGCGCAGCCCCCGCAGGGCGGCCCCTTTGTTGCGGCGCCGCTCAGCGGCACCCAGCTCGCCGAAGTGAGCAGGCACGTCGGCAGTCTCGCCGCTAGCCTGCATGCGCGGTCCGCGGTGCCACTGGAATCCGCGGACGCCACGCTGCACCAGGTGGGTGCGCAGGCCCATAAGGACTTCACCGGCACCGTGTACGTGGCCACCCCGCAGCTGCTCGCCACGTACGGGATCACGGCCGGCCAGATCGCTCCCGGCACCGATGCCCTCACCATGCGGCCAGGCCTGGCCGGCCTGCCGCACATGGAGCTGACCTGGGGCAACTACGGCGTCCACCAACGTCCCGGCGGCCTGGTGCAGAAAGACAGCACACTGCCGAGCTGCACGCTGAGCAGC
>DATDGI010000022.1:0-3322 GCA_036522155.1 Streptosporangiaceae bacterium
TTATCCGGTCTTCCGCTGACGCTAGGCCGATCGAACGCATTGGATGATAAGGACCTCCAGAATCGGCTGATCTGTGCGCGTCATCGTCGCGCGATGGCATGGTAGTCAGCCGTCCGTAATCGGCGTTGTTCCGATGTCGGGACAACGCCGATTGATCCGACGTCGTGATTGTTCCGACCTGAGCGCGGATTGGTGTGCGTGGCAGGGCTATCGACTGGCGGCAGGTCGGAACAATCAGAGGCTGTTGAGGAAGGCGAGCAGCGGGTCGGGCGGCTGGTAGCGGCCAGGCGCGGTGCCGGGCGGGGTGACTCGGGCGATGGCTCGCTCCTTCTCCTCCATGTCGGCGTGCAGGTAGATGTTGGCGGTGGCCATCTGCTCGTGGCCGAGCCAGAGTGCGATGACGGCAACGTCGATTCCGGCTTGTCGCAGCCGCATGGCGCAGGTGTGCCTCAGGGTGTGCATGGTGGCGTGCTTGGTCCGCAACGACGGGCAGCTGGCGCGTGCGGTGGCGAGATGGACGGCGAGGCGGTGCTCGATGGCATCGTGGCTGAGCCGTGTCCCGGTGCGTGTCGGGAACAGCGGGTCATGGGCCTGACCCGGGTTCTCGGTGAGCCAGGCCCGCAGGACGGCAACGGTGAGTCCGGTGAGCGGCGTGGCCCGCTCCTTGCGGCCCTTGCCCATGCAACGGACGTGCGCTCCGGCGTCGAGAACGACGTCGCCATGGGACAGGCCGATCAGCTCGGAGATCCGCAGCCCGGTCTGGACGGCGAGCACGAGCATGGCGTGATCACGCCTGCCGGTCCACGTGCCCCGGTCGGGTGCGGCCAGCAGGGCGTCGACCTCTGGCGCGGTGAGCCAGGTGAGCAGTGTGCGCTCGTGGCGCTTGGCCGGGATGGCCAGGACCCGCTGGATGACGGCGGCGCGTTCGGGGTGGTGCAGTGCGGCGTAGCCGAACAGCGAGTGGATGGCGGCGAGGCGCCAGTTGCGGGTCCGCACCGTGTTGTGCCGGTCAGCTTCCAGGTGGTCGAGGAAGGCGGCGACCAGCGGCGCGTCCAGGTCGGCGATGTCCAGCGCGGAGGGCGTCTTGCCGGTCTTGGCGGAGGCGAACCCGACCAGCAGCCGGAGCGTGTCCCGGTAACCGGTGATGGTGTGACTCGAGGCCCGGCGCTGAGCCATGAGCCGCTCGGTGAAGAACGCCTGCAGCACCGGCGCCAGCGTGGTCATGACTCACCTGCCCCGTGTTCGAGCCGGGCGGCGACGAGCTGCATCAGCTCCGGGACGGCGGACAAGTACCAGTACGTGTTCTTCGGCTCAACATGCCCGAGGTAGGTGGACAGCACTGGCAGCAAGGCCGAGATGTCCGCGCCTTGGCGGTGCCAGTCGATGAGGGTGTGCACGGCAAAGCTGTGTCTCAGGTCATGAATGCGCGGGTGGACGGTGTCGGTGCGGATTCCCATCAGCCCGGTGATCACCCCGAAGACCTGGTCAGCCTCTCCCCGCCGCAGGGCCCGCCCGGTGACGGACACGAAGAACCGATCGACCCGCGGGGTGGGGCAGAGCCGGTCCCGCGTGGCGGCGTAGGCACGGAGGGCAGCGGTGACCGACGGGTGCAAGGGGACGAGGCGTATCCGGCCGAACTTCGCGTGCCGGAGGGTGACCATGCCCTCCACGAGGTCGACGTCGGCGCGGGTCAGCGCCGTCGCCTCCCCCAGGCGCATGCCCGTCGCTGCCAGCAGCCCGAGCAGCGTCCGATAGGTGGCCGCCCGCAGCGGTGGCTGTAGCCGCTGGGTCGCGCGCAGGATCTCGGCGATCTGGCCCGGCGTGTAGATGTAGGGCGTGGGCCGCCGGCGCGGGACCCCCAGCAGGCCGGGCGGCGGGACCTCGTGGGCGGGGTCGATGGCGTGCAGGTAGCGGGCGAAGCCGCGTACCTCGCTCAGCCGGAAGCCGGCGGTGATCGGCTTGATCCCTGCCGGCAGGCGAGCCCAGGTCACCGCCAGCTCGACGGTGACGGTCTCGGCCCCGGTGGCGGCGGCGTAGGCGACGAACCCGGGCAGCACGCTGCCGTGCTGGCCGAGCTGGAAGCCCAGCCCGCGACGCAGACGCAGGTAGTCATCGAGTTGCCCGGCCAGGGTGCTCACGACGCCGCCCCGGTCGGCCAGGGCCGGGCAATGGTGCGGAGCCGTTCGACGTCGACCCGCGCGTAGGCGGCAGTGGAGCCGGGCGAGCGCTGTCGCAGCACCTGGCCGATCTCACCGAGCGGAGCGCCAGCCCGCAGCATGTCGCTGGCGGCGGTGTGGCGCAGCCGATGCGCACGCACCGCGCCAAGCCGGGCACGGCCGGCGGCACGAGCGACGATGGTCGTCACCGCGCCACGGCTCAGGCCGACGTGGGGCGGCCGCACCCGCACGAATACCTCTCGGACCGTGGCCGTGCGGGGCCGGCCGCGGCACAGGTAGGCGGCGATCGCCTCGCCGACATCGACAGGCAACGGCAGCTGGTCCACCCGGTGACCCTTGCCGTGAACCGTGACCTGCCCAGCCCGCCAGTCCAGGTCCTCCAGGCGCAGCGTCGCCACCTCGCTGGCCCGGAGCCCGAGCCGCAGCATCAGGACGATCACCGCATAGTCACGTCGGCCGCTGGCGCGACGCCGATCGCAAGCCCGCAGCAAGGCCTTGGCCTGAGTCGGAGTGATGCCCTTCGGCAACAGCGACCGCCGCCGCCCCGACACCGGCAAGGCCGCCGCCGACAGGTCGCGATCGACGAGGCCGACGAGGTAGCAGTAGCGGAGAAACGAACGCAGCGAGCACCCGTAGCGCCGCACCGAGGCGGGCGACCAGCGGGTCACCTGCCCCAGCACCGCCTTCGACACGCCAGCCGCCGTCAGCTCGCTGAGGTCGCCTCCCCCTCGATCGACGAGGAACCTGCGTATATCGCCCACGTAGACATCGACCGTCAACTCCGTCACACCGCGCTCGCTGCGCAGGTAGCCAGCCAAGCCGTCCAACAGCAGGTCGACCGCCCCGATCCCTCTCCGACTCGATCCGGACATCGCTTCCTCCTTCACTCGAAACCGGTGAAGGAATCATGAGCCCGAGCCGCGGGATTGTTCCGACCTGCTCTCCAGGAGATCCCTCACCAGGCAGGCCGATCCAAGCTCAGGTCGGAACAATCACGACGTCGGATCAATCGGCGATCTGAAATTGTTCGAGCCAATTACAATATGCCTGCTTGTCACGCTATGCGACCTGGAGAGTGCTAACCGAGACTGTTGTGGGTCCGTTCGGGTCAACGTCGAATGGTTTACCTGCTGTTTACACGATGG
>DATDGI010000023.1:0-22968 GCA_036522155.1 Streptosporangiaceae bacterium
CGGGCCTACCAAGGGCGCTCGCCCGTCGGCCTCGGCGCGGACGCGGCCGCCGAGGCGCTGGCCGACACCGGGGCCGACCCGGCCGCGGTGGCGGCGGCGATCGATACCGTGGCCGGCGTCCGCCAGTTCGAGATATCGACCCCGGGCGCGCGGGCGCCGCTCGGCCGGTCCGACAACTTCCCCCGGTCGGTGGCGGGCCGGATCGGGGCCGCGCCGGCCCGCGCGATCCTGGCCGTCACCGGCGGCCAGGCACCACAGCACCTGGTCACCGAGCTGGCCGGCACCATCGCCGCGGGCCGGGCCGAGGTGGTGCTGATCTTCGGCGCCGAGGCCATTTCCACCGTCGGGCATTTCGCGGCCGCCGGCGACCGGCCCGACTTCAGCGAGCACGCCCACGGCAGCCTGGAGGACCGTGGTTACGGCCTGGACAGCATGGTCGCGCTGCACCGGGCCGCACCGGGCCTGGCCGACGTGCCGAGTCAGTACGCGCTGATCGAGAACGCCCGCCGGGCCCGGCTCGGCCTGACCCGCGCCGGGTACGCCGCCGCCATGGGCGCGCTGTTCGCGCCGTTCACGAGGGTCGCGGCGGCCAACCCGCACGCGGCCGCGCCGGTCGTCCGCACCGCCAGCGAGCTGATCACCCCGACCGGGCCGAACCGGCTGATCGCCGACCCGTACACCCGCTACCTCGTCGCCCGCGAGAAGGTCAACCAGGGCGCCGCCGTCCTGCTGATGTCGGCAGTTGCCGCGCAGCGGCTGGGTGTCGCCCCGGACCGGTGCGTCTACCTGCACGGTCACGCCGACCTGCGGGAACGGGACCTGCTGGACCGGGCCGAGTTGTCCGCCAGCCCGGCCGCGGTGATGGCGGCCAGGGACGCCCTGGCCATGGCCGGGATCGGCCTGGCCGACCTGGCCACCATCGACCTTTACAGCTGCTTCCCGGTGCCGGTGTTCAACATCTGCGACGGGCTGGGCCTGGCCCCGGACGACCCGCGCGGGCTGACCGTCACCGGTGGGCTGCCCTTCTTCGGCGGCCCCGGCAACAACTACTCCCTGCACGCGATCGCCGAGACCGTCCAGCGCGCCCGGGCCCGCCCCGGCAGCTACGGATTCGTCGGCGCCAACGGCGGCATCATGAGCAAGTACTCGGCCGGCATCTACTCGACCACGGCCGCCGCCTGGCGCCCGGGCCGCAGCCGGGCCGGGCAGGCGGAGATCGACGGCTGGCCCGGCGTCGCGCAGGCGGTGCGCGCCGACGGGCCGGCCACGATCGAGGCCTATACGGTCAGGCACCGCCGGGACGGCGCCAGGACGGGCATCGTCATCGGCCGGCTGGCCAGTACCGGGGAGCGGTTCGCGGCCCGGGCTGACGACCGGGACACCGGCATCATCGAGCTGCTGAGCGAGGGCGAGCCGATCGGGGAGCGGGTGCAGGTACGGCCGTACGCGCGTGGCCATCTGGTCCGGTCATGACGGCCGGGCCGCCCGCCGACCCGGCCCCGTTCCAGTGCCTGGTGGGCGTGGGCCGCAAACCCTGACCCGGGCCGCGCGCCCGGCCGCTGATCTCTGCCCGCCGTCACGGCGCGGCGCGGGCCGCTCACCCGGCAGAATGTGCGATTCTGGGTGCCCGTGAGCGGCAATGCTCAGGTCCGTCCCCCGGGCCCGGCGGTATCTGCCCGGTCGCTCCACCCCGTTGTCATGGCCGGTATCGGCGTGCTGGTCATGCTGGGCCTGGCCGTGGCCTGGCTGGGCCAGCGCGCCGACGCCGCCGCCGTGGCCGCGCCCGGTGTGGCCTGGCAGCTGCACCCGGCCTCGAACACCGTCACCATCCGGCTGGTTCGCGGCGGCGGGCCGTCCAGCGGCCAGATCCTGGCCCACAGCCGGTTCACCGTGTCCGGCGGGCGCGGATCCGGGCGGCGGCTGGCCGGGGGCGGCGGGACGGCCCGGGTCCACCTACGGCCCGGCCACACGACCCGGCTGGCCGTGCAGGTGAGCGGCCCGCAGCCGGCCCAGACCACGCTGACGATCAGCACCCCGCCGGCGCTGCGGGTGATCAAATCCCGGCGGGGCCGCGGCGGGGTGGTGGTCACCCTGTCCGGCCCCGTGCGCCGCCAGCCGCACCGGCTCTGCGGCCTGAACACGGTCAGCTTCCCGGCCGCCCGGCAGGTGGCGGTGGCCAGGAGCCCGCAGGTGTGCCGGGCCCGGCTGACCGTGACCGCCCGGGACGGCGAGCAGGCCGTGGTGCCCGTGGCCGTGCCCGCCCTGCCCACGATCCCGCTCTACGCCTTCGCCAGCCCGGCCGGCCGGGCCGTCTACATCACGGTGGACGACGGCTGGACCCCGAGCGGCCAGGTACTGGCCATCATGCGCAGCACCCACCTGCCGGTCACGGCCTTCCTCATCGCCCGGGCCGCGCGGCAGGACCTGCCGTACTGGCGGGCGTTCGTCCGCGCGGGCGGGACGGCCGGGGACCACACCGTCTCCCATCCCGATCTCACCCGGCTGACCCTGGGCCAGGCCACCAGCCAGTGGGGCCAGGCCCGGCTCGCGCTCGGGCACTGGCTGGGCCGGGTCCCGGACATGGGACGCCCCCCATACGGGGCCTTCGACCCCACCGTGCAGGCGGCCGCCTACCGGGGCGGCCTGACCGTGCTGGTGGGCTGGAGCGCCACCGTGGACGGCAACCGTATCCAGACCTGGGACGGCCGTCCGCTGGCGCCCGGTGAGATCGTGCTGCTGCACTGGGTACCCGGCCTCGGTCACCAGCTGGTCAGGCTGCTCGCGCTCATCCAGGCCAGGCACCTGCGCCCGATGCCGCTCACCCCGGCGAGCTTCGCGGGAATTTCCCCGCAGCAGCGCTCACTCAGCGGCGACTGACGCGGGCCAATCACCCCCGGCGGATGATCCGGTCCGGCTCGGCCCTGGGCAGAGTAAACCGTCGGTCCCCCTCGCTGAGGACGGTTGCCATGACTGACAGTGCGGAACGGACTGCCCTGCCGCAACTCAGATCCGGCCCGCTCATCACCGGTGCCGTGCTGGTGGGCACGGGCGCCATGCTCGTGCTGGCCGGCTTCGCGGTCGGCGGCGCGCACCTGTTCTCGGTCACCCGGCGCTGGGTGGAGCAGATGGAGGTGCCACCGCGCCAGCTCGGCCAGCAGCAGTGGTCGCGGGCCAGGGCGGCGGCCGCCGCGGGCACCCGGGCCTGGCAGAACGAGGAGCAGGCCGCCGAGGCGGCCCATGGGTGAGGCTGGCCGGACTGCCGCCAGGCCAGGAGGCCGGCCCGTGGCCGGTCCTGCTGAACCGGGGGAGTAGATGACGAACGTCGATCTCGCGCGCTGGCAGTTCGCGTTCACGTCGGTCAACCATTTCCTGTTCGTCCCGGTGACGATCGGGCTGGCATTCCTGACCGCGCTGCTGCAGACCGCCTGGCAGCACAATAAGCGGGATGAATATCTGCGGCTGACCAGATTCTTCGGCACCCTGCTGGTCATCAATATCGCCATCGGCGTGGTGACCGGCCTGGTGCAGGAGTTCGAGTTCGGCATGAACTGGTCGGCGTACTCGCGGCTGGTCGGCAACATTTTCGGCGCGCCGCTGGCGATGGAGGGGCTCGCGGCGTTCTTCCTGGAGTCCACCTTCCTCGGCCTGTGGCTGTTCGGCTGGGACAAGCTGCCCCGGCGGCTGCACCTGGTGACGATCTGGGCGGTAGCGGTGGGCAGCGCCCTGTCGGCGGCGTTCATCATGGCCGCCAACTCGTGGATGCAGCACCCCGTCGGCTATGCGATGGTCGGCGGCAAGCCCCAGCTGAACGACATCTGGGCGCTGTTCACCAACCCGGTCTTCGTCTGGGGGTACGCCAAGGTGGTGCTGGCGTCGCTGGTCACCGGGGCGGCGGTGATGCTGGCCGTGTCGGCCTGGCAGCTGCGGCGGGGCGGGGACGCCGCGGTCTTCACCTCCTCCGCCCGGCTGGCGCTGATCGTGCTGGTCCCGGCGATCCTGTTCACCATGCTGGTCGGCGACGAACTGGGCGTGATCGAGGCCCGCTACCAGCCGATGAAGATAGCCGCGGCGGAGGCGCAGTGGACCACCTGCCAGCCGTGCTCGTTCTCGCTGTTCCAGATCGGCGGCGGCAACAACGACCACACCCCGACCCAGATCATCGCCATCCCGCACCTGCTGTCGCTGCTGGCCACCAACCACTGGAACGGCAAGGTGACCGGGATGACCCCGCTCCAGGACCAGTACGTCCAGCAGTACGGCCCCGGCAACTACGTGCCCAACGTGTTCATCCAGTACTGGGGCATGCGGGTGATGGCCTATCTCGCAGTGGTGGTCTTCGGCATAGGGGGGTGGGGGCTGTGGCTGATCAGCCGCCGCAAACTCGCGGGCTCGCGGCGGTTCCTGTGGCTGGCGACCTGGGCGGTGGTCCTGCCCCTCCTGATGAACACCGCGGGCTGGCTGCTGACCGAGAGCGGCCGGCAGCCGTGGATCGTGCAGGGCATCATGCTCACCAAGAACGGGGTGTCCGCCTCGGTCAGCACTGCCTATGTCGCGACCAGCCTGGTCATCTTCGTCCTGCTCTACGGGGTGCTCGGCACCGTCGACCTGCTGCTGATGCTGAAGTACTCCCGCCAGCAGCTGCCACCACCGCGCGCCGCGGCCGACGTGGACGCGCCCGTGCCCGCCGTCCAGTACTGAGGTCACGATGAGACTCGTCCCGTTCTGGTTCATCGTCATCGCGGTCCTGTGGACCGGGTTCTTCGTGCTGGAGGGGTTCGACTTCGGGGTGGGCATGCTGCACGGCGTGGCGGGCCGGGATGAGGCCGGCCGACGGGCGGTGATCAACACGATCGGGCCGCTGTGGGACGGCAACGAGGTGTGGCTGATCGTGGCGGCCGCCGCCATCTTCGCGGCGTTTCCCGGCTGGTACGCGGCCATGTTCTCCGGCTTCTACCTGGCCATGGTGCTGCTGCTGGCGGCGCTGATCGTGCGCGGGGTGTCGTTCGAGTACCGCGGCAAGCGCGAGGCGCAGCGCTGGCGCCGCACCTGGGACGGCCTGCTGACCGGCGGCAGCCTGGCCGCCCCGCTGCTGATCGGGGTGGTTCTTGGTGACCTGCTGCACGGCCTGCCGATCAACGCCCAGCAGGAGTACACCGGGTCCTTCTGGAACCTGCTCCAGCCGTACGCGCTGTTCACCGGGGTCACGCTGGTCCTGGTCTGCCTGCTGCACGGCGCCACGTTCCTGACCCTGAAGACCACCGGTGATCTGCGTGAGCGCGCCGGCGTCCTGGCCCGGCGGGTGGCCCCGGTCACCGGCGCCGTGGTGACCGGCTTCGCCATCTGGACGCACGTGACATCGAGCAGCACGTTCTTCCTCAACCCGGTCGAGCTGCTGACGATCCTCGCCGTCCTCGCCGCCGTCTGGCTGGTCTACGAGCACCGCGAGGGCTTCGCCTTCGCCGCCACCACGGTCACCATGGCATCGGCCATCGTGTCGATCTTCGTGGGCCTGTACCCGAACGTCATGGTCTCCACCACCAGCGCGGCCGACAGCCTGACGGTGCACAACACCGCGGCCGGCGGGTACTCGCTCAAGGTGATGACGGTGATCGCCCTCCTGCTGCTGCCGGTCGTGCTCGGCTACCAGACCTGGAGCTACTACGTCTTCCGGCGGCGGGTCAGCCAGGGCGAGTTCCAGCCCGCCCCGTCAGCCGCTCACCCGGACGGCGCGCGCGGGCGCCAGATGAACCGCTGAAGGCGGAGTCCGGCCGCACCGACCGTGATCAGCACGGCCACGTTCAGCAGCAACTGCAGCGCGGAGCCCAGCGCGTGTGACCAGGCGGTGAAGGCCAGCGCCAGGCCCAGCGCGGCGGCCGCGGGAATCGTCGTGACCGAGATGAAGACCCCGATGAGGGCGTTCGCCCGTGACTCGGTCAGCGACACGACGCCGGCGACGGCCGCCAGGACCGCCACCACGACCGAGAACAGGTTCGGGTTGTCGATCAGGTCGGCGACCGGCCGGACGCCGAGCAGGAAGGCCCGTGGCACGTGCCCCGACCAGCGGATGGCCACACCGAAGACCATGGCGGCCGCGATCGCCAGGCCGAACCCGGACGCCAGGGCGGCCAGCCCCTGCCGCACCGGGACGGCCCGGCGCTGCTCGATGCCCAGCGCGACAGCGATGATCGCGCTGTACTCGGGGCCGACCACCATCGCCCCCACCACCAGGATCTGCGAGTTCGTCAGGATCCCCACAGCGGCGATCAGGCGGGCGATGATCAGCAGGGCGAAGAAGCTGGGCGGGTAGACCCCGCGGCCCCGGATGCCGGCCTCCACCATCTCCCAGACCGGGGCGATCTCCCCGTGGTAGGGCCGTCTGCGGCCGGCGGGCGGGGCCGGGCCGGTGAGGGCCGCGTCCACCGTCTCGACCATGATCGAGCCCCGGCCGTCCAGGCGGAGATCGCGCAACTGCCGGAAGACCGGGTTGGCCGCGCCGGTGTGGAGGTCGAACTGCACGGCGTCGCCGTCCGGGTGCCGGGCCGCGCCCATGAGCACCACCAGGTTCAGCACGCCGGGGTCGGCGGCCAGGATCGCGACCAGGCGGCCGGTCACGTCGGCCGGGCTGGCAATGCGGACGTGCAGCACCGGCTCATGCTCGGCCGGGCCGGCGGCGGTGGCATCACCCGCGCGGAGTGATGGCAGGCGGCCGGGCGCTGCTGGCGGCTAGCCCGGGTCCTGGCTGTCGTCCTGGAGCCGGCGTACCTCCAGCACCTGCACGCCGAACGTCTCGAGCCTGGCCAGCAGCCCGTGCAGCGCCGCCTGATCCTGCAGCGGGCCGTGCAGCACGGTTTCCACCGGCTGTACCGATGCGCTCAGCCGCCCGTAGTCGACCAGGGCCTCGGGCGGGAGAACCCCCGCGACCCGGATTTCGTAGTAGAGGGACGCCACCGCAGGGCCCCCAGTCTCGGAGAACATCATAGTGACTCCACCGTCCGGCGATCTGCGCGTGCGCGCCCCACTCCGGGTGGGTGATTTCGGCCCGAGGTGTCACCTCGCGGCCGCCTCACCCTGGTGAGATCACGCGGGGGTGATGACAAATCACCCGGATCCATGTGAAACCAGCGGAAGGAGGCCGACGAGCTAGCCCCGCTCCTGGCCCGCCTCCCGGTCAGGAAAGGACTGCGCCCGGGTTAGCCCATCCGCCGGCCGGGGAAGGGCGGTGCCGCTCGTGGCCAACACGGCTGAGCTCCCCCCGGCCGCTTCCCCCGGGCAGGCCGACTGGGCGGGCGACCCGCTGCTGGTGTCGAAGATAACCGTGCCCGGCAGGCCCGGCTGGCTCGTCCCCCGGCCACGGCTCGACCGGCTCATCGCCAGCGGCACCCGGGTCCCGGTCACGACCGTCACCGGGCCGCCCGGGGCGGGCAAGACGATGGCACTCGCGCTCTGGGCGGCGGGCCGCCCGCCCGCCGCGCCCATCGCCTGGGTCACCATCGACGACTTCGACAACCGGCCCCGGGTGTTCTGGTCCTATGTCCTGGCCGCGCTCGGGCGGGCCGGGGTTCCGGTGCCCAGGACCTTGTCCGCGACGGCCCGGCGCTACTCGGTCGACCATGAGTTCCTGCTCCGGCTGGCGGTGCTGCTGGCGGCGCAGGACCCCCCGGTGACCCTGGTCCTGGATGATCTCCATCTGCTGACCAGCGACAAGGTGCTGAACGGGCTGGCCTACGTACTGCGCCACGCCGGGCCGGGCCTGCGGCTGGTGGTCTCGTCGCGGATGGACCCGCTGCTGCCCCTGCACCGTTACCGGCTCACCAGCGAGCTGGCCGAGATCCGGGCCGGTGACCTCGCCTTCACGGTGGCCGAGTCCCGGCTGCTCATGGCCCAGCACGGGATCATCTTGTCGGCCGAGTCGCTGGAACGGCTGACCCGGCGGGCGGAGGGCTGGGCGGCGGTCATGCGCCTGGCCGCGATCTCGATGGCCGGGCATGACGACCCGGACCAGTTCGTCAAGGAACTGGTGGCCGAGGACAGTGCGGTCACCGGGTATCTGGTGGACGAGGTGCTCAATGCCCAGCCTCCCCACGTCCAGGATTTCCTGCTGCGGACCAGCATCCTGGACCGGGTCAGCGAGGAGGTCGCCGACGAGCTCATGGGCGGCGGGCAGGCCGCCGCGGTCCTGCCCGAACTGCTCCGGACGAACACGCTGGTCCAGCGGGATGACAGCGGCTGGTACCGCTACCACTCCCTGTTCGCGGCGGTGCTGCGGCTGAAGCTGCGCCGGGAGGCCCCCGACCGGGTGCGGGACCTGCATCTGCGGGCCGCCGGCTGGTACCGCCGGAACGGTTCCGTCGCCGACGCGGTCCGGCACGCCGCCCGGGCGGGCGACTGGCTGGTCGCCGCCCGGGCGGTCATCGACGGGCTGGCGGTGGGGCAGCTGATCGAGGGCGGCGGGGACGGGCCGCTGGCCGACGGCTTCCGGCACCTGCCCCGGGATCTGCGGTGGACCGAACCGCAACCGCTGCTGGTCGCCGCGGCGCTGGATGTCGCCAGCGGCCCGGACGGCCGGGGCGAGCCGTTCCTGACCGCCGCGGACCAGATCCTGGCCCAGCGGCCGGCCGCGGATGAGATACCGTCCAGGCTGGCCGCCTCGCTGGTCCGGCTCACCGTCGCCAGCCGGACGGGCGACTCCGGCGCGGCCGCGGCCGCGGCCGACCAGGCAGGCAACCTGGTCAAGGCGCTGCCCAGCGGCCAGTCTGCCTGGCGCCAGGCCATCGAGGCCCAAGTGCTGGCCGGCCGCGGGGCCATGGCCTTGTGGGCGGGCCGGTTCGACGAGGCCGCGGCCATGCTGCGGGCGGGTGCGGCCACCGGGCGGGCGCCGGACGGTGACCGCGGCCGGGCCGCCTGTCTCGGGCTGCTCGCCCTGCTTGAGGCGATGCAGGGACGGCTCGGGCACGCCGCGGAACTGGCCGCCGAGGCGCTGGGCAGGCCGGATGGGGACGCCGCCCGGCCGGCCGGGCCCATACGCCCGGCGGCCGAGGTGGCGCTCGCCGCCGTGTACACCGAACGCAACGAGCTGGCGCGGGCCCGCCGCTGGGAGAAGCGCGCGCACGAAGCACTGCAGGGCCGGCCGGACAAGCTGATGGAGGCGGTTGCCTGCCTGGTGGCGGCCCGCCGGTGCCTGGCCGAGGGCCGGGCCCGGGCGGCGCGGGAATACGCCGACCGGGCCCGGCGGCAGTGGGCGCCGCCCGCCTGGCTGGCGCGTCAGCTGACCCTGCTTGACGCCTGGGCGGGTACCGCCGCCGGTGACTTCCCGGCGGCCATCGCCGCGGCCAGGCAGGCCGGCCCGGAGTCCTCGCTGGACGCGGCGGTCGCGCTGGCGCGTGCCCTGCTCGCGGCCGGGAACCGGCAGGCCGCGGCGCACACGCTGGCCGTGGCCCCAGGCGAGGAGGCGCCCGATGCCGCGCGGCTGGCGGCCTGGCTGGCCAACGCGCAATTGGGCTATCTGACCGGGGACCGGGCCCGGGGCCGTCAGTCACTTGAGCGGGCCCTGCGGCTGGCGATGCCGGAGCAGGTCCGGCTGCCGTTCGCGATCGAGCGGAGCTGGCTGCGGCCGGTGCTGCGGCGCGACCCGGAACTGGCCTCCCCCTACCACCGTCTGCTCGAGCCCGATCTGGTGAGCACCGGCCTGCTCCGGATGCAGCCGCCGGCCGGGCAGGCGGCGCCCCTGATCGTCGAGCCGCTGAGCGAGCGCGAGCGGGAAGTGCTCGAGCACGTGTCAGCAATGGAGAGCACCGCGGAGATCGCCACCGAGATGTACATCTCGGTCAACACCGTCAAGACCCACCTCAAGAGCATCTACCGGAAGCTGGCGGTGGGTCACCGGGGCGAGGCGGTCCGCCGGGCCAAGCAGGCCGGCTTGCTCTGAAGCGGGCATGTCGCCCGGATGACGTGGGTGGCGGCCGGACGGTGTGGACCGCCGGGTCAGGCGGGCGGCGCCGGGATATCCGCGCTGGCCCGCGGGGGGAGCACGTCGGCGCCGAGCTCATTGAGGCTGACGATGTGCAGGGCGAAGTCCTCGAACCGGTCAAGCAGCCCGTAGAGTTCTGAGTCGTCGCGTACCGATGCCACGATGCAGGTCCAGCCCCGGCCGGACTCGATGGTGGTTCCGTCCAGGATGCCGGTCAGCAGTTGCGCGCACTCACCCCGGAGGATGATCCGGTACCGGCGAAGGGGGACCGTGGGGACGGTCATGATCAGGCTTCCTCCCGAACTGCCTCCGGCGCCCTGCCTGCCTTCCCCAGACGGCCGACGTTACTCCTTTGTACACAATCTGGGGGTGAGATGTTCTCACCCATCCGTCCGGTTCACCCGGGTGAGCGTCGTGGGCGTGCGCGGGTGACCTCAGATCCCCAGCTGCCTGCCCTGCTCGACCGCCTCGTGCCGGGTCGAGACGCCCAGCTTCCGGTAGATCGCCTGGGTATGGGTCTTCACCGTGTTCGCCGACACGTAAAGCTCCTGCCCGATCTCGCGCAGCGACAGCGAGCCACCGAGCAGGTGCAGCACCGAAACCTCCCGCTCGGTGAGCGGATCGGCCGGGGTCACCGCCCGTCGCGGGCCGGCCAGCCGGTGCTCGAGCTCCGCCAGCCGGGCCTGCTGCGCTTCGGCACCCTCCGGCAGCGCGGTCAGCACCCGGCGGGCCTCGCCGGCCAGGTCGCTGGCCCCGTCCCGGTCCCCGGCATCGAGCAGCACCTGGGCCAGCCGGATGGTTGCCTCCAGGGTGGGCCATGGGCTGGTCCCCGGGATCCGCTCACGGAAGCCGAGGGCCTGCGTCAGCTCACCGCGGGCCTGGTCGAGCCGTCCCTCCGCGGCCAGGACCGCGCCGGCGGCCACATGGGCCATGGAGGCCGAGGGGGTCAGCCGGAATTCGTCGGCCTGGGCGATGCGGTACGCCGCCTCCATCAGCCGGCGGGCCGTGGGCAGGCGGCCCTGCCCGACCGCGATCAGGGACAGCGTGGCCAGGGCCACGATCTGGGTCAGTGAGTACGCCGCTTCGGTGTGCACCGCTGCTTCCAGTGCTGGTTGCGCCGCCTCCGGCTCACCGGACAGATAGAGGCTGAATCCGGACGCGGCCTGGGCCAGGGCGTACCACGGCGAAGCCGGGTCTTTCTCCAGCCCGGTCGCGGTGGCCGCCGATTCGCGCATCGCCCGCAGCCCGTCGAACCCGTACACGCCCTGGAGCAGGGCGGCGGAGAATCTCAGTGACCGCATCCCATCCGGCAGCGGCCCGTTGTCCTGCCCGGCCTCGATGACCGGCAGCCAGCGCCGGGCGGTCTGGCGCTCGCTGGACAGCGCGGCCGCCCACGCCGCGCAGTGGGCCGCCACCGGGCGGGCGGCGATCTGCTCGTCGCCGAGCTGGCGCAGCCACCGGTGCACCGTCGCAACCCGGCCGGAGCCGACGTAGTCGAACCAGTGGCTGGCGATGAGGTCCGTGGCCAGGGCCGGGTCGCCGGCGTCGATCGCGTGCCTGATCGCCTCGTCGGCCGACCCATGCTCGGAGTACCAGGCGCTGGCCCGGCGGTGCAGCGTGGGCGCGGTGCCAGGCTCGGTCCGGGCCAGGTAGCCGCGCAGCACCTGGGCCAGGAGATGGTGATAGCGGAACCACTGCCGGATCTCATCCAGCGGGACGATGAAGAGGTTCTCCCGCTCGAGCGTCCCGATGATGTCCGCGGCGTTGCCCGAGCCGGTCACCGCATCGCACAACGGCGCACAGAACCGGCCGAGGATGGAGGTCCGGATCAGGAACTGCTGGACCTCGGCCGGCTGGCGGCTGATCACCTCCTCGGCCATGAAATCGACGATGAACCGGTTGCCGCCGGTGAACTGGCGGACGAAGGCGTGTGGTGACGGATGGCCACGCAGCGAGAGGGCGGCCAGGTAGACCCCGGCCGGCCAGCCCTCGGTCCGGTCCATCAGGTCGGCCAGGTCGGGCTCGCTGAGCTGGATGCCGGAGACGGCGCGCAGCAGCGTGGCCGCCTCGCCCGCGGTGAAGCGCAGCTCGCGGGCGCGGAGTTCGGCCAGCCGGCCGGCCGCCCGCAGGCGCGCCAGCGGCAGGGCCGGATCGGCCCGGGTGATCAGCACGATCTGCGCCGGCGGCGGCAGGTTGGCCAGCAGGAACGCGATCTGGTCGTGGCAGCTGCGGTCCTTGATCACGTGGTAGTCGTCAAGCACCAGAACTACCGGCTCCGGCAGCGCGGCCAGCTCGTTGGCCAGCATGGGCAGCACCAGGCCGGTGAAGTCCGGGGTCGGCACCCGCAGTTCCTTCAGGATGGCCTGGGCGCCGAGCTGCGGGCGGGCCCGCTGCAGGGCGGTCACCACGTACCACCACAGCCGGCCGGGGTCGTTGTCGCCGCGGCTGAGTGAGACCCAGGCGAACGGCCGGGTCTCGGCGGTGCTGGCCCGCCACTGTGCCACCAGGGTGGTCTTGCCGAATCCGGCCGGGGCGTCGACCAGGATCAGCCCGGCGGTAGCCCCGGCCAGCTGGGCGACCAGCCCGGGCCGCTCCATCCACTCCGGGTGCACGTTGGGGGCATGCAGCTTCGCCTCGATCGGCACATCGAGGCCGCTCCGGGAACGCGGCGCCCCGGGATCGTCACCCAGGCCGCGCCTGGGCGACTCTCCTGCGGCGGGGCGTGTGCCATCGGGCACTCTGCCGAGCCTAATAAACACTCGCGATCTTGGCTAGGAATGGGCCAGCCATTCTCGGCCGTCTTTCTGCTTGGCCGGGTAACAGCGCACCTAGACAGTTCTGCAGTGCAGAACTGTCTAGGTCAGCGCTGGTCAAGCGGGCACGTGAGCGGGTCACCCGTGCCGGGCGAGGTATTCCCGGGGGCAGCGAGCGAGCATGAAGGACACGAGGAGGTGGCAGTCACTGTGACTATCGGCGGCAGCATGGCGCTCATCGTCATCGGCGCAATTCTCAAGTTCGGCATCACCTGGCATCCGGCGCATGTTGACCTGCAGGCCATCGGCCTGATCCTGATGATCGCCGGCGCGGTCGCGCTGGCAATCTCAATCGCGTTCACCGTCGCGAAGCGGCGCCAGCGGGCCGGGGCGCAGGTCTACGAGGAGCGCCGGTACACCGAACCGCCGGCCTGACCCGGGCTTCCGCCGGGGCCAGCTACTGACGGATCACCCGTGGTGGGTGGGGCCGAGCCTGGCTCCGGCTTGGTGGACTGGGCGGACCGATCACCTGCCTAAAAGGAGAAGAGGACACACATGGCTGATCTGATCGCTATCGGGTATCCCGACGAGGCCACCGCCGAGGCAGCGGCTGACGAGGCACGGAGGCTGGCGCGCGACCTCATCATCGAGCCAGACGCCATCGCGGTGATCGTGCGGGACGCCGAAGGCAAGTACCACGTGCACACCAGCCACCACCCGGTGGGGGCCGGTGCCACCTGGGGAATGTTCTGGGGGCTGCTGTTCGGCATGCTGTTCTTCATCCCGGTGTTCGGCATGGCCGTGGGCGTCGGGATGGGTGCGCTCATGGGCAAGGTCACCAAGACCGGTATCGACCGTGCCTTCCAGGAGCAGGTGCGCGGGATGCTCCAGCCGGGCACCTCGGCGCTGTTCCTGATGGTGGAGAAGGTGACACCGGACAAGGCCGTCGAGGCTATGAGCAAGTACGGCGGCACGGTGCTGAAGACCTCGCTGTCCAAGCAAGGCGAGGCCGAGCTCCAGGAGGCGCTGCACGGCGGGAGCGCGTCGTAACGCGCGCAGCGGGTTACCGGCCGCCGGTCATGACGGCGGCGTCCCTGGCCCGGCGGGCCGCCAGCGGTGGCGCGGGCAGCCCGCCGGGATCAGGCCGGTTCGGCCTGATGCTGCTCGTGCTGATCTCGACCTATCTGCTGTCCGCGTTCAGCCTTAGCAAGGTGGCCGAAACCGCCCAGGTCGTCCTCTTTGTCGTAGTGCTGCTGCTCGCGCTGCGCACGTCGCGGCTCAGCCGGCGGCGGACCATGGTGCTGGCCGCGGTCGCGGTGATCGGAACGGCGGCGGCGGGTGCGGCGGCGGCGGTCGGCACCGATACCGGGACCGGCCTGGCTCAGCTCTGGCAGGCGCTGGTTCTGCTTGTGGCCGCGGTCTTCATCGTCCGGCGGGTGCTGGCCCGGCCCACGGTCACGATCCAGAGCATTTATGGCGCGCTGAGCGCTTACCTGATCATCGGGCTGATGTTCGCCGCCGTCTACGCGGCGATGTCGCACCTGTCCACGGCGCCGTTCTTCGTCGACGGCGAACAGGCCAACACGCAGACGTTCCAGTACTTCAGCTTCACGACCCTGACCACCCTGGGCTATGGGGATTTCACCGCGGCGGGCAGCGGCGGGCGGGCCATCGCGGTCATGGAGGCGGTGGCGGGCCAGGTGTTCCTGGCCACCCTGGTCGCCCGGCTGGTGGCGGCGTTCCGGGCGCCCGCCGAGGCGCAGCGCCGGGATGGGGCCGAGGCGCAGCGCCGGGATGGCAAGGTGCCGTCCGGGGGGACGGCCCGCCGGCGTCTGGCCAAGAGGCGGGCCGCCGTCCTTACGCCCGGGGCACCGGGGCGGAGCGGCCGCCGCCCGGGGGCGGACGGCCGGTCGCTGCCGCGGTACCGGTAACCATCCATGGCGGGTGATGCCTGCTCCGCGGCCTGGCCAGCAGACTTGCAAACCGGGCGGCAGCTGCCGCACCGACATCAGCTGCCGGCCGTGCCCGGACCCGGGCGGCCACGACCTCGAATGGATTGAGTGCCAATGACCGGATGGTTCTGGGGTATCGGGCTGGGGATCTTGTATCTGGTGCTGCTGCTGACGGTCGCCATCATGTCGTTCCGCAAGGGCCATTGGGTGCTCGGCCTGATCGGGTTCATCTTCCCGATCTTGTGGTTCGTCGGGGCGATCCTGCCCAACCGCTACCACCGGGCCTGAGCTCGACGGCCTGGCTGGGTGGGGAGTTCACACGCTCTGCTCGGCGGTGATCCGCCCGGCGGCGACGGCGTCGGCCAGGGCCTGGTGGTCACGCTCGTTCTGGTCCGCGTAGGCCGCGGCGAACTGCGCGATGGCACGGTCGAAGATGTCCGAGCCGCCCAGGTAGGAGGCGATGGCGATGCGGTCACCGGAGCGGGCGTGAGCGCGGGCCAGGGTCCAGCCGCACAGCTCGCCGTAGAGCCGCATTCCGGCCGGAATCATGGTCTCGATGTTCAGTGAGAACTTCCAGTCCCGCAACTGGCGGACGTAGAAGTCCCTGGTCTTGCCGTCGAGCCCGGCCGGGTTCCGCTGCCAGCCCAGGAAGATGTCGCTGGAGGCCTGCATCAGCCGCTGGCCCGCCACCACCCGCTGACCCTGGTTGGCGTACTTGCTGGCGCCGACGAACCGGCTGAGCACCGACGCTTCGGCCTCCTTCACCTGGAGGAACAGCGGATCGGAGTCGTCGCGGCCGAGCATCAGGATGATCCAGCAGCGGGTGCCGACGCTGCCCACCCCCACGACCTTGCGGGCCATGTCGCAGAACTCGAACTGCTCAAGCAGGTACCTGCGGTCGGTTTCCAGCGTGCGCCGGTAGCTGGCGATCAGGCCGGTCAGCTCCGACTGGATACTCGCCCGGTCGGTGTCACCGGGAATCAGCTCCTCGATCGGCACCAGCAGCGGCGGGTCGGACAGGATGCGCGGGCGGCCGTCCACCATCTGTGTCAGCTTGGCCAGTTCCCGCATGCTGTCGCTGGTCCGGGCCTTAGTCATGCCCTTGTCGACGGCCTTGCGCTGGCTGGCCTGGAGGACGGGCTCGAGCTCGGCCCGGATTTGCGCCACGTCGGCGCGCGCGTACCAGACCTGCAGGTTGGTCATCCCGGCGAACTCGCGCATCGCCTGCCGGTATCGGGTGGCCGAGGCGGTGACGATGTCGCGGCGCTGCCTGCCGGGGAACCCGTTGCCGCGTGCCGCCACCTCCAGGCTGGCGGCCAGCCGCTTGACGTCCCACTCCCAGGGGCTCGGCAGCGTTTCGTCGAAGTCGTTGAGGTCGAAGACCAGGCGGCGCTCGGGCGAGCCGAACACCCCGAAGTTGGACAGGTGCGCGTCACCGCATGCCTGGACCGCGAACCCGGACACCGGGGTAGTGGCCAGGTCACTGGCCATGGGCAGCGCCGCGCCGCGGTAGTAGGTGAATGGGGAGACCAGCATCCGGCCCCACCGGACCGGCACCAACTCCGGCACCCGCGTCTTCGCCTGTTCTTCCAGCAGGGCCAGCGGATCGGGCCGGTCCGGAGGCGGGTCGAACGCCGCGTGGCTGACCCGGGGAACCTCGGCCCGGGCCGTCTTGCCCCGGGCGGCCCGCTCGGCCGGGGTCAGCCGCGCGCACGCCGCATCGAGCTGGTACCGCAGCACGCGCGGAGGTGAAGCCGTGACCGTCTGCTCGCTCATCATGAGCTCCCCTTATGCGTGTGTCATCTCCCTGGCCCGGAGCGCGTGCCGGAGCAGGAATGCGCCGATGATCTCAAAGGCTCCCATGATGGCGAACCAGATGCCGAGCAGGACGGCGAGCACGTTCAGGGAATCGGCCGGAGTGGCCGCGACCACAATGCCGGCGATGAGGCTGACCACGCCGAAGATGATCCACCACGCCCGGCCTTCCCTGACACCCCCGGCGATCCCCCCGATCAGCGCGGTAAGGCCCTGCACGATCCAGGTCACCCCGATCACCAGGCCGATCAGCGATCTGGTGAGGTGGAGATGGCGGATCAGCACTACGCCGATAACGATGAACAGCAGGCCGGCGATGCCCAGCCAGACCCGGTGCAGCTCCAGCGGGTCGAACACCCGGATCAGGTGGAAGATGCCGGACAGGATCATCAGGATCCCGAGCAGGACCGCGATCACGTTCAGCGAGCCGGTCGGGTGGAAGCTCACGATCAGCCCGAGGATCAGGGTCACCGCACCGAGGAAGAGTGCCGCCTGCCAGGAGCCGGCCAGGATGGCCGGGGGCTCTGGCTCGGCACGGTAGTCGTTGGCCACCATGGGCGCTCCTTTGCCGTTGCCTGTCCCATGCTTGCCGCCGGGCGTGGCCGGCGTCGTCACCCCCGCTGGGTGATAGCGATCTTCCGCCCGCGTGCTGGGATCGGTTCAGCAGCGGCGGCGGTACCTGACCGGAGGCGGGCCATGGAGTTCGGGTCGGTTGACGCCACCGCGGCCTTCGACATCTTCCTGCTGCTGCTCATCGGCATCGGGCCGAAGATCGCGCTCGTTCCGTTCCTCGATCTCACGGCCGGCCTGCCGCCGGAAACCAAGAGCCGGGTGGTGCGGAAGATGCTCACGACCGCGGTGGCGGTGGCGGTGCTGCTGCTGGCCCTGGGCGGGCTGCTGACCCGGCTGCTGCACTTCTCCCCGGACGCGCTGGGCATCTCCAGCGGGATCATTCTGCTGATCATCGCCGTCTCGATGATCCTCGGGCCGTCCAGCCCGGCCGCCGGAGCCGCGCGCGGCCCGGCCCAGGACCCGATGCGGACGGCCGTCTTCCCGCTCGCGGTTCCCTATCTGCTGAACCCCGCTGGCATCGTGGTCCTGGTCACGGCCTCAGCGGAGGCGGCCAACATCGGCGTGTTCGCGGTCGTGATCGGGGCGCTCGTGGTGGTGCTCGCGCTGGACGTAGTGGTGTTCCGGTGGGCGACCCGGATCAGTGAGCATCTGAACGAGAACCGGATGCTGGTGACCGAGAAAGTGTTCGGCTTCCTGCTCGCCGCGCTGGCCGTCCAGCTGGCCCTGGACGGGATGTCCGGCCTCGGGATCATTCACCTCAGCCACTGATTGCGGCCCGGCGGCCGGCCGCGCTGGGGGGGTCACCTGTCCCGGGTGATGCGCCCACCAGCCACCCGCCGGATCCTGGCGGCGTAACAGGCCAGCCAATCAGCTGAAAGAGGGCAGGGCAATGGCAATAGGGCCGGTTCAGCTCATCGTGCTCGGGTTCAGCCACCCCGACTTCCACGGTGAGATCATCGCCGAGCTGGAACGGCTCCGCGAGAGCGACACGGTGCGCGTCATCGACTCGCTCGTGGTCTACAAGGACGCCGACGGCGAACTCGAAGTGGAGCATCTCAGCAACCTCACCGAAGCAGAGGCCATCGAGATGGGCACCAAGATCGGCGCGCTGATCGGCCTGGGCATCGAGGGCGAGGCGGGGATAGAGGCCGGGGCGACAGCCGGGGCCGAGGCCGTCGAGGCCGAGGGTGGCGTGCACGTGTTCACCGAGGAGGAGGGCTGGGACGTGCTCGAGGAGATCCCGAACGACTCCGCGGCCGCGCTCATCCTGCTCGAGCATCACTGGGCCGTGCCGCTCAGGGACGCGGTGGTCCGGGCCGGCGGCTTCCGGATCAGCGACGGCTTCATCAGCCCACTCGACCTGGTGGCCATCGGGATGCTCTCGGCCGAGGAGGCACAGGAACTGCACGAGCTGGAGACGGCGGCCGCGGCCAGCGGGTCGTAGCCAGCGCCAGCCCAGCCGAGATCGCCGTGGAGGATGACATGTTCGGAGCCCGCAGGGTCGCCCGCCGCACCGGGCGGCGCACCGCCCGCCGCGTTTCCCGCCGCCGGTAACCCCGGGAGCACGGCTGTACCCGGCCTCACCCACGCCGGGTGGTGCTGGCTGTGCCACCGCTGCCTAACGTCGCGCTGGAGAGCCGCCAGAACCCAGGAGCAGGCACGGCATGTCCACGACGCGTCATCAGCTCAGGAGCATGACCTGGATCCCGGGGGGCACGTTCGCGATGGGCTCGGCCAGCTTCTATCCCGAGGAGCGGCCGGTGCACCAGGTCAGCGTGGACGGATTCTGGATCGACACGTGCCTGGTGACGGTGGCGGAGTACCGGCGGTTCGTGGCGGCCACCGGCTACCTGACCATCGCGCAGCGCCCACTGGACCCGGCCGGTTACCCGGACGCCGATCCCGCCCTGCTGGTGCCCGGGTCGCTGGTCTTCCAGCGCACCCAGGGCCCGGTTGATCTGCGTGACTACCGGAACTGGTGGGCGTATGTGCCCGGGGCCGACTGGCGCCATCCAGAGGGGCCGGGCAGCGACTGCGCCGGCCGGGCGCGGCATCCGGTCACCCACGTCGCCTACCCGGACGCGGCCGCCTACGCCGCCTGGGCGGGCAAGGAACTGCCCGCCGAGGCGGAGTGGGAGTACGCCGCCCGCGGCGGTCTCGACGGTGCGGTGTACGCCTGGGGCGACGAGTTCGCGCCGGGCGGCGAGCTGATGGCCAACACCTGGCAGGGCCAGTTCCCGTGGCAGAACCTGCTGGCCGACGGGTATGGGGGGACCTCCCCCGTCGGCTCCTTCCCGGCCAACGGCTACGGCCTGCATGACATGACCGGCAACGTCTGGGAATGGACCTGCGACGACTTCACCCCGCGCCATGCGGCCGCGGCGGCCTGCTGCGCGCCGCGCAACCCGCGGGTGAGCGCTCCGGCGCCGGGTGCGGCCGCGGCCGGCCCAGGGGCCCAGCTGCCGCGCCGGGTGATCAAGGGCGGCTCGCACCTGTGCGCGCCGAACTACTGTCTGCGCTACCGGCCCGCCGCCCGGCAGGGGGAGGCCGTCGACACCTCCACGTGCCATCTTGGTTTCCGCTGCGTGGTCCGGGTACCTCGGTAGCCGGAGGTACGGCGATGCAGCAGGTCGGCTGGGTCGAGCGGCAGGTCCGCCGTCTCGACCGGTTCCAGCAGCGGCATACGGTGATCGCCTTTCCCTGGGCGGTGGTGCAGAAGTTCGGCAACGACCAGGCGGGCAGCAAGGCCGCGCTGATGGCCTACTACGGCCTGTTCGCGCTCTTCCCGCTGTTGCTGCTGCTGGCGACCATCCTCGGCTTCGCGCTGTCCGGCAACCCGGCGCTACGGGATTCCCTGATCGACTCCGCACTCGGTAACTTCCCGGTCATCGGTACTCAGCTCCGCTCCGAGGTGCATCCGCTGGCGGGCAACACGACGGCGCTGATCATCGGGATCGCGGGGACCGTGTACGGCAGCCTCGGGGTCGGGTTCGCGTCGCAGAACGCGATGAACACCGTGTGGAACATTCCGTACGTGCGCTGGCCGAACCTCTGGAAGAGGTATGCCCGCACGTTCGGCATCATCGCCCTGTTCGGCGTGGCCGTGGTCGCCTCCACCGCGCTGGCCGCGTTCGCCACCGCCGTCGCGCAGGGGGTGACCGCCACGGCGGTCGCCATCGCGGGTTCCGTCCTGGTCAACCTCGGGCTCTTCCTGCTGGCCTTCATGGTGCTGACCGGGGAGCCGCTGCGGCCCCGTGAGGTGGCGGTCGGTGCCATCTGCGCCACCGCGTTCTGGGAAGCGCTCCAGCTCATCGGCACCTGGTACGTCACCCGCGGGCTGCGGACCGCCAGCCCCACCTACGGCTTCTTCGCGGTCGTGATCACCCTGCTCTCGTGGCTCTACCTCGGCGCGCAGCTCACCATGTGGGCGGCCGAGATCAACGTCGTGCTGCGCTACCGGCTGTGGCCCCGCTCGGTCACCCAGCCCCCGCTGACCAGGGCCGACCGGCTCGTGCTGGAGCGGCTCGCGCAGATGGAGGTGCGCCGGCCCGAGGAAAAGATCACCACGTCCTTCACCGAGCAGGCCGACGAGGATCCGCTCGAGAGCGTGCCCGACCGGCAAGCTCCCTCGTGACGGGTGACGCCCGGCCGTCCCGCCCGCACCATCCTGTGGTGATGCGTAGTCGACGGCTTCCGGTCCTGCTGGTGGCGGTCCTGGCCGCCGGTTTCCTGGCCGCGGGATGCGGCGGCGCCGCGGGCAGCGCGATCAAGAGCCTGGCCCCCAGCGCCAGCATCAGCCTGCCCAGCCGGACCCCAGGCTCCCCGGCGGCGAGCAGCCAGGCCCCGACCCCCACTGCCACGGCTCAGCCGTCGGTGACGCCGAGCGCGGCCGCCCCGGCCCCCAGCCCGGCCGCCCGGCCGAGCAAGTCCGCCGTCACACCGGCCGCCAGCGGCGGGGCTGGCTCGTCGCTGCTCTGGCTGTGGATCCTGCTCGGCGCCATCGCCGTGATCGCCGTCGTGGCGCTGATCATCCGCTCGTCCGGGCGGCGGTCCGCGGCGGCCACCGGCTGGCGGTCGAACGTCATCGACGCCTACGCGAAGGGGTCGGCCCTGTACGACGCCATGAGCGTCGCCGAGGGACCGGGCGCGCTGGGCGCCGAGGACAGCGGGGCCCGCTGGACCGACATCCAGCGCCGGGCCGACGACCTCGCCCAGGCCCTGTACACGCTGCGGGAGGCCGCCCCGGACGACGACAGTCGCATGCTGGTGGCCGACGTGCTGGGCTCGCTGCAGGCGGTCCGCTCCGCCATGACCGCCGAGCGGGCCCCGGAAGGCGGACCGGCCGGGCAGGCCGAGATCGTCCGCAGCCGGCTGTTCGCGTTCGATGCCGCGTTGCGCCGGCTCCGGGCGCCGGACCAGCGCCAGCCCTACTGACGCCGCCCTGGCGGGCCCGGGACGTCCCGGGGACGCCCCCCGGCGGTCCGTCTGCTACTCGCGGGCGAGCATCGCGACGGCCTCGCGCTCGAGATCAACGTAGGGATCACCGCTGACGTCGACCGCGACCCGCTTGATCGTGCCGCCGGTGAAGACGTGCGGGTGCTCGCCCGGGTAGTCGGCGGTCACCGCCTCGCCGCTGTCGCGGCCGACGCACAGGCCCTCACCCGCGAGCGAGAACAACCCCGGCTGGGTCTTGATCCGGCCCTCGCCGACCTTCTTGTCCCCGTGGTACAGGGACAGGATCCCGGTGGACACGTGCGGCGGGTCCTCCCCGTCTTTGTCGAACGAGGCGGACAGGATCAGGTTCTGCCCGGCCGGAACGTCTTCGGTGCCGTCGATCTTCTGCTCCATCATGCCGACGAAGTTGTTGACGTAGTGCAGCCGGTTGTCCTTGATGTACAGAGCGTGCCCGCCGAACCGTGACCCGTGCGCGAACAGCACACCCTCCGCGCCAGCCGCAGGGATGTCCACCAGCGCGCCGATCGTAAAAGACCGGTTGCGGACGTTCACCGCCTGCGCCTCGGGCACCTCCGCGGTGCCGGGGAAGTAGGCGTACCGGTCCCGGGGGGAGGCCAGCTGCGGTCGCGGTGTCGTGATGATCTCCAGCGCGGACCGGTCATCCAGCGGGAACGCGTCGTTCTGGCCGGCCTCGGCGTACCACAGGTTCACCAGCTCCCGCACCTTCTCCGGGTGCTGGGCGGCCAGGTCGTGTATCTCGGCGCGGTCGGTGTCGGTGTGGTACAGCTCCCAGGTGTCGTCGTTGAAATTGCTCCAGCCGCTGATCGTGGGATGGGTGGTGACCGCCTTCCAGCCCTCATGCCAGATCCCGCGGGAGCCGAGCATGGAGTAGAACTGCGTCTTGCGGGATGAGGGCGCCGAGGCCATCTCGGCGCTGTAGCGCATGCTCACCCCGTCAAACCGGCTCTGGACGTGGCCCTTGATCGTCGCGGGTGGCTCCACGCCCAGGGTGTCCAGGATCGTGGGCACGATGTCGACGGCATGGTGGTACTGGTCGCGGATCTCGCCCTTGCCTGCCGTGGCCGATGGCCAGGAGATGATGCACGGGTCGGCGGTGCCGCCGTTGAACTCATACCGCTTCCACATCTTGAACGGCGTGTTGAAGGCCATCGCCCACCCGTTCGGGTAGTGGTTATAGGTCCTCGTCCCGCCCAGCTCGCCGAGCATCGCCAGGTTCGCCTGTATGTTGTCGGGGATGCCGTTGGCGAACAGCATCTCGTTGACCGAGCCGTCGGGGCCGCCCTCGCCGCTGGCCCCGTTATCGGACACCAGGATCACCAGCGTGTTCTCGCGCTGGCCGGATTCCTCCAGGTAGTCCAGCAGCCGGCCGATGTGATGGTCGGCGTGCGCCAGGAATCCCGCGTACACCTCGGCCATCCGCGCAAACAGCCGC
>DATDGI010000024.1:0-7019 GCA_036522155.1 Streptosporangiaceae bacterium
GCCTACCCTGCCGCCGGGCTCGGCGGCTGGGGCAGCACTGGTCCGCGACACGGTGGACGCGCTGCTGGGCATCGCGCTCTGACCCTGTCAAGCCGGGCCGGCCCGGCTGTGGACGGTGCGCGCGGATCCGGCCGGGCTGTCCACAGAACGCGCCGTCGCTCTTACCTGGCCCCGGCCGTGGGCCGAACCTGGCCCTATGAACCCCACGTCACCCGCGGACGGCTCCACTCCGCACCAGCCCGGCGCACCCGGCGCAACCGGTCCAGCCGGCGCGCCCCGGGTCCGGCTCAGCTCCCCTGCTGGCATCCTCGCCGTCGTCCCCCACCTGCTCGGCTTCCATCCGGCCCGGAGCCTGGTGGTGATCGGGGCGGGCGGCCCGCGGCAGCGGATCGAGCTCGGATTCCGCTACGACCTGCCAGATCCGCCGGATGCCACCGTCACCCACCAGATCGCCGGGCACGCCGTGGCCGTGCTCACCCACCGCAAGATCACCACCGTGATCGCCGTCGGCTACGGCCCGGGCCGCCTGGTCACCCCGGTGATGGACGAATTCGCCGCCACCGCCCGGCGCGGCGGGCTGGCCGTCCGCGAACTGCTGCGGGTGGAGGACGGCCGCTACTGGTCGTACCTGTGCCGCAGCGTGGTCTGCTGCCCGGCCGAGGGGGTGCCGTTCGACGCCCGCACCCATCCGGCCGCGGCGGTGCTGTCCGCGGCCGGCCTGGCCGCCTACCCGGACCGGGCGGCACTGGCCCGGACCATCGCCCCGCTCTCTGGCCGGGCCGCCCGGGCCCGGGACGAAGCGGCCCAACGAGCGTGCGCCCGGGTGGCGGCCCTGACGGCGGAGGCGTCCGCGACGCGCGGCCCGGATCCGCTGCGCCTGGTCATTACCGAGGGCCGGCGCGCGGTCAGGGAGGCCATCGACCGCTACCGTGCTGGCGGCCAGATCACCGACGCCGACCAGCTCGCATGGCTCGTGGTCAGCCTGGCCCAGCTTCCGGTCCGCGACGACGCCTGGGCGCGGATGGTGCCCGCTCACCGGGACGCCCATCTGCGGCTGTGGACCGACCTGGTGCGCAGCGCCGCGGACACCTGGCTGCCCGCGCCCGCCGCCCTGCTGGCCTTCACCGCGTGGCAGTGCGGCGAGGGCGCGCTGGCCAACATCGGGGTCGAGCGGGCGCTCGCCGCCGACCCGGGCTATTCGATGGCCTTATTACTGGGCGACATCCTGGACGCGGGGGTGCCGCCGTCGGCGGCTCAGCTGCCGATGAGCCCGGAGGAGGTCGAGCTGAGCTACACGCCGGCGGCGGCCCGGGTGCCGCGCGGCCGGAGAGCCGGCCAGCCGGCCGGAAAGCGGGCGAAAAGGCCACGTTAGACTTTCTGGGCCGTTCGCCCTGGCCGGTGCCGGTGATGCCGGGCTTGCCGGCGCGGCCCGGAGCGTTCATTCTCACTGGAAGACCCGGCTGCCGCGGGAAGGGGACCGCTTGACCGAGCAAATGCAACTGCCAGCCACGGTAGGGGTGCAGCATCAGGCCGCCGTCGAGGCCATCCGGCGGTCCTACGCGGCTCTCCCGCCGGGCGCCCCGGTCCGGCTGGCCAAGCGCACGTCCAACCTGTTCCGTTTCCGCGACCCGTTGCAGTCGGCGGCGGGCGGCCTGGACATGTCGGCGTTCGGCCGGGTGCTGCACGTGGACCCGGTCGCCCGGCTGGCCGTCGCGGGCGGCATGACCACCTATGAGGACCTGGCCGACGCCACCTTGCGGCACGGCCTGATGCCGCTGGTGGTGCCGCAGCTGAAGACCATCACGCTGGGCGGGGCGGTGAGCGGCCTGGGCATCGAGTCCACCTCCCTGCGCAACGGCATGCCGCACGAATCGGTCACCGAACTGGAGATCCTCACCGGCGACGGGCGGGTGGTCACCGCGGCCCCTGCCGGCGAGCACGCGGACCTGTACCGCGGCTTCCCGAACTCCTACGGCACGCTGGGCTACGCCCTCTCGCTCACCATCGAGCTCGAGCCGGTCCAGCCGTACGTCCACCTGCGGCACTTCCGGTTCGGCTCGCCCCAGGCCTGCATGGACGCCATCGGCCAGATCGCCGCCGACCGCAGCCTGGCCGGCCACCGCGCCGACTTCGTGGACGGCACCATGTTCAGCCTGGACGAGATCTACCTCACGGTCGGCGCCTACAGCGACGTCGCCCCCTGGGTCAGCGACTACACCGGCCAGCGGATCTACTACCGCTCACTGCGGGGGCCGCGGGAGGACTTCCTGACCATCCGCGACTACCTGTGGCGCTGGGATACCGACTGGTTCTGGTGCTCGCGCCCGTTCGGCGTCCAGCACCCGCTGATCCGGCGGGCCTGGCCGCGCAAGTACCGGCGGTCGGATGTCTACCGGGCGCTGGTGGCGTTCGACCGGCGGCACCGGCTCTATGACACGCTCAACGCCAACCGGGGCAGGCCGCCGCGGGAGGCGGTCATCCAGGACGTGGAGATCCCGCTGCACCGCAGCGCCGAATTCGCCCGGTTCTTCGCCGCCCAGGTGGGCATGAGCCCGGTGTGGCTGTGCCCGCTGCGGCTGCGCGGCGAGCAGACGTGGCCGCTCTACCCGCTGCGGCCCGGCGAGGTGTACGTGAACTTCGGCTTCTGGGGAACCGTGGCGCTGCCCCCGGGGCGCGCAGACGGGCATTACAACCGGCTGGTGGAGGCGGAGGTCGCCGCCCTGGGTGGTTCCAAGGGCCTGTACTCGACGTCGTTCTACACACCGGAACAGTTCTGGGCCTACTACAACGGCCCGGCCTACCAGGCGCTCAAGCGGGACTACGACGGCGGCGGGCGGCTGGCCGGACTGTACGAGAAATGCGTGCGGGGGCAGTGATCGGGCGGGCGATGCGCCCCCGGGCGAAGGGATGGCAGGGATGACACTGTCCGAGGTGTTCGAGAAGGTGGCCGGGCCGGACGCCCCGGCGGAGTTCCGCGCGTACGACGGCAGCTCGGCCGGGGCCGCCGGCGCGCCGGTGCGGATCACCGTGAAGTCCCCGGTGGCCGTGGCCTACCTGGCGCAGGCGCCGGGCGCGGTCGGGCTCGCCCGCGCCTACATCTCCGGCCACCTGGACGTGGACGGGGACATGTATACCGCGCTCGCCCGGATGTCCCACGCCCAGCAGGTCCACCTGCCCGCGGCGGAGCGGCTGCGGCTGCTCCGCCAGCTGGGCGGCCCGAAGCTGCTCTATCCCCGGGTGCCCCCGCCGCCGCAGGAGGTGCGGGTGAACCGCCGCTGGCTGGGCGGGCGGCGGCACAGCAAGGGCCGCGACGCCAGCGCGATCTCTCATCACTATGACGTCTCCAACACCTTCTACGAGTGGGTGCTCGGGCCGTCGATGGCCTACACCTGTGCCTGTTACCCGCACCCGGACGCCACCCTGGAGGAGGCGCAGGCCTACAAGCACGACCTGGTCGCCAGGAAGCTGGGGCTGCAGCCGGGCATGCGACTGCTCGACGTCGGCTGCGGCTGGGGCGGCATGGTCCGGCACGCCGCCCGCGAGTACGGGGTGAAGGCCCTCGGGGTGACCCTGTCCGCGCAGCAGGCGGCCTGGGGGCAGCGGGCGATCGAGGACGCCGGGCTGGCGGATCTGGCCGAGGTCAGGCACCTGGACTACCGGGACGTGCCAGAGACCGGCTTCGACGCGGTCAGCTCGATCGGGCTCACCGAGCACATCGGCAAGGCCCGGCTGCCGGCCTACTTCTCGTTCCTGTACGGCAAGCTGAAGCCGGGCGGGCGGCTGCTCAATCACTGCATCACCCGGCCCGACAACAGCGCGCCGGCCCGCCGCGCCAGCGGGTTCATCAACCGGTACGTGTTCCCGGACGGCGAGCTGGAAGGCCCCGGCTACCTGATGTCGGTGATGAACGACGCCGGGTTCGAGATCCGGCACGAGGAGAACCTGCGCGAGCACTACGCGATGACCCTGGCCGGCTGGTGCGCCAACCTGGACGCCCACTGGCCGGAGGCGGTCGCCGAGGTCGGTGACGGCACCGCCCGGGTATGGCGGCTCTACATGGCCGGCTCGCGGCTCGGTTTTGACCGCAACGTGGTCGCGCTGCACCAGTTGCTGGGCGTCCGGCTGGGCGCGGACGCCCGCTCCGGCATGCCGCTGCGGCCCGACTGGGAGCGCTCGCCCGCCTCCGTTGCCGGGTAACCACCGGCTGGGCCTGATGAGGCGAGCGATGACGCAGGATGGCCGGGCCCCGGTGGCGGAGACCGGCTGGGATACCGAGGGCATGCTCCGCCGATCCGCGGAGGTGCTGCGGCCGATGGTCCGGCTCGGCGTCACCGGCCATCGCGATCTGGCCGATCCGGACGGCGCCAGCCAGTCGGTCACGAACGCGCTGCGCCTGGTGCTTGACACCCTGGAATCGGCGCAGCGCCGCCGCGCGCCGTGGTTAACAGCGTCACCAGGGGCGGCGCTGGGTTACCAGATCGTCTCGCCCCTGGCCGAAGGCGCGGACCGGGTGGTGGCCAGCATGGCGGCCAGCCCCGATCCCCGGCTGGCCGCCCGCCCGCGCGAGTTGGCGGTGCCGCTCCCGTTCCCGCTGGACTACTACCGGGGAAGCGGGGGCCAGCCGGGGAGCGACTGTGCCGATGCCGCCTCGCAGGCTGAGTTCGACCGCATGTACGCCTCGGCCTGCTGGAAGCGGCCACTGCGCAGCACGGCCCCGGCCGATCACCGGGAGCGCGACGACGGGTACCGCGACGTCGGGAGGTTCGTGGTCGAGCACAGCGACCTGCTGATCGCGCTCTGGAACGGCCGCGATAACGCGCTGCCGGGCGGGACCGCGGCCGTCATCCGGCTGGCCCTGCAGCAGGGCAGGCCGGTCATCTGGATTCCGGTCACCAGGCGCTCGGAGCCCGCCCTGGGCGCGGTGGACGCCCCCGGCGCGGCGGTCGCGGCGGACGGGGCGGTCGCGGCGGACGGGGCGGTCGCGGCGGACGAGGTGGTCCCGATGGCCGGGGCGCACGGCCGGGCGCGGGCCGGAGCCTTGCTGCTGGTTCCCCCCACCGACGCCGGGGATGAGCTGGCGCAGGCCGCCCAGGCCGCGGTCGATCTCGCCTCGAAGCCAGCGATCTCGGTACTCGTGGGCCGGCCTCAGGCCCACCAGCCGGTGCCGGAACTGGTGGCCGAACGGCTGGCGCGGCTTGGTGAGCTCGTCAACTATGCCAGCCGCGGTGACCAGGCCCGCCGTGCCCTGGCGGCGCGGCTGGCCGGCCCTCTGGCGGGCGGCCGGGCGGGCGCGGCCATGGACGCGATCTCGGCCTGGATCGAGGCACCCTATGTACTGGCGGACTCGCTCGCCCGGCGCTACCAGCGGCGGCTGAAGGCGCTGAGCATCGGTGTCTATGCCGCGGCCGCCACCGCCATCGCCCTCGGCGCCTTCGCCGCCATCCTGTTCCCGTTCCGCGGCGCGTGGCGCCTGCCGGTCGTCCTGGAGGCGGTCGTCCTGATCGCCCTGCTCGCGGTGCAGTGGCTGGACCTGCGGCAGATCTGCCGGGACCGCTGGGTCAGCTACCGGGCGATGTCCGAGTACCTGCGCATCGGGCGCTACCTCGCGCTGGTGACGCCGCCCGGCGCGCCGGAACTCGACTTCACCCGGGTGGTGCGGCTGAGTTCCTGGTCATCTGAGCCGAGCCTGACCCCGTGGTTCGCTCCGGTCATAGAACGGCTGTGGGAACTCAGGCCGGACACCCGGCTCTCCGACAGCGATGTCGGCTGGCTGCGCGAGTACCTCATCTCCGACTGGATCGACGGCCAGATCAGCTATCACGCGAGCCGGTACGACACCCACCATCGCTGGGAGCGCAACCTGCGGTGGGCGATCGGCGTGACCCTGCTGGCGACGGTGCTGGCGGTGGTGCTGCACGCGGTGCGGGACTACGTTCCCCGCTTCCTCGGCGCGGCCAGCGGGCGCGATCTCGTCTCGGTGACGCTGGCCTTCCTCGTCATCGTGCTGACCAGCGTGGCGGCCGCCTTCAACGGATACGCGGGCCAGCAGCGGCACAGTTTTCACGAGGCACGCTTCCGCCGCATGGCCAGGGAGCTCACCATCGTCCGGGGAATGCTGCACCGCGCGACGTCCATCGAGCAGTTGCGGCAGGACATCACCGAAGTCCAGCGCGTCACCCTGGGTGAGGCCACCGACTGGTTCGAGGACATGCGGGATCAGCAGCTCGAATCGCCGACCTGACGGTGCCCTGCTCTCAGCCGGCCGCCGTGCCGCCCACCCCGAACGTCCGGGAAAGAAACCGGTGCGGCGCTACCCGGCGGGTGGGCCGTCGTCACTGGCGGCGGGCAGGCGCGAGCGCATCATCGCGGTGAACCGCCGCTGCGCGGGCCAGAGCGCGGCCGTCACCAGCAACCCGGCGGCTACCGCTATCGCCAGGCTCACCTCCGCTGCCAGGTACCGCCCGGCCAGCAGCGCGATGATGCTGAAGAACAGCGAGGCGAACACCCCGGAAAAGATCACGAACAGCCAGCCCAGGCGGGGTGACCTGAACAGCCTGGCCATCGGTATCCGCTGGCCGCCGCCCGATGCTGCCCGCGACGGGATGAGGAACAGCCCGGCCCACCCGGCGCAGGCGATCACCTCCGCCAGCCCCCACCACCGGCCGTAGTGCGCGTTCACCATCGCCCCGGCCAGCAGCGGGAACAGCGCCAGGATCACCCGGCCGGCCCGGACGCGCCGTCGTTCCCTGACCAGCAGGCGGTAGCCCTGCCAGCGGGGATCGTCGCCGGTCCGGGCTGTCACCTGGTAACCGGCGAGGCCGGCCCGCAGCGCCTGCTCGGCCGTGGCCGCCTGCTGCTGGCCAGTGGCGTAGATGACGAACTCGACCGAGGTCAGCGTGGTGATCACCGCGGCCAGGGTGGCCCCGGGGGCGCTCTCACCGGTCACCGCCCCGGTCCCGGCCGCGGCGATCGCCGCCAGTTCGCTGACGGGCGGCAGCCTGGGCTGGCCGATGCTGTTC
>DATDGI010000025.1:0-12851 GCA_036522155.1 Streptosporangiaceae bacterium
TTTTCATCATAGTTTTGGACCTTACTCTGGGCCGCTTATCCGGCCTAGCGTGGTGGCATGACAGCAACCGACACCGCCACCCGGCCGGGGATCCCGGTCCGGCTGGACTTCGACACCCACGCCGCCGGCTTCGCCCGGGCCATGTCTCACCTCGACCGGGCCGCCACCAAGGAACTCGACCGGGTCGACTTCGACCCCCGGCTGCGGGAACTGGTGCGGATCCGCGCGTCGCAGCTCAACGGCTGCGCCTACTGCATCGACATGCACACCAAGGACGCCCGCGCGATCGGCGAAACCGAGCAGCGCATCTACGCCCTGCCCGCCTGGCGGGAGGCGCCGTTCTTCTCCGTCCGCGAGCGGGCCGCGCTGGCGTTCGCCGAGACGGTGACCCTGCTCGCCAGCACCCACGTGCCGGACGAGGCCTACCAGCAGGTGGCCGCGGTGTTCAGCGCCGACGAGGTCGGGGCGCTGGTCAGCCTAATCGTGGCCATCAACGCCTGGAACACCATCGGGGTGGCCACCCGGACCTGGGAAGTCGGCTCCTACCAGCCGTAACGTCCAGGCCCGGTCACCCCGCCGGGCGCCGGTCCTGACCGGCGGATTCCCGCCGCTGCTCCAGGAACCGGCGCTCGGCGGCGTTGCCGGTGCGGGCGATGGCCGCGTCATAGGCGGCCACCGCTTCCGCCCGGCGGCCGAGCCGCCGCAGCAGGTCGGCCCGGGTCGCGTGGAACAGGTAGTAGCCGTCCAGGCCGAGCTGGTCGGCCAGGTCGAGGGCGCGGGCCGGGCCGTGCACCTCGGCCACCGCGACGCAGCGGTTCAGCGCCACCACCGGGGTCGGCGCCACCAGCGTCAGCTGGTCGTAGAGGGCGAGGATCTGGGCCCAGTCGGTGTCCGCCGCGGTGGCCGCGTCGCTGTGCACGGCGCTGATGGCCGCCTGGATCTGATAGGGCCCGGGCCGGTTGCGGCGCAGGCAGGCCCGGACCAGGTCCTGGCCCTCGGCGATCAGGGCCCTGTCCCACCGGCCGCGGTCCTGATCGGCGAGCAGGACCAGTTCGCCATCCGGGCCGGTCCGGGCCGGGCGGCGGGCCTCGGTCAGCAGCAGCAGCGCCAGCAGGCCGAGCACCTCGGGCTCGTCCGGCATCAGCCCGGCCAGCAGCCGCGCCAGCCGGATGGCCTCGGCGCACAGCTCCGACCGGATCAGGCCCTCGCCGGCCGAGGCCGTGTATCCCTCGTTGAACACCAGGTAGACCACGGCCAGCACGAACGGCAGCCGGTCGGGCAGTTCCGCGTCGCGCGGCACCCGGTAGGGAATCCCGGCCGCCCGGATCTTGCGTTTGGCCCGGACCAGCCGCTGGGCCACCGTGGCTTCCGGCACCAGGAACGCCCGGGCGATCTCCGGCGTCTGCAGCCCGGCGATGAGCCGCAGCGTGAGCGCGAGCTGAGCCTCTGCGGCCAGCGCCGGGTGGCAGCAGGTGAAGATCAAGCGTAGCTGGTCATCGTGCACCGGCCCCACCTCCGGCGGCTCGTCGGGGGCGGCCAGCAGAGCCGCCTGGGTCTCGCGGCCGGAGCGCGACGACTCCCGCCGCAGCCGGTCCAGCGCCTTGTTGCGGGCCGTGGTGACGATCCAGCCGCCGGGGTTGGCCGGTACCCCGGCGGCCGGCCAGCGTTCGGCGGCCACCGCAAAGGCCTCCTGGACCGCCTCCTCAGCGAGGTCGATGTCGCCGAAGAGGCGGACCAGGGTGGCCACCGCGATCCCCGAGCTGTCACGGAAGGTTCGCTCGATGGCCGCGGTGCCCGCACCGGGCATGGGCTCAGTCCTCGCCGGTGCCCTCGAACGGCCGGACCTCCACCGGCCCGCCGCAGGCGGCCGATCCCTTGGCGGCCCAGGCCAGCGCGGCGTCCAGGTCCGGGGCCTGGATGATCCAGAAGCCGCCCAGCTGCTCCTTGGTCTCCGCGAACGGCCCGTCCGTGGTGATCACTTCCCCGCCCTGGGCGCGGACCACGGTGGCGGTGGACGGCGGGTGCAGCCCGCCGGCGAACACCCACGCCCCAGCCGACTTGATCTCGTCGTTGAGCTCGTCGACCCGCTTGTAGGCCTGCTGCATCTCCTCGCCGGACGGGAGGGGCTCGCCCTCGACCAGGTGCACGGCCAACAGGTACTGCTTCATCTCGGTCTCCCTTCGGCTGGGCCGGCTTGTCTTCCGACCCTCTCACCTCGTTCACGAACGGGCCGGGCCGGAATCGACAGCGGCCGCCGTCAGCCCGCTGCGGCGCGCCGCCGGATCAGGCCCGGGCCGTGCCTGCGCAGGTAACCCCAGTACCCGTAGACCGCGATCAGCACCACCACCGTGCCCAGCACCAGCTGGACGCCACGGGTCAGCCCGGGCGGGTAGACGACCGAGACCAGGTAGTGGCCGATGAAGCTGCCCCGGTACCCGGCTTCCCCGGCTCGGCGGCGTAGGTAGTCCTCCAGCGGCGTGAGCGGGCAGGTGAAGCCGATGAACTCGATCAGCGCGCCGTAGACCACGGCCGGCAGGTGCACCCAGATGACCCAGGGCCAGCGCCAGGCGAGGAAGCTGCCGCCCACCACGAAGCCGATGAACAGCAGGTGGACGGCCACCACGAGATCAACGGCAACGCGGTACCACATCTGCTCACCGTCTCCGGACAGGACGCCACTCCCAGGTTAGGCGTCCGCCCCAACCGCCGCGCCCCCGCATATGCCGGGGCTATGGCCGGAGTTGGACGATTTGGGCTGCTACTACGACCACAATCGTCCAAGTCAGCCCTTCGCCGGTTAGGCGAGGTTGGTGATGGTGACTTCCAGGGTTCGGGATCGTGCCGCTATGCGCTACGGTCGCGGCCGAGCGCTGGGTTGGGGTCAAGGTGCCAGCCCGAGACTCTTTTACCGCGATGCGCGGCCAGTTCGTGTGCCTGCGCCCAGGCATCAATCGCAGCGCGCTGCACCGTCTCCCAGTCACCGCCTGGGAACGTCCTGGAAGCTCCGCAATCTCCACAGATGGCTCTTCTGTCTGGCATGGGCTCAGTATCCCCCCAGCGCGTGATTACCGGGACAGCCGGTAGCAGCGGGCTCAGACGCTTGCGGCGTCGAAGCTTTGATCGCAGGGCGCAGTCGACCTGCCGATGGCAGATAGCGCGCCTATCCGCGGCGGAAGAATCACGCCGGCTTCACGCCGGGTCGTTGCGGCCGGGAGCCGTCTAAGCGATCCCCGGTCATGGGACGTCGCCGCTTTCGCGCCAGGGACGCCGTCACGTGAAAATGGGGGCGACGTGAGCGATGGCTTCGTGAAGACTGTTCGGTTGTGCTCCTGACAATCTCCACGACTCATGAACCCGCGACCGACCTGGGCTACCTGCTGCACAAGCACCCCGGACGGGTTCAGTCCTTCACCGAGTCGGTAGGTACGGCGCACGTCTTCTACCCAGAGAGCACGGAGCGGCGATGCACTGCCGCATTGCTGCTGGAGGTCGATCCAGTCGCTCTGGTCCGCGGGCGTAAGGGTCCGCCGGGTGAGGGATTTGCGCTGGGGCAGTACGTCAACGATCGTCCGTACGCGGCGTCGAGCATGTTGGCGATGGCGCTGAAGGATGTGTTCCGGACGGCGCTGACCGGCCGATGCAACGCGCGACCGGAGCTGGCGCATGCGCCCATTCCGCTCGCGATCCACGTGCCGTCGGTTCCGTGCCGCGGCGGGGCCGACCTGCTGCACCGCCTGTTCAGGCCGCTCGGCTGGCAGGTCGAGGCATCCACCAGCCAGCTCGATCCTGCCATCCCCGAATGGGGCGAGTCGCGCTACCTCGACGTCCTGCTGACCGGTGATGTCCGGCTCGCGGATGCTCTTAACCATCTGTATGTGCTGCTGCCCGTGCTGGACGACGCGAAGCATTACTGGGTCAGCAACGATGAAGTCGACAAGCTGGTCCGCGCGGGTGGCGGGTGGCTCTCGGCCCATCCCGAGAAGGCGCTCATCACCCGCCGGTATCTAGCCCACCGGCGGGAGCTGGCCCAGTCGGCGCTGGCCCGGTTGGCGGAGATTGACGATACCGAGGTCGAGCAGCTCGACAACGCGGTCGAGGGCCCGGTCGCCCTGGACACCCCGGACCGGCCCGTTCCTCTGGCCGAGCAGCGGCGCGGTGCGGTCCTCGCTGCGGTGCGCGCGTCCGGCGCACGGACGGTGGGTGACTTCGGATGCGGTGAAGGTGTGCTGGTCCGGGATCTGCTCGCGGAGCACGGCATCGAGCAGATCGTCGCTGTCGACGTCTCGGCACGGGCCCTGCTGATCACCGAACGGAAGCTGCGACTAGAGCGGATGACCGAGCAGCAGCGCGGCCGAATCCGGATCTTCCAGTCCGCGCTGACTTACCGCGACGACCGGCTGGCGGGCCTGGACGCTGCGGTGCTGATGGAAGTGATCGAGCACGTCGACCTGCCTCGCTTGAAGGCGCTCGAACGGGCCGTTTTCGGTCATGCCGCTCCCGGGACGGTGATCGTGACGACTCCGAACGTGGAGCACAATGTGCGTTTCGAGACCCTGCCGGCGGGGATGATGCGTCATCGCGATCACCGCTTCGAGTGGACCCGCAGCGAGTTCGGGTCCTGGGCAGACAGGGTCGCCGCCGCCCATGGCTACACGGTTCGCTACCTCCCAGTCGGAGCAGACGACCCAGAGGTCGGCCCGCCGACGCAGATGGCGATCTTCACTAAGGCGCCGGCATGACTCGCGAGCTCACGGTTCCGGAGCTGAGCCTCGTGGTGCTGATCGGCGTGAGTGGCTCGGGAAAGTCCACCTTCGGGCGCGCACACTTCCGCCCAACCGAGGTGATCTCGTCAGACTTCTGCCGCGGTCTCGTGGCCGACGACGAGAACGATCAGTCTGCCACGCCTGAGGCGTTCGAGCTGCTGCATTACATCGTCGGAAAGAGGCTGAAGGCCGGCCGGCTGACCGTCGTGGACGCTACAAACGTCCAGCCGGACGCGCGCAGTCAACTGGTCGCAATCGCCCGGGAGCACGACGTCCTGCCTGTAGCGATCGTCCTCGACGTTCCGGAGAGGACGTGCGCTGCGCGTAACGCGAACCGCCCTGAGCGCGACTTCGGCGCGCATGTGATCCGCCGCCAGCGCGATCAGCTTCGCCGCGGACTGAAAGGGCTGCAGCGTGAGGGCTTCCGCACGGTCCACACGCTGCGCGGTGAGGACGAGGTCGCCGAGGTGAGCATCACGCGCACGAGGCTGTTCAACGACCTACGGCACGAGTCCGGACCGTTCGACGTCATCGGCGACATCCACGGCTGCCGGGCAGAGCTCGAGACACTGCTGATGGAACTGGGTTACACGATCAGCAGGGACCCCGAGGGACGAGCCGCTGGTGCACACTGCGACGACCGCCGTGCGGTCTTCCTCGGCGATCTCGTCGACCGCGGTCCGGACACTCCCGGCGTCCTGCGGCTGGTGATGGGCATGGTCGCCACGGGTGACGCGTTCTGCGTCCCGGGCAACCATGAGAACAAGCTGCTGCGGGCGCTACGTGGCCGCAACGTGCAGGTCACCCACGGCCTGGCCGAATCGCTGGCACAGCTGGCCGCCGAGACCGACGAGTTCCGCGCTGATGCCGAACGATTCATGGACGGCCTGATCAGCCACTACGTCCTGGATGGCGGCCGGCTGGTCGTATCGCACGCCGGACTGACCGAGCGCTACCAGGGCCGCGCGTCTGGGCGAGTGCGCGAGTTCTGCCTCTATGGGCAGACCACGGGGGAGACTGACGAGTATGGCCTGCCGGTGCGCTACCCGTGGGCGCAGGAGTACCGAGGTAAGGCAATGGTGCTCTACGGCCACACCCCGGTACCGACGCCGGAGTGGGTTAACAACACGCTCTGCCTCGACACTGGGTGCGTGTTCGGTGGTCGTCTCACCGCACTGCGCTACCCCGAACGGGAGCTCGTCTCGGTCCCAGCAGCGGAGGTCTACTACCAGCCGGCCAAGCCGTTCCACGCCAACCCCGATGCCGTCGTGCCCGACATCGCAGGTCGCCGTGACCCGGAAGTCCTCGACATCACTGACGTGACCGCCACCCGAGTCGTCGAGACGCGATACCAAAAGCGCATCGGGATACGGGAGGAGAACGCGGCTGCCGCACTCGAGGTGATGAGCCGGTTCGCGATCGACCCGCGATGGCTGCTCTACCTGCCTCCGACGATGAGCCCGGTCGCCACCTCGCCGCGGCCGGGCCTGCTCGAACATCCGGAGCAGGCCTTCGATGTCTTCCGGGCCGACGGCGTCGACCACGTGGTGTGCGAGGAGAAACACATGGGCTCGCGCGCAGTGGCCCTGGTGTGCCGCTCGCTAGAGACGGCACGCGCCAGATTCGGTGCGCCCGGTGACCAGTTGGGCGCGGTGTGGACGCGGACCGGACGTCCATTCTTCTCCGACGAGCTCACCGCGCAACTCGTGGATCGACTGCGTGCCGCCGCGGAAACCGCCGGGCTGTTCGATGAGCTCGCGACGCCCTGGCTGTTGCTAGATGCCGAGTTGCTGCCCTGGAGCGCCAAGGCCGGCCAGTTGCTCAGGGACCAGTACGCGGCCGTTGGCGCGGCCGCACGCGCGTCACTGCCCGTAGCCGTAAGCGTGCTCGGCCAGGCTGCCGCGGCTGGTCTCGACGTCGGCGACCTCCTCGAGCGCACCCGCAGCAGAGAGATGAACGCCGCGGCCTTCACCGATGCCTACCGGCGCTACTACTGGCCGACCGACGGGCTGGCAGGCGTACGTATCGCGCCATTCCAGGTGCTGGCGACAGACGGCACTGCCCACCACGAACGGCCGCACGCCTGGCATCTCGACATGGCTGACCGGCTTGTCGCCGCCGACGCTGCGCTCGTGGCGCCAACTCGCCGGGTGTTCGCGGACACCACCGACCCAGACTCGGTGAAGTCGGCGACCGACTGGTGGTCGGAACTGACAGCGACAGGCGGAGAGGGAATGGTGGTCAAGCCTGCCGCAAACCTGACCCACGGACGCAAGGGACTTGTTCAGCCGGGGCTGAAGGTCCGCGGACGCGAATACCTGCGGATCATCTACGGCCCGGACTACACCGAACCGGCGAACCTGGAACGACTGCGCTCCCGCGGCCTCGGACACAAGCGCTCGCTGGCCCAGCGTGAATACGCGCTTGGACTCGAGGCCCTCGACCGGGCCGCGCGCGGCGAGCCTCTGTGGCGGGTGCACCAGTGTGTGTTCGCCGTCCTCGCTCTCGAGTCCGAGCCGGTGGACCCGCGACTGTAGCCCAGCAAATCAGCATGATCGACGGCAATCGTGCCCTGCCGCATGGCGGGGGTGCTGCCACATCCCGCTGCCAGGACTATGGCCGGAGTTGGGCGCTTTGGGCGGCTACCACGACCACAATCGTCCAAGTCTGGCATCCTTCGCCGGTTAGGCGGGGTTGGTGAGGATGACTTCCAGGGTGCGGGGGCCGTGTACGCCGTTGACCCGGTCCAGTTCGATGTCGCTGGTAGCGCTGGGGCCGCTGATCCAGGTGAGCGGGCGGGCGGGATCGAGCCTGGCCAGCGCCTCCGGGACCAGCGCGACCACCTGACCGGCCCGGAGCAGGCACAGGTGGTAGTCGGGGACCAGGGACAGCGCGCGGCGGCCCTGGTCCGGTGACCCGTCCAGCACGATGGTGCCGGTCTCGGCGATCGCCACCGCGGCGCCGGTGACGACCCCGTCCAGCGCGTCCAGTTCGGCGGGGGAGAGGCCGTCGTCCTCGACGGGTTCGATGTCAGCCGGCAGGCCGGTGAGCTCCAGCCCGGACGGGACCACTACCCGGCGCGCGCCCCGCTCCGCCAGCGCCGCCGCCACGGTCGCCATCACCTGGTCCGGTGCCGTGCGGTGGACGGTGCAGCCGTAGTCGCGCAGCCGGTCGGCCAGCCGGTCGAGCAACTGCTCCGGATCAACGTCGCCACGCGTCCGGTAGCCACGCGGCACGTCGTCATCCGGTCCCGGCGGGCCGAGGGCGGTGCGGATCCGGGCCAGCACCAGGTCGCGGCCGGTCATCGGCGGCCTCCGCGTTCGGCCCGCCACCACTCGCGGAAGGTCTGGGCCGGCGGTGACGGGGCGTCCCGGGCCGTGGTCCAGCCGGACAGCGGCGGCGGGAGGCGCCGGATCCGGCCGCCGCGGCCGAGCGCCCGGCCGAGCCGGCTGGCCCGCTGGGCAGCGGCCCAGCGGGCCGGGCTGGCCATCACCCAGGCGGCCGCGGCCATGGTGACCGCCTCTGGGCTCGGCACCCGGTGCCCGTCCGCCGCCTCTTCCACGTGCCGGGCGCGCAGGTGGACCAGCACGGTCGGGATGTCGATCTTCACCGGGCAGGCGTCGTAGCAGGCCCCGCACAGCGACGAGGCGTACGGCAGCGATGCGTTGTCCTCCACCCCGGTCAGCTGCGGCGACAGCACGGCGCCGATCGGGCCGGGGTAGACCGACCCGTAGGCGTGGCCGCCGGTGCGCTCGTAGACCGGGCAGACGTTCAGGCACGCCGAGCAGCGGATGCAGTGCAGCACCTGCCGCCCGGTCGGGTCGGCCAGCGTGGCCGTGCGGCCGTTGTCCAGCAGCACCAGGTGAAACGCCTGCGGCCCGTCGCCCGGCGTCACCCCGGTCCACATCGAGGTGTACGGGTTCATCCGCTCGCCGGTCGAGGACCGGGGCAGCAGCTGCAGGAACACCTCCAGATCCCGCCAGGACGGGATCACCTTCTCGATCCCCATGACGGTGATCAGCGTCTCCGGCAGGGTCAGGCACATCCGGCCGTTCCCCTCCGACTCCACCACGCAGAGCGTGCCGGTCTCGGCGACGGCGAAGTTGGCGCCGCTGATGCCGACCCGGGCGGCCAGGAAGGCGCGCCGCAGGTGCAGCCGGGCGGCCTCGGTGAGTGCGGGCGGGCTGTCGGTCAGGCCCGGGTCCACGTCCGGCATCTCACGCAGGAAGATCTCGCGGATCTCGGCCCGGTTGCGGTGGATCGCGGGCACCAGGATGTGCGACGGCCGGTCATGGCCCAGCTGGACGATGAGCTCGGCGAGGTCGGTCTCGTAGGCGTGGATGCCGGCCTGGGCGAGCGCGTCGTTCAGCCCGATCTCGTCGGTGGTGATCGACTTGACCTTCACTACCTCGGTCGCGCCGGTCGCCTGGACCAGGCCGGTCACGATCCGGTTGGCCTCGTTGGCGTCGGTGGCCCAGTGCACGGTGCCGCCCCGGGCGGTCACCTGGCGCTCCAGCTCGGTCAGGTAGTCATCCAGGTGGCGCATGGTGTGCGCCTTGATCGCCTGGCCGGCCGCGCGCAGCTCCTCCCAGTCCGGCAGCTCGGCCTCCACCGCGGCGCGTTTGGCGCGGATGGTGGTGGTGGCCCTGGCCAGGTTCCGCCGCAGCTGGGTGTCCGCGAGCGCCTTGCGGGCGGCCACCGGGAACGGCTCGCGCCCGCGCAGGTGGCCGACCCCGCGCGGCGCGTTAGGTATGGGGGTGGTCATGGTCCGTCCCTGGTGCTGGCGAGGATCTCGGCCAGGTGCACGGTGCGGGTGCCCGCCCGAAGCCGGGACAGCCCGCCGCCGATGTGCATCAAGCAGGAGCTGTCCCCGGCGGTGCACACCTCCGCCCGGGTGGCCAGCACCGACCGCATCTTGTCGGCCAGCATGGCGGTGGACACGTCGGCGTTCTTGACCGCGAAGGTGCCGCCGAAACCGCAGCACACGTCGGCGTCCGGCAGCTCCACCAGGTCCAGCCCGGCAACGTGGCGCAGCAGCCGGAGCGGGCGGTCGCCCACCCGCAGCAGCCGCAGCGAGTGGCAGGTCGGGTGGTAGGTGACCCGGTGCGGGTAGTAGGCGCCGACGTCGTCAAGACCCAGCACGTCGGTCAGGAACTCCGACAGCTCATAGGTGCGGGCGGCCACCTCCTCGGCCCGGCGGGCCAGCGCCTCGTCCCCGAACCGGCGGGCCACCATGGCGTGCTGGTGCCGGACCGAGCCGGTGCACGAGCCGGACGGCACCACGATCGCCTCACAGCCGGCGAACACGTCGGCGTAGTGGCGGACGAGCGGCAGCGCGTCCTTGAGGTACCCGGTATTGGTGTGCATCTGCCCGCAGCAGGTCTGCGCCGGCGGGAACTCCACCTCGTGGCCGAGCCGCTCCAGCAGCCGCACGGTCGCCTTGCCGACGTCGGGAAACAAGGTGTCGGCCAGGCAGGTGATGAACAGGGCGACGCGCATGGCCTAGCCCGCGGCCTCGGCCGCAGTGTCGGCGCAGCCGGTCGCCGGGGGGGCAGCGACCGGGCGGGGGGAGCGGCGGGCGGCGCGGGCCGCCCGTGGCCGGGCCGGGCTCGCCTGGCTGGACTGGCGGATCACCAGTTCGGGCTCGAACACGACCTGGCGGTGTTGATGGGACGCCCCGCCCAGGGCCTCGTCCAGCAGCAGCTGGGCGGCGGTCCGGCCGAGCTGCTGCCGGGGCTGGCGGACCGAGGACAGCGGCACGGCCGCGGCGGCGGCGAACTCGATGTCGTCGTAGCCGACGATGGCGACGCTGTCCGGGACGGCGATCCGGCGGGTTGTCATCTCCTGCAGCACGCCCAGCGCAAGCAGGTCGTTCGCGCAGAAGACGGCGGTCGGCTGCTGCCCGGCGGGCAGGTCGGCGATGGCCGCGCCCGCCACCCGCCCGGCCGCGACGTTGAGCGCGGGTGTCTCGATCACCGGCAGCTGGCCGGCGCTGATCCCGGCCCGGTCCAGCGCCCGGATGGCACCCTCGCGCCGGTCGGCTACCTGCCGGATGCTGAGCGGCCCGCCGACGAAGGCGATCCGGCGGTGGCCCGCCGCCAGCAGGTGGGTTACCGCGAGGTCGCCCCCGAGCACGTCGTCCACGGATACCGAGCACTGGCCGCGGGTCGGTGATCTGGAGTCGACCAGCACCACCGGGGTGCCCCGCCGCTGCAGCCGGGCCAGCCGTTCGTGCGCGCCGGTCACCGGGGTGATCAGGATCCCCTGAACCCGGTGCTCCTCCAGCAGCTCCAGGTAATGCGTCTCCTTGGCCTGCTGGTCGTCGCTGTTGCACAGGATGACGGCCAGCCCGGATTCGCTGGCCTCGTCCTCCACCCCGCGGGCCACGTCGGTGAAGAACGGGTTGGCCACGTCCATCACGACCAGCCCGATGGTCCGGCTGCGCCCGGCCCGGAGCTGGCGTGCCGACTCGTTCCGGATGAAGCCCAGCTGCTTGATCGCCGCCTGCACCCGGCGGCGGGTGTGCTCGGCCACCACGTCGGGCCGGTTGAGCACATTGGACACGGTGCCCACGGAGACGCCCGCGTGGGCGGCGACCTCCCTGATGCTGACCGGCGCGTTGGCCACGGTGCCCTCCTGTGCCGCCAGTGTGCTGGGCCCTATTGGAACGTGTCAACCGGGCCAGCGCCGCAGCGAGCGGGCGCCACCAGGCACGCAGCCGGAGAGCGTCCGGGTCCGGATGACGACCCTAGCGCCCCATGTCTGTACCGGTTTTGGCCGGGCCGGCCGGTAGTTACTCGGGGGTTATGTAACGATTCAACCATGTGCGGGCCGGCCTATTGACACGTACGTAACCTGGCCGGACACTGCTTGTCATATTTGAAACGTTACACCCTCGACGGGAGGGGCAGGCGGGCGTCTCGCTGCGAGGGGCGGCCGGGCGTCTCTCCGCGGGAGCCAGAGGGCAGCACACCCCGTGGGGCGGCAGGCGTCTCCCGGCGGGAGCCAGCAGGCAGCTCACCCCGCCTGGCGGCAGGCGTCCCGCGGCGGGAGCCAGCAGGCCGCTCACCGCGCGGGGCGGCAGGCGTCTCGCGGCACGGGCGGCAGGCATCCGGCCGCGGCGGCAGAAGGGAGCGAGCCTTGGTTGCTGACGGCGGCACCGGGCCGGTTCCGCTGCTGTCGGTGGTCCATGCGCGCAAGGCGTTCGGTGCCGTGCAGGCGGTGGCGGATGCCTCGATCGAGCTGTACGGCGGGGAAGCGCACGCGCTGGTGGGGGAGAACGGGGCCGGCAAATCCACCGTGGTGAAGATGCTGGCCGGGGTGCACCAGCCGGACCAGGGCCAGCTGCTGATGGGCGGCCAGCCGGTGGTGCTGGCCGGCCCGGCCGCCGCCCAGGCCGCCGGTATCGCCGTGATCTACCAGGAACCAACCCTCTTCCCCGACCTGACCGTGGCCGAGAACATCTTCATCGGGCGCCAGCCGCTGCGGCCCGGGCGGCGGATCGACCGGCGGCTCATGCGGGCCGAAGCACAGGCGCTGTTCGAGCGGCTCGGGGTGCGGCTCGACCCGGGCCGGATCTCCCGCGGCCTGTCCATTGCCGACCAGCAGATCGTGGAGATCGCCAAGGCGCTGTCGCTGGACGCCAGGGTCATCGTGATGGACGAGCCGACCGCCGCCCTGTCACTGACCGAGGTGGCCCGGCTGTTCGACGTGGTCCGGGCGCTGCGCGACGCCGGGGCCGCGGTGCTGTTCATCTCCCACCGGCTGGAGGAGGTCTTCGCGATCTGCCAGCGCGTGACCGTGATGCGCGACGGCCGCCAGGTGATGGACAGCCCGGTGGCCGGCCTCACCCCCGACCACCTGGTCCGGGCGATGGTCGGCCGGGACATGCCGGAACGCGCGGCCGGTGAACGCGGCCAGGCCGGCGGCGAGGTGCTCCGGGTGGAGCGGCTCACCCGGGAAGGGGTGTTCACCGATATCTCGCTTACCGTGCGGGCCGGGGAGATCGTGGCGCTGGCGGGCCTGGTGGGCTCCGGCCGCAGCGAGGTGGCCAGGGCCATCTTCGGGATCGACCGCTACGACGCGGGC